>NZ_JBEZVJ010000025.1:0-113042 GCF_040636935.1 Streptomyces sp. NPDC032940 | reverse complement strand
AGTACCAGCTCAAACCCCGCGACTGGGACGCCGCCGCCCGCGAGGGCCGCACCATCGCCCCCCTCATCACCAGGCTCAACACCCTCCGGCGCGAGAACCCGGCCCTGCGCCAACTGCGTGATCTGCACTTCCATCACACGGACAAGGAAGAGGTGATCGCCTACTCGAAGCGGCGGGGGTCGAACACGGTTCTGGTCGTCGCCAACCTCGATCCCCACCACACCCAGGAGGCCACGGTCTCGTTGGACATGCCGCAACTCGGCCTGGACTGGCACGAGTCGGTGCCGGTGCGCGACGAGCTCACCGGTGAGACCTATCACTGGGGCAGGGCCAACTATGTGCGCCTCGAGCCGGGCCGGACGCCCGCGCATGTCTGCACGGTTCTGCGACCGTCCACCCCGCAGATCGGAGGGTCCCCCACAACATGATCGTCAACGAGCCCGTACCGGACACCTTCGAGGACACCCCCGCCAAGGACCGCGACCCGGACTGGTTCAAGCGGGCCGTCTTCTACGAGGTCCTCGTCCGCTCCTTCCAGGACAGCAACGGCGACGGCGTCGGTGACCTGAAGGGCCTGACCGCCAAACTGGACTATCTGCAGTGGCTCGGCGTGGACTGCCTGTGGCTGCCGCCCTTCTTCAAGTCACCGCTCAGGGACGGCGGTTACGACGTCTCCGACTACACCGCCGTCCTGCCCGAGTTCGGCGACCTCGCCGACTTCGTCGAGTTCGTCGACGCCGCCCACCAGCGCGGCATGCGCGTGATCATCGACTTCGTCATGAACCACACCAGCGACCAGCACCCGTGGTTCCAGGAGTCGCGCAAGAACCCCGAGGGCCCGTACGGCGACTACTACGTCTGGGCCGACGACGACAAGCAGTTCCAGGACGCGCGGATCATCTTCGTGGACACGGAGGCGTCGAACTGGACGTACGACCCGGTCCGCAAGCAGTACTACTGGCACCGCTTCTTCTCCCACCAGCCGGACCTGAACTACGAGAACCCGGCCGTGCAGGAGGAGATGATCTCGGCCCTGAAGTTCTGGCTGGACCTGGGCATCGACGGGTTCCGCCTCGACGCCGTGCCGTACCTGTACCAGCAGGAGGGCACCAACTGCGAGAACCTCCCGGCCACGCACGCCTTCTTGAAGCGGGTGCGCAAGGAGATCGACGACCAGTATCCGGACACGGTGGTGCTGGCGGAGGCCAACCAGTGGCCGGAGGACGTGGTCGACTACTTCGGCGACTTCGCCTCGGGCGGCGACGAGTGCCACATGGCGTTCCACTTCCCGGTGATGCCGCGGATCTTCATGGCGGTCCGGAGGGAGTCGCGCTATCCGGTCTCCGAGATCCTGGCCAAGACCCCGGCGATCCCCTCGGGCTGCCAGTGGGGCATCTTCCTGCGCAACCACGACGAGCTGACCCTGGAGATGGTCACCGACGAGGAACGCGACTACATGTGGGCCGAGTACGCCAAGGACCCGCGGATGCGCGCCAACATCGGCATCCGGCGCCGCCTGGCCCCGCTCCTCGACAACGACCGCAACCAGATCGAGCTGTTCACGGCCCTGCTGCTGTCCCTGCCCGGCTCGCCGATCCTCTACTACGGCGACGAGATCGGCATGGGCGACAACATCTGGCTCGGCGACCGCGACGCGGTGCGCACGCCGATGCAGTGGACGCCGGACCGCAACGCGGGCTTCTCCTCGTCGGACCCGGGGCGCCTGTTCCTGCCGACGATCATGGACCCGGTCTACGGCTACCAGGTGACGAACGTCGAGGCGTCCATGGCCTCGCCGTCGTCCCTGCTGCACTGGACCCGGCGCATGATCGAGATCCGCAAGCAGAACGTCGCCTTCGGCCTCGGCACCTACACGGAGCTGCCCTCGTCCAACCCCGCCGTCCTCGCGTTCCTGCGGGAGCACGAGGACGACCTGGTGCTGTGCGTGCACAACTTCTCCCGGTTCGCACAGCCCACCGAGCTCGATCTGAGCGCCTTCGAGGGCCGTCACCCCGTCGAGCTGTTCGGCGGGGTCCGCTTCCCGGCCGTCGGTGAGCTGCCGTACCTGCTGACCCTCGCCGGGCACGGCTTCTACTGGTTCCGGCTCCGCAAGGACGCCGCCTAGCCCCAGCCCCCGGGCGGGGCGGTTTCCCCCGTCCCGCCCGGGGCACGCATCAGTGACACCCCGTCGACCCGGGGAAAGGACGCGACGCCATGTCGGAAGCCGTCATACGCACCGTCACGAGCCCGCCCGGACTCCTTGCGTCCCTGGACCCGCTGCTGCGGGAATGGCTGCCGCGGCAGCGCTGGTTCGCGGGCAAGGGGCGCCCGGTCACCGGGTTCTCGCTGGTCGCGGCCACCGAGCTGCTGCCGGCCGACGCCCGTCTCGGCCTCTACCACGTGCTGGTGCGCGCCCACCAGCCGCTCGTGCCGGCCCCCGGCTCCCCCGAGCAGCCCGGCGACTGCTACCAGCTCCTGATCGGTGTGCGCGAGGCGCTGCCGCCCCGGCTGGCGCCCGCCCTGATCGGGCACGTCACCGAGGGCCCGCTGGCCGGACGCACCGCCTACGACGCCCTGTACGACACCCGGCCCGCCGAGGTCCTCCTCGAGGCGCTGCGCTCCCGGGCCCGCGTGGGCGGGCTCCGCTTCGACCGCGACCCGGACCAGGAGATCCGCGGCGGACTGGTGCCGCGGCTGATGACCGCCGAGCAGTCGAACTCGTCGGTCGTCTATGGAGATACGTTCATTCTCAAGCTGCTGCGCCGGATCGTGCCCGGGGTCAACCCCGATCTGGAGCTGCCGCTGGCGCTGGCCCGCGAGGGGTGCCCCCGGGTGCCCGCGCCCACGGGCTGGATGGTGGCGGAGCTGGCCGGGCAGACCTGGGTGCTGGGCGTGCTCCAGCCGTTCGTGCAGGGCGCGACCGACGGCTGGGAGCTGGCCCTGCGCGAACTGGCCAAGGGCGAGGACTTCGCCGCCGAGGCGCGGGCGCTGGGCCGGGCCACGGCCGAGGTGCACACCGCGCTGGCCCGGGCCCTGCCCACGGTCACGCTGGGTCACAGCCAGCTGGGGCCGCTGGTCGAGGGCATGACCGCGCGGCTGGAGGAGGCCGTCCACGCGGTGCCGGCGCTGCTGCCGTACGCGCCCGGGCTGCGCACGGCCTTCACCGCCCTGGCCGATCTCGCCGACGAGGGCCGCACCTGGACCGCGCAGCGCATCCACGGCGATCTGCACCTCGGACAGTGCCTGCGGTCGCCCTCCGGGCAGTGGTCGCTGATCGACTTCGAGGGCGAGCCCGCGAAACCGCTGGCCGAGCGGCGGATGCCACAGCCCGCCGTGCGGGACGTCGCGGGCATGCTGCGCTCCTTCGACTACGCCGCGCACTCGGCCGAGACCCCGGTGCCAGGCTGGGCCGAGGCCTGCCGGGCCGCGTACTGCACCGGCTACGCGGAGGCCGGCGGCCACGACCCGCGCACCGACCCGGTGCTGCTGCGCGCCTACGAGACGGACAAGGCGGTCTACGAGGCGGTGTACGAGGCCCGGCACCGCCCCGACTGGCTTCCGGTGCCCCTCTCCGCGGTACGCCGCCTGGCCATGGCCGACCGGCCCGGCGTCACCTCTTGACCCCCGCTGCCCGCACCCCCGCTTCCCGCCCGCCCGTCGCCCAGGAGGCTCCACCCGTGACCCCCCGTCCCCCGTCCAGCGGTCCGGATCCGAAGAAGACGGCCGAGGAGAAGAGCGCGAAGAAGACGGCGAAGAAGACACCGGCCGAGAAGACGGCCGCGAAGGCCACCCCGGCGAAGAAAGCCCCGGCGAAGAAGGCCCCGGCGAAGAAGAGCACGGCGAAGGACGCGGCCTCGAAGAAGGTGCCTGAGAAGAAGGCGACCGCGAGGAAGGCCGCGACCGGGAGGGCCGGCACGAAGAAGGTCACCGCGCGAGTGGCCGCGGCGAAGAGGGCCCCGGCACCCGCGGCACCCGCCCCGGCCCTCGCCCTCGAGGCGGCCGACCGTGAGCGGCTGCTGGCCGGCACGCATCACGACCCGCACTCCGTGCTCGGCGCCCATCCGGTGCCCGGGGGAGTCGCGGTGCGGGTGTTCCGGCCGTACGCGCTCGCCGTGACCGTCCTGGCCGGCGAGGTGCGCACCGAGCTGACCCACGACGGGGAGGGCTTCTTCTCGGGGCTGCTGCCGCTCGACGAGGTCCCGGCCTATCGCCTCCTCGTCGCCTACGAGGGGAGCGTCCAGGAGACCGAGGATCCGTACCGCTTCCTGCCCACGCTGGGCGATCTCGACCTGCACCTCATCGGCGAGGGCCGGCACGAGCAGCTGTGGCAGGCGCTCGGCGCGCACCTCACGACCCACCAGGGGGTGACCGGCACCCGCTTCGCGGTGTGGGCGCCGAACGCGCGCGGGGTACGGGTCGCCGGCGGCTTCAACTTCTGGGACGGCACCGGTCACCCCATGCGCTCGCTCGGCGGGACCGGCGTGTGGGAGGTGTTCCTGCCCGGCGTCGGCGCGGGCGAGCTGTACAAGTTCGAGATCACCCGGCCCGACGGCTCGCGCACCGTCCGCGCCGACCCGCTGGCCCGCCGCACGGAGGTGCCTCCGGCCACGTCCTCCGTCGTGCACGCCTCGGACTACACCTGGGGTGACGCCGCGTGGCTGGCCGGACGTGCCGCCACACCCGCGCACGAGGCCCCGATGTCCGTCTACGAGGTCCACCTGCCGTCCTGGCGCCCGGGGCTGACGTACCGCGAGCTGGCCGAGCAGCTGCCCGCCTACGTCAGGGACCTGGGCTTCACGCACGTCGAGCTGATGCCGGTCGCCGAGCACCCCTTCGGCGGCTCGTGGGGCTACCAGGTCACCGGCTTCTACGCGCCCACGGCCCGGCTCGGCGCGCCCGACGACTTCAAGTACCTGGTGGACCGGCTGCACCAGGCCGGCATCGGCGTCCTCATGGACTGGGTGCCGGCGCACTTCCCGCGCGACGACTGGGCGCTGGCCGAGTTCGACGGGCGCCCCCTGTACGAGCACTCCGACCCGCTGCGGGCCGCGCATCCGGACTGGGGGACGCTGGAGTTCGACTTCGGGCGCCGCGAGGTGCGCAACTTCCTGGTCGCCAACGCGGTGTACTGGTGCGAGGAGTTCCACATCGACGGGCTGCGCGTGGACGCCGTCGCCTCGATGCTGTACCTGGACTACTCGCGGGAACCGGGCCAGTGGACGCCGAACGAGCACGGCGGCCGGGAGAACCTGGACGCGGTGGCCTTCCTCCAGGAGATGAACGCCACCGTGTACCGGAGGGTGCCGGGCGTCGTCACCGTGGCGGAGGAGTCCACGGCCTGGGACGGGGTCACGCGGGCCACGCACCACCAGGGGCCCAGCGGCTTCGGCGGGCTCGGGTTCGGGCTGAAGTGGAACATGGGCTGGATGCACGACTCGCTGCAGTACATGAGCCACGAGCCGGTGCACCGCAAATATCACCACGGCGAGATGACCTTCTCCATGGTGTACGCGTACAGCGAGAACTACGTGCTGCCGATATCCCACGACGAGGTGGTGCACGGGAAGAAGTCGCTGGTGTCGAAGATGCCGGGCGACTGGTGGCAGCAGCGTGCGAACGAGCGGGCGTACCTCGGTTTCATGTGGGCGCACCCCGGTAAGCAGCTGCTCTTCATGGGACAGGAGTTCGCGCAGGGCGCCGAGTGGTCCGAGGAGCGCGGCCCCGACTGGTGGCTGCTGGATCCGCAGTACGGAGCGGCGGCCGACCACCGGGGCGTGCTGGACCTGGTCCGCGATCTGAACACCGTGTACCGGAAGACGCCCGCGCTGTGGCAGCGGGACACCCACCCCGCCGGTTTTTCGTGGGTGGTCGGGGACGCCGCCGAGGACGACGTCCTCGCCTTCCTGCGCTGCGACGCCGACGGCACCCCGTTGCTCGCGGTGTCCAACTTCGCGCCGGTGGTCCGTCCCGACTACCGCCTCGGCGTCCCCGACGAGGTCCCCGCCTGGCACGAGGTCCTCAACACCGACGCCGCCCGCTACGGCGGCGGCGACGTCGGCAACCCGGGCCCGGTGAAGCCGGAGCCGCAGGGGTGGCACGGGCGCCCGGCGAGCATCCGCCTGACCCTGCCGCCCCTGGCGACGGTGTGGCTGCGTCCGGCCTGAGGGTCACCCCGCGCCGGCCAGCCCCTTCGGCAGCGGCTCGGAGTGCAGGACGCCGAGCCGCTGGGTGGCGCGGGTGAGGGCGACGTACAGGTCGCTCGTGCCGTAGCGGCCGGGCTCGACGACCAGGACGGAGTCGAACTCGAGGCCCTTGGACTGGCGCGGGTCGAGGAGGACGACCTGCCGGGTCAGGTCCGGCTCCTCGCCCGCCGTGACGCCGTCCAGGCGGGCCGCGAGGGTCCGGTGCAGCTCGCGCGGGGCGATGACGGCGAGGCGGCCCTCCTTCGGGGTCAGCTCCCGGGCGGCCTCGGCGACCGCGGCCGGCAGGTCGCCGGTGGCGCGGATCCAGGGGCGTACGCCCGTGGATCGCACCGAGCTGGGCGGGGCGAACTCCGGGTCCTCGGCGCGGACGACACGCGCCGCGAGGTCCATGATCTCGGCCGGGGTGCGGTAGTTGACGCCGAGACGGGTGTGCTCCCAGCGGTCCTCGACGTAGGGGGTGAGGATCTTCGACCAGGAGCCGACGCCGGCCGCCTCCGCGGTCTGCGCCGGGTCTCCGACCAGGGTCATGGAGCGGGTCGGGCAGCGGCGCATCAGCAGCCGCCAGGCCATCGGGGACAGCTCCTGCGCCTCGTCCACGATGATGTGCCCGAAGGCCCAGGTGCGGTCCGCCGCGGCGCGTTCGGCGGCGCTGCGGTGGTCGTCCTCCTCCTGGCGTTCGGCGAAGCGCTCGGCGTCGATGATGTCGTGCGCGAGCAGGACCTCGGCGTCCTCCTCGTCCTTGTCCTCGAACTCGTAGGTCCGGGACGCGTACGACACGTCGAGCACGCCCTGCGCGTAGGCGATCTGCTCCTGGCGCTCGCGTTCGGCGCGGGAGCGGGCGATCCGGTCGTCCACGCCGAGCAGTTCGGCCGCCTCGTCCAGCAGGGGGACGTCGGCGACGGTCCAGTGCCGGGTGACCGGGCGGCGGACGGCGGCGGCGTCCTCGGCGGACAGGTAGGGCTCGGGGGCGGCGAGGAGGTCGGCGACCAGGCGGCGCGGGGTCAGCCGCGGCCACAGCCGGTCGATCGCCGACCAGACCTCGGGGTTCTCGGCGAGTTCGTCGCGGATCTGGGTGATGTCGCTGGGGTCGAGGAGGTTGGAGCCGTCGTAGGGGTCGGTGCCGATGCGCTCGGCGACCATGTCGGTGAGGGTGTTGAGGATGTGGCCCTCGAAGTGCTCGCGGGCCACGTTGTGCGGGAGCTTCGCGGCGCGGGTGCGTTCGCGGGCGACGTTGACCAGGTCGTCGTCGAGCAGGAGGACGTCGCGGTCGTGCTCGATCGCGATGACCGGGTCGGGCAGCGCCTGCCGGTCGCGGACCGCCTCGGCGAGCACGTCGGCCATGTCGGCCCGGCCCTTCACCGCGGCCGCCTCGGGGGTGTCCGCGGCGGTGGCCTTCACGCCGGGGAACAGCTCGCCGACGGTCGCGAGGAGCACGCCGGTCTCGCCCAGGGAGGGCAGCACCTCGCCGATGTAGCCGAGGAAGGCCGGGTTGGGGCCGACGATGAGGACGGCGCGCTTGGCCAGCAGCTCCCGGTGCTCGTACAGGAGGTACGCCGCGCGGTGCAGGGCGACGGCGGTCTTGCCGGTGCCGGGGCCGCCCTCGACGACGAGGACGCCGCGGTGCGGGGCGCGGATGATGCGGTCCTGGTCGGCCTGGATGGTCTGCACGATGTCGCCCATGCGGCCGGTGCGCGCGGAGTTCAGCGCGGCGAGCAGCACGGCGTCGCCCGCCGGGTCCTCGTGACCGGTGCGGGTCTCGTCGCCGAGGTCGAGGAACTCGTCGTGCAGGGCGGTGACGCGGCGGCCCTCGCTCGTGATGTGCCGGCGGCGGCGCAGGCCCATCGGGGTGTGGCCGGTCGCCAGGTAGAAGGGGCGGGCGACGTCGGCCCGCCAGTCGATCAGGACCGGGGTGCGTTCGGCGTCGTCGGCGCGCAGGCCGATGCGGCCGATGTGGTGGCCCTCGCCGGAGGCGAGGTCGATCCGGCCGAAGCACAGGGAGCCGTCCACCGCGTTGAGCGCGGCGAGCAGCCCGGAGCGCTCGGCGACGAGGATGTCCCGCTCCAGCCTGGCCTGCATCGGGGTGTTGCCCTGCCCGAGCGCGTCCGTGACCGAGACCTCGGTGTCGCCGCGCAGTGCGTCCACGCGTGCGTACAGCCCGTCGATGAATTCCTGTTCCTGCCGCAATTCATCGTCCGGAAATTCGTTGTTTGACAATGCCACTCCCGCCCGCATATACTGTGCTCAGTGAACTTCTTCGTGACGCCCTTTTCTGAAGTCACGAATCATCGAATATACGCAAAGAAATCCCCCGAGCGCAATTGCTCGGGGGATTTTTCGTGGCCGGGCCGGTCAGGGTGCGTCTCGGAGCACGTCGGCCAGTTCCTCCAGGAGCCGCCGCTTGGGCTTGGCGCCCACCATCGACCGCACGGGCTCGCCGTCGCGGAAGACCATGAGGGTGGGCGTCGCGAGCACCTGGTGGGCGAGCGTCGTCGCGGGATTGCGGTCCACGTCGATCCGCACCACCCGCAGCCGCCCGCTCTCCTCGGCGGCGATGTCCCTGAGCACCGGCCCCAGCTGACGGCAGGGCCCACACCACTCCGCGGTGAACTGCACCAGCACGGGCAGCTCGCTGCCCAGCACCTCGGTACCGAAGTCCGCGTCCGTGACCTCGGCCACCCCGGTGAGTGTCGTCATGCGTGTCCTCCCAGTTCGCACTTGGGCTCCGGACCCCCCGGAACCGCCGCCTCGGCCCGCGCCAGCTGCGCGCCCACCTGCGCCCGCACCGACGTGAGCTGGTCGATCAGTGCGTCCAGCTCGGCCAGTTTGCGCCGGTAGACCACCAGGGACGCCGGGCACGAGTCGCCCTCGGGGTGCCCGGCGCGCAGGCACTCCACGAAGGGCCGGGTCTCCTCCAGGTCGAACCCGAAGTCCTGGAGGGTCCTGATCTGCCGCAGCAGCTTCAGATCCGCCTCGTCGTAGGTCCGGTGGCCGTTGTCACCCCGCCGCGCGGGCAGCAGACCCCGCGACTCGTAGTACCGCAGCGTCCGCGTCGTGGTCCCGGCCCGTGCGGCCAGCTCGCCGATTCGCATGAGGACGAACGTAGGCCTTGACGCGGACGTCAAGGCAAGGGGCGCACGTCAGAAAGGGAAGAGGCCCCGCGCAGATGCTGCGCGGGGCCGGGATCCGGGCGACCGGGCAACGGGGGGAGATCCCGGCCGTCCGGAGCGGGTGGTGCCGTGGCGGTGTCAGGCCTTCGCCAGCTCCTTCTCGCCGCCCTGCTCGGGCAGGTCCGGAGCGCCGGCGTCGTCGGCGCCGTGGCCGTCGTCCAGCAGCGTCTTCTCGTCGAACGGGACCCGGCCGGTGAGCACGTCGTTCACCCGGTCCTTGTCGATCTCCTTGGTCCAGGTGCCGATCAGGACGGTGGCCACCGCGTTGCCGCCGAAGTTGGTCAGGGCGCGGGCCTCGCTCATGAAGCGGTCGATGCCGACGATCAGGCCGATGCCGTCCACCAGGGCGGGCTTGTGCGACTGGAGGCCGCCGGCCAGCGTGGCCAGACCGGCGCCGGAGACACCGGCGGCGCCCTTGGAGGCCACCAGCAGGAAGAGCAGCAGCGGGATCTGCTCGCCGATCGACATCGGCGTGCCCATGGCGTCCGAGATGAACAGCGAGGCCATGGTCATGTAGATCATGGTGCCGTCGAGGTTGAACGAGTAGCCGGTCGGGACGGTGATGCCGACCACCGGCTTGCTGACGCCCAGGTGCTCCATCTTCGCGATCAGGCGCGGCAGCGCCGACTCGGACGAGGAGGTGGACAGGATCAGCAGGAACTCGCGTCCCAGGTACTTGAAGAGCGAGAAGACGTTGACCCCGGAGACGACGCGCAGCACCGTGCCCAGCACCAGGAAGAGGAAGAGGACGCAGGTCACGTAGAAGCCGAGCATCAGCACGGCCAGGCTCTTGAGGGCGTCGATGCCGGCCGAGCCGGTGACGGCGGCGATGGCTCCGAAGGCGCCGACCGGGGCGGCCCACATGATCATCGCCAGGACGCGGAAGACCAGCCGCTGGATGTGCTCGATGCCGCGCAGCACGGGCTGCCCGGCGGAGCCCATGGCCTGGAGGGCGAAGCCGCAGAGCAGGGCGATCAGCAGGGTCTGCAGGACCTCGCCCGCGGTGAACGCGGAGACGATCGTGGTCGGGATGATGCCGAGCAGGAACTCGGTGGTGTCCTTGGCCTCCGCGTCGACCTGCGCCTGGCCGGTCTCCTTGACGGCGTCGGTGACGGCGAGGCCCGTGCCCGGGTCCAGGATGTTGCCGACGATCAGGCCGATGGCGAGCGCCACCAGCGACATCACGAAGAAGTAGACCAGGGCGATGCCGCCGACCGCGCCGACCTTGGCGGCCTTGCGGACCGATCCGATGCCCAGCACGATCGTGCAGAAGATGATCGGCGAGATCATCATCTTGATCAGGTTCACGAAGCCGGTGCCGAGCGGCTTCAGCTCCGTGGCGAAGTCCGGGGCGATCAGGCCGACCGCGATACCGAGGGCGACCGCGATGATCACCGCGATGTAGAGATAGTGCGTGCGGTCGCGCTTGGCTTTGGGTGCGGCAGGTGCCGTAGCGGCATCGCTGGTCACGGCGGCCCTCCTTGACGACGTCATCGGCATCACCGGCGTGCGGCTCACGTCCGGGGGTGTGTATCGGGGACGCGGCGACTATCTCCCGGCCTGTGAGCGCCGTCACCCTTGTGTTCATTTAGTTCACGATCCAGCCACGCGAGAGACTGGCGGCATGCACCTCCGCGTCCCGAGACCCCGCAGCCTGGCCGGGCAGCTCTTCGCCATGCAGGCCGTGCTCATCGCGGTCGTCGTGGTCGGGTACGCGCTGTTCACCTACCTCAGCGACCGGGGACAGGCCGAGGACGCCGCCGGACGCCAGGCCAGGTCGGTGTCGCTGTCGATCGCCGACTCGCCGTCCGTGGCCCAGGCGATCCGCTCACCGGACCCGACGGCCGGCCTCCAGCCGTACGCGGTGCGGGTCGTCCGGGACACCGACGTGGACTTCGTGACGATCATGAATCCGGAGGGCATCCGCTGGACCCACCCCGACCCGAAACAAATCGGCCGTCCCTTCCAGGGGCACATCGAGCGGGCGCAGCGCGGCGAGACCTTCACCGAGACCTACACGGGCACGCTCGGCCCCTCGGTGCGGGCGGTCACGCCGATCGTGGACGACGGGCGGATCGTCGGGCTGGTCAGCGCCGGGATAAAGGTCGAGGAGATCAGCAAGCGGGCGCAGGAGCAGCTGACGGCCCTGACCGGGGTGGCGGCCGGGGCGCTGCTGCTCGGGGCCGTGGGCACCTACGTGATCAACGCGCGGCTGCGCCGGCACACGCACGGCATGAACGCGGACCAGCTGAGCCGGATGCACGACTACCATCAGGCGGCGCTGCACGCGGTGCGGGAGGGGCTGCTGATGCTCGACGGCCAGTACCGCGTCGCGTTGATCAACGACGGCGGACGGGAGCTGCTCGGCGTGCGCGGCGACGTGGTCGGCGCCTCGGTGGCGGACCTCGGGCTGCCGTCGCGGCTGACGGGGGCGCTGCTGTCGTCGGAGCCGCGGGTGGACGAGGTGCATCTGACGGCCGAGCGGGTGCTGGTGGTGAACACCTCGCCGGTCTCGGGCGGTGAGCGCCGGGGCACGGTGGTGACCCTGCGCGACGTCACCGAGCTCCAGTCGCTCATGGGCGAGCTGGACTCGGAGCGGGGCTTCACGCAGGCGCTGCGCTCGCAGGCGCACGAGGCCGCCAACCGGCTGCACACCGTCGTCTCGCTGATCGAGCTGGGACGCGCCGAGGAGGCCGTGGACTTCGCGACGGCCGAACTGGAGCTGGCGCAGGCGCTCACCGACCAGGTGGTGGCGGCGGTGGGCGAACCGGTGCTGGCGGCGCTGCTGCTGGGCAAGACGGCACAGGCGAACGAGCGGGGAGTGGAACTGGTGGTGTCGCAGGACAGCCGGCTGGACGACGGGCTGCTGCCGCCCTCCCTGCCCGCCCGGGACCTGGTGACGATCCTGGGCAACCTGATCGACAACGCGGTGGACGCGGCGCAGGGCCGGGTGCCCTCGCGGGTGACGGTGTCGGCGTACACCGCGACGGCCGGGGCGGGCTCGGAGCTGGTGCTGCGGGTCTCGGACACCGGCGCGGGCGTCGACCCGGCCCACGCCGGTCTGCTCTTCCGGCGGGGCTTCTCGACCAAGCCGGCCGGGCCCGGCGGACGGGGTCTGGGGCTCGCCCTGGTCCAGCAGGCGGTGCACCGGCACGGGGGCACGCTGACCGTGACGGAGGCCGACGGGGGCGGCGCCCGCTTCGAGGCACGGCTGCCGCTGGACGGCGCCGGCGACGGGAGCGGGGGCCGCCGCCCGGCGCCGGCGGCCCTGACGGGCAGACCGGGGTCCGGGGGCACGGCATGACCGCCGGGCAGCCCATCCGCGTGCTCGTCGTCGAGGACGACCCGGTCGCCGCCGACGCGCACATGATGTACGTCGGGCGGGTCCCGGGGTTCACGGCCGTCGGCAAGGCGCACACCGGTGCGCAGGCGCGGCGCCTGCTGGACCGTACGCCGGTCGACCTCCTGCTGCTCGACCTGCACCTGCCGGACGTGCACGGGCTCCAGCTGGCCCGTTCGCTGCGGGCGGCCGGGCACCACACCGACGTGATCGCGGTGACGTCGGCGCGGGACCTGACGGTCGTCCGGGAGGGGGTGTCGCTGGGCGTCGTCCAGTACGTGCTGAAGCCGTTCACCTTCGCCACCCTGCGGGACCGGCTGGTGCGGTACGCCGAGTTCCGGGGCGCCGCCGGGGAGGCGAGCGGTCAGGAGGAGGTCGACCGCGCCCTGGCCACCCTGCGGGCGCCCGGCCCGGCGGCGCTGCCCAAGGGGCTCAGCGCGCCCACGCTGGACCGGGTCACGGGCACACTGCGGAGCGCGGAGGAGGGCCTCACCGCGGCCGGGGTGGCCGAGGCGGTGGGCATCTCGCGGATCACCGCACGCCGCTATCTGGAGCACCTGGTGGACACCGGCCGGGCGGACCGCAGCCCGCTGTACGGCCAGGTGGGCCGGCCGGAGCTGGTGTACCGGTGGATGCGGGGGGTGGGGAGGGAGCGTTAAGGGGGTGGGGCCGGCCCGGCGGCCCGGGTGCGGGCTTGTGCGGCTCTGGCAGGGGCGTTGGCGCGGGTGAAGGCCTCGGCGGCCTGGAGCCAGGCGGCCGCGGCATCGTCCGGGTGATCGGCCAACTCATGAGCCAGGGCCAGGTTGTCGAGGGTCTGCCCCGCCCCGTACCAGTCCTCGAATTCCCGGCAGATCTCCAGGTCCCTGCCGTACGCCTCGACCGCCTCCTCCACCTGGCCCGCCTCCTGCAGAGCGAGGCCGAGGTTGTGCCACGCCCTGCCCTCGTAATGGCGGTCCCCGGTGGCCTGGAACAGGTCGCGGGCCCGGGTGTGCGCGTCGACCGCCTCCTCCACCCGGCCCGCCTCCCGCAGGGCGCTGCCGAGGTGGTTCCACACGCTTGCCTCGCCGTGGCGGTCTCCTGTGGCCCGAGACAGGTCGCAGGCCCGGGTGTGCGCGTCGACCGCCTCCCCCGCCCGGCCCGCCTCCCGCAGGGCGAGGCCGAGGTTGTCCCACGCAGTGGCCTCGCCGTCGCGTTCTCCGGCGTCCCGGTACAGGTGGCGGGCGCGGGTGTGTGCATCGACGGCCTCCTCCGCCCGGCCCGCCTCCCGCAGGGCGCTGCCGAGGTTGTCCCACGCCGTGGCCTCGTCCAGCCGTCTCCCGGTGAGCCGCGCAGCCTCCCGTGCGGCCTCCGCGACGGTCGTCCAATCGTCGAAATGCCGCCGCCACTCCAGGTACGCCCCCAGTCGCAGCGCAAGTAGTACCGCCGCGCCCGCGAACCGCTCCTCGCGCCCCCACCCCACCGCCGCGACCAGACCCGCCCGCTCCCTGTCCACCCACGCCAACGCCTCCCCCCGGTCCCCGAACCGCTCCGGCTCCCTCCTCCCCGGAAACCAGTGCAACCGGTCATCGGCCGCGCCCGCCCCTCGCACGTAGAGAGCCAGCACCCTCTCCCGCGCCGCGTCCCCTTCCTCCCGCAACCCCGCGTCCCCTGCCACCACACCCGCCCCGAACACCCGCACCAAGTCATGCAACCGCCACGATCCGCGCTCGCGCCCCCGCTCCACGAGGTGTGCGCGGGCCAGGGCCTTCTGAGCCCGTACCGGAGGTCCCGCAGCGCCGACGAGTGCGGCGACGACCTCGTCGCTCACCTCGGGCCCCGGCGCCAGGGCGAGCAGCCGCAGGAGCCGGGCCTGTTCGGGCGGCAGCCGGCGGTAGGAGAGCTCGAAGGCGGCGCGGACGCTGCGCTCGCCGTCGTCGAGGTGGTCGAGACGGTCGTGGGACTCGGCGAGTTCCGCGACGAGTTCGGCCACGGGCTTGCCCGGGTCCTCCGCCAGCAGGGCGACGGCGATCTGCAGGGCCAGCGGGAGGTGCCCGCAGAGGGCGGCGAGCCGCTCGGCCGTGCCGGGGTCGTCGGCCACCCGGCGGTCGTGCGGGTCGGCGAGCCGCAGGGCACGGTCGAGGAGTTCGTACGCCTCACCGGGGCCGAGCTGGTCCAAGGGGACCAGCCGCGCGCCGAGCTGGGGCAGGCGATCGCGTGACGTGACCAGGACGCGGTGCCGGGGGTCGCCCGGGAGGAGAGGCCGTACCTGGTCCGGCGAGGAGGCGTTGTCGGCCAGGATCAGCACCGGGCCGCGCTCGTGGGCCCGGGCGGCGAGCATCGAGCGGTAGAGCGCCGCCCGCTCGTCCGTCGTCGTGGGGAGGTGTTCCGGCGGGGTGCCGAGGGCACGCAGCAGTGCCTGCAGGCCACGGTCGGCGGTGACGGGCTCCGGGTCGTAGCCGTGCAGGTCGAGGAAGAGGACGCCGCCGGAGAACCAGCCCCGTTCCCGGGCGAGGTGCGCGGTCTCGACGGCGAGCGCGGTCTTGCCGATGCCGCCGAGACCGGACACGGCGGCCACGAGCGTCACGCCGGACCGCGTCCCGGCCGGGTCCAGCGCGCGCAGCAGGTCCCCGGTCTCGCGCTCCCGGCCGGTGAACCCGGCGGGTCTCGGCGGCAGGCCCGCCACCACCTCGGGGACGGCGGCCCCACCCTCCTGCATCACGACCTGTACCCCGATGACCTCACGCAGGAAGAGCCCGCCCCGGAAGTCGGTGTGGTCGCCGCCGTACCAGGAGCTCCCGCTGCCCGGCGCCGACCGCTCCATGGCGCGTGCCACGGCACCGGCGACGCCGGGCGGCTCTGCGGCGAGCAGGCCGGCCACCGCCTCCCCCCACTCCCGTACGGCCTCACGCCGCGCCGGTTCCGCCGCCGCCTTCGCGATGTCCCGGGCGGACGCGCCGGCATCGAGCCCCACCGCCCGCGCCAGCTCCTCGACCGCCCGGCGTCCGCCGTCCCCGCCGGCGCCCTCGGCCAGGGCCGTCAGCAGTGCCGTCTCCATGCGCGCCGTCCCCTCCCGCGGCAGCGGGCCGCTCACGCCGCCTTCGCGTACCACACGACCTGCGAGGCGAGCCCCGCCACGGCGAGCGCCTCCACCACCGAGAGGGCGAGGAGCAGCCTGCCCGCGTCCCCGTTCACCCAGAAGACGACCAGCGCCGCCAGCGGTACCGCGCAGAACGCCGTCAGGTCGATCACGGTCTGGATCGTCTTGCGGGACCGGCGCCGGGTGTCGCTCCGGTGGTACGCCTCCCATCCGAAGGTCGCGAAATCCTCTTCGTGCGCGGCGAGTCCGGCCAGCCTGGGTCCCAGACTGTCCCGGACGTAGAGCCCGATCGCCGAGATCTTCTCGTCGTTGACGAGGTAGGTCCACCCGAGGACCAGGCACACCGGCGGCAGCGCCAGCAGCATCGCGGGCTGCTTCGCCTGGGCCGTGGCGGCGATGACGGCGGCCACGACGGCGAGCGTCACATAGAGGAGGTTGTCCCGGAAGCCGATCCTCGCCTTCTGCTCGTCCTTCACACTCTGATACTCGGCCAGCAGCAACTGCCCCACCGTGACGTCCCGTTCCGGCACTCGATCCCCTTCTCCCGGCGCTAACTTATGACTATGCCGGAGATCCAGCCCACCGTTCTGGTCCTGACCGCACTTCCCCTCGAATACGCCGCCGTCCGCGCGCACGTCGAGGAGCGGCGGGAGCTCGTGCACCAGGACGGCACCCGGGTCGAGAGGGGGCGGCTGGCCGGTACGTCATGGCAGGTCGCCCTCGCCGAGCTGGGCATGGGCGCCGAACGGGCCGCCGCCCTCACGACGCAGCTCATCAACTGGCTGCGCCCCGAGGCCGTGTTCTTCGTCGGTGTCGCCGGCAGCCTGAAGGACGACGTCGGGATCGGCGACGTCGTCGTGGGCACGCAGGTGTACGAGATCCACGGCGGCAAGCAGACGCCGGAGGGCTTCCTGGTCCGGCCGAAGGGGCTGCCGGGCTCGCACGCCCTCGAGCAGGCGGCCCGTTCCGCCGTACGGGACATGGCCGGCGTACGGGCCCACTTCATGCCGATCGCCACGGGTGACGTGGTCCTGGCGGACGCCCAGTCCGAGATCGCCCTGCTGCTCCGCAGGAACTACAACGACGCGGGCGCGATCGAGATGGAGGGCTCCGGCGCCCTCCAGGCGGCCCACCTGAGCGGCCAGGTGAACGCCCTGGTGATCCGGGGCATCAGCGACCGCGCCGACGCGGGGAAGCACGAGGCCGATGCCGCGGGGTCGCAGGAGCGCGCCGCCGCGCAGGCCGCGGCCGTGACGGTGGCGGTGCTGCACAAGCACCGGCCCCGCGAGAACTCCACCGCCCCGTCCGACTCCGAGGAGGGCCCCCAACGACGCGGGGACGGCCCGACGGCGTACGGCGGCGACCACGTCGACTTCCGGGGCGGCACCTTCCACGGCCCCGTCACCGGCAAGCAGGGCTGAGGGCGGCGGCAGGGGGACCGTCCACGGCCCGGTCCCGCGAGCGACCGCCACGCTCCCGCCCCGCCCCCTGGGGTTCACCGGCCGGTCGGCGGAACTGGACCGTCTGCTCCCGTGCCTCTCCCCCGGCACGGACGACACGGCCGCGCTGCCGCTCCTCATCTTCGCCGTCACGGGGATGGGCGGCGTCGGCAAGACCGCGCTGGCGGTGGAGGCGGCACACCGGGCCCGCGCGCGGGGCTGGTTCCCCGGGGGGACGCTCTTCGTGGACCTGCGCGGCTACGACGACGACCCGGTCACCGCCGATCAGGCGGTCCTGGCGCTGCTCGACGCGCTCGGCGTACGGGACGGGGAGCTGCCGCCGACGACGGACCGCCGGTACGACGCGTACCGGACGCTGCTCGCCGAACGACGGGACAGGACGCTCCTGCTTCTGGACAACGCCTCGGATGCCGCCCAGTACCTGCCGTTGCTCCCCGGCACGGACCACCACCGGGTGATCATCACCTCCCGGGACCGGCCGGACGCCCTTCCGGTCCGGCTGATCGACCTGGAGACACTCACCCCGGACGAGTCCGTCGCCCTTCTGACCCGTGCCCTGCTCGACACCGACGAACGGGACGAACGCCCGGCGCGCGAGCCCGAGGCGCTGCGTGAACTGGCAAGTCTTTGCGGCCATTTGCCGCTGGCTCTCCAGATCGCCGCGGGCATGCTGCGCCGCCGACGGCATCGGGACGTCGCGTCTTTGGTGGGGGAGATCCGGGATGCCGGGGACGCGACGGCCGTCCTCGACCACGGCAGCCCCGGCACCGACCTCTACGGACGCTCGCTCGTCCTGCGGCCCGTCCTGGAGACCTCCTATCGCCGGCTGCCGCCCGACCGGGCCCGGCTGCTGCGGCTGCTCTGTCTCGCGCCGGGCGCGGAGACCGGCACGGAGGTGATCTCCGCACTTGCCGGCCTCGATACGGAGTCCGTGCTGTCACTGCTGGAGGATCTGGCCGCCAGACATCTCGTCAAACCAGTGGGTGGCGGCAACGGGACGGTTTCCGTGATGCGGTGGCGGGTGCATGACTTGGTGCGGGTGTTCGGCGCGGGTGTCGTGGCGGGGGATGCGAAGTCGCGGGAGGAGGGGGAGGCGGCGCGGGAGCGGGTGCTGGAGTTCTACCGACGGTGGACGGATGCCGCCGATGACCGGTTGCGGTGGCTGCCGGGGAAGCCGGAGCCGGAAAGGTTCCAGGACCGAGGGCAGGCGCTGGCATGGCTGGACGGGGAGCGGGCGGGTCTGGTTGCTGCGGTGGAATGGGGTCGGGAAGAGCGGTTCGCGGACACGGCGGTGCGGCTGGCCCTGTGTCTGGCCGAGTACCTGGACTGGCGGCGGTACTTCGACGACTGGATCGCCGTCGCGCAGGCCGCGCGGGTGGCCGCACGGCTTGCCGGGGACCGGCTGCACGAGGCCATGGCGTGGACCAATCTCGGCCTCGCCCTGCGGGAGGCGGGCCAGGCGGAGGAGGCGATCGACGCCTACACCCGGTCCATCGACCTCTACCAGGACGCCGGAGACCGGCACGACGAGGCCATCGCGTGGAACAACCTCGGCACCGCCCTGGGTGAGGCGGGCCGGAAGGACGAGGCGATCGACGCCCACACCCGGGCCCGCGACCTGCACCAGGCCACCGGAGACCGCCAGCACGAGGCCATGGCGTGGAACAACCTCGGACTCGCCCTGGGTAAGGCGGACCAGGCGGAGAAGTCGATCCACGCCCACACCCGGGCCCGCGACCTGTTCCGGGCTGCCGGCGACGTCCATGGCGAAGGCAGGGCGTGGCACAACCTCGGCAGCGCCCTGCGCAGGGTGAACCGGGTGGAAGAGGCGGTCGAGGCGTACGGCAGGTCCTTGGAGCTCCATCAGGGGTTCGAGGACTGGTACGGCGACGGGCAGACCTTCCAGGCCCTGGCTCACGCCCACGAGGACGCCCATCGGCCTGCCGACGCCCGCGCCGCCTGGCTCCGCGCCGCCGACGCCTTCACCCGTGCCGACGCCCCCGCCGAAGCCGCACGGGCCCGCGCCTGCGCCCGCGCCTCGGGAGATCCGGAATGACGCCCCCCGGACTCCTCCCGCGCTCTGGAACCGAACCCCTGCACGGGCATTGACCTGACTAGACCACTCAACCTACGTTCGCCGAGCAGCCGTCCCGGCCACAACGTCGTGCGCCAGCAGGAGGTCGTTGCCCGTGCGCCCCACCGTCCGGTTCACCTCTCTCGTCACCCTGACCGCGCTCGCCTCCACCGCACTCGCCGCCTGTTCCAGCGGCTCCGGCAGCGATCCGGACACGGTGAAGGTCTCCTACAAGCAGTCGACGGACAACTCCGTCAAGGTGATGGACACCTATCTCGGCGACATCAAGAAGCAGTTCGAGAAGGCCAACCCGGGGAAGAAGGTCGAGCTGGTGCCGATCAAGGCGCCGGACTCGGAGTACTACACCAAGCTGCAGCAGATGCTGCGCTCCCCCAAGACCGCGCCGGACCTGGTCTACGAGGACACCTTCCTGATCAACTCCGACATCACCAGCGGGTATTTGAAGCCGCTCGACGGCTATCTCGCCGACTGGCCGGACTGGGACCGGTTCATCGGCACCGCGAAGGCGGCGGCCAGGGGCGAGGACGGCAAGACGTACGGCGTGCCGGACGGGACGGACACCCGCGGGCTGTGGTTCAGCAAGGACGTCTTCGCCGAGGCGGGGCTGCCCGCGGACTGGCAGCCGAAGACCTGGGACGACGTCCTCGACGCCGCCCGCACCATCAAGGAGAAGGTCCCCGGCGTCACCCCGCTCAACGTGTACACGGGCAAGCCCGCCGGCGAGGCCGCCACGATGCAGGGCTTCGAGATGCTGCTGTACGGCACGGGGGACGGCGGCTCCGACCCCCTGTACGACAAGGGCAGCAAGAAGTGGATCACGGCGGGGCAGGGGTTCGAGGACTCCCTCGCGTTCGTCGAGACGGTCTACAAGGAGAAGCTCGGCCCGGAGGTGTCCGACGCGCTCGACCCCAACTTCGGTACGAAGGTGCGCGGTGAGCTGCTGCCGCAGGGCAGGCTCGGCATCGCGCTCGACGGCTCCTGGCTGCCGCAGGACTGGCTGGAGGGCAGCGGGCACGAGTGGCCCGAGTGGTCGAAGGAGCTGGGCCTTGCCGCCATGCCGACCCAGCACGGACAGGCACCCGGCAAGGTGAGCATGTCCGGCGGCTGGACCTGGGCGATCCCGGCCAAGGCGGCCAACCCGGACCTGGCCTTCTCGTTCATCAAGACGATGCAGACCAAGGCCAATGCCCAGAAGTGGTACATCGCCAACTCCGGCATCGCGGTCCGCGAGGACGTCGCGAGCGACCCCGCCTACGTCGCGGCCCAGCCCGGCATCAAGTTCTTCACCGACCTGGTCGCCAGCACCCACTACCGGCCCGCCTACCCCGCGTATCCGAAGGTGTCCGTCGCCGTCCAGGAGGCCATGGAGGGCGTCACGACCGGCGACAAGTCGGTCGAGGAGGCGGCGCGCGGCTACGACGAGGCGCTGAAGGAGGCCACCGACAACCAGGTGGTGAGCAGGTGACGGCGACCGCGTCGGGGCACGCGGGGCCGGAGGTGCGGAAGACCGCCCCGGCCGCTCCCGGCGGGCGTACCGGCACCGTCCGGCGGTCCCTCGTCCGCGCCCTGCCGGTCTCCCCCGCGGTCGTCCTGCTGCTGCTCTTCCTCGCCGGCCCGATCGTCTACTGCGTCGTCATCGCCTTCACCGACCTCCAGCTGACCGGGCAGGCCGAGGAGTCCTTCGTCGGCTTCGACAACTTCACCCGCGCCTTCCGGGACGAGGCGTTCCTCAACGCGGTGTGGCTGACGCTGGTGTTCACGGTGCTCTCGTCGCTGATCGGGCAGAACACCCTGGGTCTGGCGCTGGCCGCGCTGATGCAGCGGGCCTCGAAGCCGGTCCGCACGCTCACCGGTGGCATCGTCGTCACGGCGTGGGTGCTGCCGGAGGTGGTGGCGGGCTTCCTGCTCTACGCCTTCTTCCGCCGCGAGGGCACCCTCAACGCCGTCCTGGAATGGCTCCGTCTGCCCACCCAGAACTGGCTGTTCACGCTGCCGATCCTGGCGGTGTCCTTCGCCAACGTCTGGCGGGGCACGGCGTTCTCGATGCTGGTGTACTCGGCCGCGCTGAACGAGATCCCCAAGGAGATCACGGAGGCCGCCGAGGTGGACGGCGCCGGTGGCTGGCGCCGGATGTGGCACATCACGCTGCCGATGATCCGCCGCTCCATCGGCACCAACCTCATGCTCAACACCCTCCAGACCCTTTCGGTGTTCGGGCTGATCTGGGTGATGACGCGGGGCGGGCCGAGCGGCAAGAGCCAGACGCTGCCGCTGTTCATGTACGAACAGGCCTTCCAGAACAGCCTGATCGGCTACGGCACGGCGGTGGCGCTGCTGCTGTTGCTGATCGGCTCGCTGTTCTCGGTCGTGTACCTGCGCCTGCTGCGGACGGAGGTCTGAGATGGCTCACGCGCGCTCCCCGCGGCGCGACCGGCGCCGGACGGCCGCCGACGCCGGTCTGCTGGTGGCCGCCGCGGCCTTCGTGCTGCCGCTGGCCTGGGTGGTGCTGTCCGCCGTGGACCCGCACGCCGGGCTGCGGGTGAAGGTGCCCGACGGGGTGACGCTGGAGAACTTCGACGCGATCCTCACTCCGGAGATCACCTTCACCCCGCTGCTCAACAGCCTGGTCCTGTGCGGCGGCGCGACCCTGCTGACGGTGGCGTGCGCGGCGCTCGCGGCGTATCCGCTCTCCCGTTTCCCGTCGCGGCTGAACCGCCCGTTCCTGCTGACGGTGCTCTTCGCGACCAGCCTCCCCATCACCGCGATCATGGTGCCGGTCTACGCCCTGTTCGTACGGGTCAATCTGATCGACACCACACAGGGGACGGTCTTCTTCTTCGCCGCCTCCCAACTGCCGTTCGCCATCTGGCTGATGAAGAACTTCATGGACGGCGTGCCCAAGGAGCTGGAGGAGGCGGCGTGGACGGACGGGGCGTCGTCCTTCCAGTCGCTGCTGCGGATCGTGCTGCCGCTGATGGGGCCGGGAGTGGCGGTGGTGACGGTGTTCTCGTTCGTGATGATGTGGGGGAACTTCTTCGTCCCCTTCATGCTGCTGCTCACCCCCGACCAGATGCCCGCGTCGGTCAGCATCAACGACTTCTTCGGCAACCGGGGCATGGTGGCGTACGGGCAGCTGGCGGCGTTCTCGATCATCTACTCGACGCCGGTGATCCTGCTGTACGTGCTGGTCTCCCGGCGGCTGGGCGGCGGCTTCGCGCTGGGCGGGGCGGTCAAGGGATGACCTGAGGGTGCTCCTCACGCCCGTAGGTTCGTACAATCCGTATCGCTGGGTGAACAGCCCGTAGTCAAGCCGCCCGGTGCCCCCTACGGTGTGGGCCGTGCGCCGACCCTCACCTCACCCGAACCAGCCGGGGCCCCCGTTCAACGCCCTCGCCGCCCGCCGCCTCCGCGCCGCCCTCGGCATGGGGCCCGAGCACGTCGCCCACGGCATGCGGGTGTCGTACGGGCTGCCGTACGTCACCCCGGACCTCGTCGTCGCCTGGGAACGAGGGCTCGCCTCCCCCGGCAACCCCGAGCTCACGGCCCTCGCCGGCGTGCTGTGGTGCTCCCCCGGTGAGCTCATCGGCCGCCCGCAGACCCTGCGCGAGCACCGCATCGCCCGCGGGCTCGCACCGGAGGACGTGGCGCGCGCCGTCGGGCTCGGGCTGGACGCCTATCTGACGATGGAGGAGAAGGAGGACTGGCGCGGCACCGACCGCCAGTCCTCCGCCCTCGCCGAGGTGCTCGGTCTCGAACTGCCCGACTTCGTGACCGTCACGGGACGCGACGGGAAACTGGGGGACCTGCTGCGCAGCGCGGTGAACACCCGCTGGCAGGGGTACGTCCGCCCGGTCGCCAAGATCGCCCCGCTGGACCGGCGGATCCTGGAGGAGGTGCTCCAGGAGCTGCACCAGGACTACCAGGGGCACATGGTCACCACCCTCAGCTGGGGCGGCGGCAGCGGCGACTCGAGTGCGGCCGGGCGCGACTACCTCGGCCGGATCGTGGAGCACTTCTGGACGGTGGTCCGCAAGCACACCCGGTGAGGCCCGGCCGGTCAGCCCGCGTCGTCGGCGGCGGCGGCCAGGATCCGGGCGAGCTCGGCGGGCCTGGTGACCATGGGCCAGTGGCCCGAGTCGATGTCGGCGAAGTCGATCCGTTCGGCCCGCGCGAGCTCCGGGACGTCGCCGGCGGCGATCCACTCCCGGGCCTGCGCGGGCGTGAACTCCGGGCACACGACCAGGACCGGGATCTCGAGCCGCCGCTCGTCCGTGAGCCGCACCACACCCCGGGCCACCCCCTCGGGCACCGGAACGGCGGCGGCCGCGAACTCCCGTCGGGCCTCCTCGTCGAGGTCGGCGGCGTCCGGACCGTCGAAGGGGCCCCAGCCGGGGAACGGCATGACACCGTCGCGCACCTCGAAGAAGTCTGCGTACGGCTGTCCGTCGGCCATCGGGTAGCCGCCGATGAGGGCGGTCCTCGCCACCCGCTCCGGGCGGCGGTCGGCGGCCAGCCAGGCCAGCGTGCAGGCGGCGGAGTGCCCCGCCACCAGGCACTTGCCGGGCGCGGCGTCGACCGCGGCGAGCACCGTCGCCACCTGGTCGTCGAGCGTCGCGGACACGGCGCCGTCGCCCTGGCCCGGGAGGGTCAGCGGCACCGGGCGGTGGCCGAGCGGTTCCAGCTCGGACGCGACGCGGTCCCACACGGACCCGTTCAGCCACAGGCCGCCGACGAGCAGGATGTCCATGGTCGGTGTTCCCTTCCTCGGGTGTTCTCCCACGTGCACCACGGGGTCTCCCCCGCGGCAGAGTTCACCGTAGGAGGGGATCCGGACGATCCGCTGCCGGTACGTCCGGCGACCACCGATGTGCCGGCCCGGCTAGCCTGTGCCCGTGCCGAACGACCTCAGCCCCACCGCGCGAGCGCTGCGGACCCTGGAGATCCTCCAGGCCCGCCCGGGAACGACGGCCGGGGACCTCGCCGGGCGGCTGGGCGTCACCGAGCGGGCCGCGCGCCGGTACGTCGAGATCCTCAGGGAGGCCGGCATCCCCGTGCAGTCGGCCCGGGGGCCGCACGGCGGCTACCGGCTGGGGCGGGGGACGCGGCTGCCGCCCGTGCACTTCACGCAGGCCGAGGCGGTGGGCCTGGTGACGGCGGTGCTCGGCGGCCAGCCGGCCGCGGCCGATGCCGACGACCCGCTCGGCACGGCCCTGGGCAAGGTCGTCAAGGCGCTGCCGGAGAGCATCGGCCGGCAGGCGGCGCTGCTGCGGGAGTACGCGTCGGCCGCGCCCGACCCGTACGCGGTCCGCCCCGACCCGGCCGTCACCAGCGGCCTCGTCGACGCCGTCGCGGCCCGGCACCGCGTGCTGGTCACGTACCGCAGCGAGGCCGGCGACGAGCGGGAGACCGAGGTGGAGCCCTGGTCGCTCGTCGTCCGCCACGGACGCTGGTATCTGCTGTGCCGCTCGCTGCGCGCCGAGGCGGTCCGCACCTACCGGATCGACCGGATCCGCGCGGCCCGGTCGACCGGGCGCGCCTTCGCACCGCCCGAGGACCTGGATCCGGTGGCGGTGCTGGAGGAGCACCTGGGGCTGGGCTGGGCGTTCGCCACCCGCGTGGTGTTCGACGCCCCGATGGGCGAGGTGGCGCCGTGGATCCGGCCGCCCATGGGACGGCTCGAGCCCCTGGGGGACGGGTGCGTGCTGACCGGCAGCACCCGCAACCCGGACATGTACGCGCAGGAGTGGCTGGCGCGGATGCCGTTCGCCTTCCGCGTCGAGGGCGGGGAGGAACTGCGGGCCTCGGCGGCGGCGCTGGCGGCGCGCTTCACCGCGGCGGTGGCGGCGGACCGGGACTGACGGGCCCCGGCCCGGTCGGCGTCGGCCGGACGGCCCGGCCGCTAGAAGACCGACTCGGCCTCGTCCATGCGGTCCTTCGGCACCGTCTTCAGCTCGGTCACGGCCTCGGCCAGCGGCACCATGACGATGTCCGTGCCGCGCAGCGCCGTCATCCGGCCGAACTCGCCCCGGTGCGCGGCCTCCACGGCGTGCCAGCCGAAGCGGGTGGCGAGCACCCGGTCGTACGCGGTGGGGGTGCCGCCGCGCTGGACGTGGCCGAGGATGACCGGCTTGGCCTCCTTGCCGAGCCGGCGCTCCAGCTCGTACGCCAGTGCCGTGCCGATGCCCTGGAAGCGCTCGTGGCCGAACTTGTCGATCGCGCCCTTGCCGTAGTCCATCGATCCCTCGACGGGGTGGGCGCCCTCGGCGACGCAGACGACGGCGAACTTCTTGCCGCGGGCGAAGCGTGCCTCGACCATCTTGACCAGGTCGGCGGGGTCGAAGGGGCGCTCGGGCAGGCAGATGCCGTGGGCGCCGGCGGCCATGCCGGACTCCAGGGCGATCCAGCCGGCGTGCCGGCCCATGACCTCGACGACCATCACGCGCTGGTGCGACTCGGCGGTGGTCTTGAGGCGGTCCATCGCCTCCGTGGCCACGCCGACGGCCGTGTCGAAGCCGAAGGTGCGGTCGGTGGAGGAGATGTCGTTGTCGATGGTCTTGGGCACGCCGACCACCGGCAGACCGGCGTCGGACAGCATCCGGGCCGCCGTCAGCGTGCCCTCGCCGCCGATCGGGATCAGCGCGTCGATGCCGAAGTTCTGGATCATGTCGCCGGCGTTCTCGCAGGCCTCGCGGAGCCGGTCGCGCTCCAGCCGGGAGGAGCCGAGGATGGTGCCGCCGCGGGCCAGGATGCCGCTGACCGCGTTGAGGTCGAGGGCGCGGTAACGGCCGTCCAGGAGCCCCGCGTAGCCGTCCTCGAAGCCGATGACCTCGTCGCCGTAGTTGTCGACCGCTCGGTGCACGACCGACCGGATCACTGCGTTCAGGCCGGGGCAGTCGCCGCCTGCGGTGAGAACTCCGATACGCATCGTGCTGTGTCTCCTGCTCGCTGTGGACACCGGTGAGCCACGTCCGATTCTTTCACGTCCCCCAGGGGGATGCCGCTTCCGTACGGTCGGCACCATAGCGGCCCCCGAGCACCCCTCACTGACGGGCGCCTTATCTATTGAGAGAGGTATTGTCAAGAGGGTTCCGCTCACCCCCGTGGGCGATTTTTGACGCCGTCAGGGCAGCCGCCACCAGGACACCTTTCCCGAGACGAAACGGAGAGCACGCGTGACGCGCAGCGTGTACGTGACCGGTATCGACCGCGGCGACGGCCGCCAGGTCGTCGAGCTGGGGGTCATGGAGCTGTTGACCCGGCAGGTCGACCGGGTCGGCGTCTTCCGTCCCCTGGTCCACGACGGGCCGGACCGGCTCTTCGAGCTGCTGCGCGCCCGCTACCGGCTCTCGCAGGACCCCGCGACGGTCTACGGCCTCGACTACCGGGAGGCGTCCGCGCTCCAGGCCGAACAGGGCACGGACGAGCTGGTGTCCGCGCTGGTCGACCGGTTCCACCTGGTCGCCCGGGACTACGACGTCGTGCTGGTGCTCGGCACCGACTTCGCCGCCACCCAGCTCCCGGACGAACTGTCGCTGAACGCGCGGCTCGCCAACGAGTTCGGCGCCTCGGTGCTCCCGGTCGTGGGCGGCCGCAAGCAGGCCGCCGAGTCGGTGCTCGCCGAGACGGTCAACGCCTTCCGCGCCTATGACGGGCTGGGCTGCGACGTCCTCGCCATGGTGAGCAACCGGGTCGCCCGCGAGGACCGGGACGAGATCGCCCAGCGGCTCGCCGGCCGGCTGCCGGTGCCGTGCTGGGTGGTGCCCGACGAGCCCGCGCTGTCGGCGCCGACCGTCTCCCAGATCGCCCACGCCCTCGGCGCCCAGGTGATCCTCGGGGACGACTCGGGTCTCGCCCGCGACGCGCTGGACTTCGTCTTCGGCGGGGCCATGCTGCCCAACCTGCTGGCCGCGCTGACCCCGGGCTGTCTGCTGATCACCCCCGGCGACCGCGCCGACCTGGTGATCGGCACCCTGGCCGCGCACAGCGCCGGCACGCCGCCGATAGCCGGCGTGCTGCTGACCCTGAACGAGGTGCCCGGCGAGGGCATCCTCACCCTCGCCGACCGGCTCGCCCCGGGCACGCCGGTGCTGTCGGTGACCGGCAACAGCTTCCCCACCGCCGAGCAGCTCTTCTCCCTGGAGGGCAAGCTGAACGCGGCCACCCCGCGCAAGGCGGAGACCGCCCTCGGCCTCTTCGAGCGGTACGTCGACACCGCCGATCTCAGCAAGCGGGTCTCCGCGCCGAGCAGCGACCGCGTCACCCCGATGATGTTCGAGCACCAGCTGCTGGAGCAGGCCCGCTCCGACCTGCGCCGGGTGGTGCTGCCCGAGGGCACCGAGGCGCGGGTGCTGCACGCGGCGGAGGTGCTGCTGCGCCGGGGCGTGTGCGAGCTGACGCTGCTCGGCCCCGTCGAGCAGATCCGCAAGAAGGCCGCCGATCTCGGCATCGACCTCGGCGCCGCCCAGCTGATCGACCCGGCGGTGTCCGAGCTGCGCGACTCCTTCGCCGAGAAGTACGCGGCCCTGCGCGCCCACAAGGGCGTCACCGTGGAGCTGGCGTACGACGTCGTCTCGGACGTCAACTACTTCGGCACGCTGATGGTGCAGGAGGGGCTGGCCGACGGCATGGTGTCGGGGTCGGTGCACTCGACGGCGGCGACCATCCGTCCGGCGTTCGAGATCATCAAGACCAAGCCGGAGGCGTCGATCGTCTCCTCCGTCTTCTTCATGTGCCTGGCCGACAAGGTCCTCGTCTACGGCGACTGCGCGGTGAACCCGGACCCGGACGCCGAGCAGCTCGCCGACATCGCGACGCAGTCGGCGTCCACGGCGGCGCGGTTCGGCGTGGATCCGCGGATCGCGATGCTGTCGTACTCGACCGGCACGTCCGGTTCCGGCGCGGACGTCGACAAGGTGCGCCAGGCGACCGAGCTGGTCCGCTCGCGCCGCCCCGACCTCCGGGTGGAGGGGCCGATCCAGTACGACGCCGCGGTCGAGCCGTCGGTGGCCGCGACCAAGCTGCCCGGCTCCGAGGTCGCCGGGCAGGCCAGCGTGCTGATCTTCCCCGACCTGAACACCGGCAACAACACGTACAAGGCCGTGCAGCGCTCGGCCGGCGCCATCGCCGTCGGTCCGGTCCTTCAGGGCCTGCGCAAGCCGGTCAACGACCTGTCCCGGGGCGCGCTCGTCCAGGACATCGTCAACACCGTCGCCATCACGGCGATCCAGGCCCAGACCCCGACCGAGAAGGCTGCCGACCAGTGAGTTCCCCCACCCGCGTCCTCGTCCTCAACTCCGGCTCGTCGTCGGTCAAGTACCAGCTGCTGGACATGCGGGACGGCAGCCGGCTGGCGGTGGGTCTGGTCGAGCGCATCGGCGAGCAGACCTCCCGGCTGAGGCACACCCTCGTGGCCGACGGCGGCACCCGGGAGCAGAACGGTCCGATCGCCGACCACGAGGCCGCCCTGAAGGCGGTCGCCGAGGAGCTGTCCCGGGACGGTCTCGGCCTGGAGTCGCCGGAGCTGGCCGCGATCGGGCACCGGGTGGTGCACGGCGGCATGTTCTTCACCGAGCCCACCCTCATCGACGACTCCGTGCTGACGGAGATCGAGCGGCTGATCCCCGTGGCGCCGCTGCACAACCCGGCCAATCTGACCGGCATCCGCACCGCGCAGGCGCTCCGCCCCGACCTGCCCCAGGTGGCGGTCTTCGACACGGCGTTCCACACCACGATGCCGGAGTCCGCGGCGCGCTACGCGATCGACCCGAAGATCGCCGACCGGTACCGCATCCGCCGCTACGGCTTCCACGGCACCTCGCACGCGTACGTCTCCCGCGAGACCGCGCGGCTGCTGGGCAAGGAACCGGCGGAGGTCAACGTCATCGTGCTCCACCTGGGCAACGGCGCCTCGGCCTCGGCGGTCGAGGGCGGCCGGTGCGTGGACACCTCCATGGGACTGACGCCCTTGGAGGGGCTGGTGATGGGTACGCGGTCGGGAGACCTCGATCCGGCGGTCATCTTCCATTTGGAGCGCGTCGGCGGAATGTCCACGGACGAGATCGACACTTTCCTCAACAAGAGGAGCGGTCTGTTCGGGCTGTGCGGCGACAACGACATGCGGGAGATCCGCCGCCGGGTGGACGAGGGCGACGAGCGGGCGCGGCTCGCCTTCGACATCTACATTCACCGGCTGAAGAAGTACATCGGCGCCTATTACGCCGTGCTCGGACGGGTGGACGCGGTCGCCTTCACGGCCGGGGTCGGGGAGAACGCGGCGCCGGTGCGGGAAGCTGCCGTGGCGGGCCTGGAGGGTCTGGGCCTGGCGGTGAACCCGGAGCTGAACGCCGTGCGCGGCGACGGGGCGCGGCTGATCTCGCCGGCGTCCGCGCGGGTGGCGGTGGCCGTGGTGCCGACCGACGAGGAAATGGAGATCGCGACACAAACCTACGCGCTGGTAATTGGTTCAGGGAATCTCACCTGAGCGGCATCCCGCCCTTTTGTATTTTCCGCCAGACGGAATATTCCGCAGCGAAACAAACCGATAGGATCGCCCCATGCGCCGTTCGAAAATCGTCTGTACTCTCGGCCCCGCGGTCGACTCCCACGAGCAGCTCGTCGCGCTGATCGAAGCCGGCATGAACGTGGCCCGCTTCAACTTCAGCCACGGCACCCACGCCGAGCACCAGGGGCGTTACGACCGCGTCCGGGCCGCCGCCAAGGAGACCGGCAGGGCCATCGGCGTCCTCGCCGACCTGCAGGGCCCCAAGATCCGCCTGGAGACCTTCGCCGAGGGCCCCGTCGAGCTGGTGCGCGGTGACGAGTTCACCATCACCACCGAGGACGTGCCGGGCGACCGGACGATCTGCGGCACGACGTACAAGGGCCTGCCCGGCGACGTCACCAAGGGCGACCAGGTGCTCATCAACGACGGCAACGTCGAGCTGAAGGTCACCGAGGTCGACGGCCCCCGGGTGAAGACGATCGTCATCGAGGGCGGCGTCATCTCCGACCACAAGGGCATCAACCTGCCCGGCGCCGCGGTCAACGTCCCCGCGCTGTCCGAGAAGGACGTCGAGGACCTCCGCTTCGCGCTGCGCATGGGCTGCGACCTGGTCGCCCTCTCCTTCGTCCGCAACGCCAAGGACGTCGCCGACGTCCACCGCGTCATGGACGAGGAGGGCCGCCGCGTCCCGGTGATCGCCAAGGTGGAGAAGCCGCAGGCGGTCGACAACATGGAGGACGTCGTGATGGCGTTCGACGGCGTGATGGTCGCCCGCGGCGACCTGGCCGTCGAGTACCCGCTCGAGAAGGTCCCCATGGTGCAGAAGCGCCTGATCGAGCTGTGCCGGCGCAACGCCAAGCCGGTGATCGTGGCGACCCAGATGATGGAGTCGATGATCACCAACTCCCGTCCGACCCGCGCCGAGGCCTCCGACGTGGCCAACGCGATCCTGGACGGCGCGGACGCGGTCATGCTGTCGGCGGAGTCCTCCGTGGGCGCGTATCCGATCGAGACCGTGAAGACGATGTCGAAGATCGTCACGGCGGCCGAGCAGGAACTGCTCTCCAAGGGCCTCCAGCCGCTGGTGCCGGGCAAGAAGCCGCGCACGCAGGGCGGTTCGGTGGCCCGTGCCGCCGCCGAGATCGCCGACTTCCTCGGCGGCAAGGGCCTGGTGGCCTTCACCCAGTCCGGCGACACCGCGCGCCGCCTGTCCCGCTACCGCGCGGCCCAGCCCATCCTCGCCTTCACCACCGACGCGTCCACCAGCAACCAGCTGGCGCTCAGCTGGGGCGTGGAGCCGCACGTGGTGCCGTTCGTCAACAGCACGGACGAGATGGTCGAGCTGGTGGACCAGGAGATGGTGAAGCTGAGCCGCTTCAACGACGGCGACATCGTCGTGATCACCGCCGGTTCGCCCCCCGGCGTGCCCGGCACCACCAACATGGTCCGCGTGCACCACCTCGGCGAGTCGCGCCGCGCCTGACGCCGCCCGCGGAGCACGACGAGGGCGCCCCCTGCGGTCAGGGGGCGCCCTCGCTGTCGCGCGGCTCCCGGAAGGGCTCGTGGGGTGTGCTCAGGTCGTGAACTGGTGCAGCCCGGGAACGTGCAGGGTGCCGCCGAACTGGCCGGCCTGGACGACCGTCACGTTCGTGAAGTAGATCAGCGGGATGTCCAGCGGCGGGGGGTTCTCCGGGTCGAAGGTGATCGGGATCAGCCCGAGCAGGTTGCCCGAGATGCTCTCCGTGTACATCACGGTCTCGCCGTCGCGGATCGTGGACGTCGAGCCCTTGGCCGCCTGCACGTGGTAGGTCTTGCCGGACTGGTCGTCCTTCACCGTCTGGTGCAGGTCGCCGATGTCGGTGCCGTTCGAGACGACGTACTTGAGCACCTTCTTGGTGGTGCCGTTGGCCGTCCTGACCTCCACGATGCCCTTGTACGAGGCGCCCTTGAGCAGCAGCGAGCTCGCGTTCAGGTACCAGGGGTCGTCCGGCAGCGGCACCTTGTTGTCGACGCCGCCCTGCGCGTCCGTGGCGACCGGACAGTCGTCCACGTCCGTGCCGGCGCTCTCGGATGCCTCGGGGGTGGGTGAGGCGTCGGTCGCGTCCCCGGCGGCCTCCGTCGCGTCCTCCACGGCCTTGTCCACCGTCTTGCCGGTGTCCTCGGCCGCCCCCGACGCCGCGTCGGTGACGTCCTTCGCGGTGTCCTTCACCGTGTCGCCGGCCTTGTCGGCCGTGTCCTTCACGGTGTCGGTGGCGTCGTCGACGGCGCCCTGCACGGCACCCTCGCCGGCGTTCGCGGACGCCGAGGGGGTGGGCGTGGGGCTCGGGCTCTCCTCGGCCTTGCCGCCGGTGAAGATGTTCCCGAGGGCGTCGCCGAGGTCCTTGAGCACGCCGCCGCTCTCGCTCTCGGACGGCGAGGGTGACGGGGTCTCGGACGCCTTCTCCTGGCTCTGTGCCTCGGGCGACGCGGTGGCGGCGGGCTCGGCCTTGTCGTCGGAACCTGAATCCGGCGAAGAGGTCGAACCGGCGCCCTTGTCGCCGTCCTTGTCCGCGGCACCGGAGGCCGAAGGCTCCGGCTCGGCGTCGTCCGACGTGTCGTCGGCCTTGTCACCGGCCTTCTCGTCGTCCGCCTCGTCGGTCGCCGAGGGCGAGGGCGTGGGGGACTCCGACGGACCCTTCTCGGCGTCCTCGATGGCCGCCACGCAGTCCTTGTACTCGTCGGCCGTCAGGCTGTTGGACGGCGGCGCCGCGTCGTTGCCGTCGGCGAGGGCCAGCGTCGGCGTGAACCCCATCCCCATGAGGACCGCCGTGGGCATCGCCGCCAGGGCTATCGCCTTGCCGGCCGGCATGTGGAACCTGGTGAACAACGGCTTCTTGGGTGCCGCGTGGCGCGGCCCGGTTCTCACACGGAACGACTCCACGTCAGTCCCGCGGGTCACCTCGTCAGCCGGCACTGTGCCTCCCGTTCGCCCCGTTGGCCGGGCTCGTTCCTGACAGATCGTTCTCCTCCAGTGCCTGAACGGCCGGGGAGGGACCCCCACCTTCCACACCGTCCCGCGGCTGCGGCACCGTGGCATCGGGCACCGGGGCCGCGGGGAGCGCGCCCTCGGGCGCGTCGCCCGTTCCCTTGCCCTCCACCGGCGGCTCGGCCTGCGGCGGCTGCCCCGGCACCCACGACACGGCCATCGCCCCGCCGGTCAGCGCGAGGAGGAAGCCGATGAGGAAACCGCCGAGGTTGGACACCGGGATGGACACCAGCGCCAGCAGGATCGCCGCCACGCCCGCGAAGACCCGGACGTGCTTCTGGAACCAGAGGCTGACGCCCAGGACGATCAGCAGCACGCCGATGATCAGGGACCCGGCGCCCGCGGTGGTGGCCATCGCCAGCGTCAGGTGACCGATCTGGAGGTTCGCGTACGGGAAGTAGGCGATGGGGAGTCCGCCGAGGGCGACGAACAGACCGGCCCAGAACGGCCGCGCGCCTCGCCAGGCACGGAACTGCAGCCTGCGGCGGGTGAACTGGCCGGTGGCGGCAGGAGTCTCGGCGCTCATGGAAAACAGCTCCCTGGTACGGCTTTGCTGTGGTGGAGACGTGGGCCGTGCGTGAAGGCGCGGCCGGAGAGTGGACGGGCGGGGGCGCCACTGGCTCCCCCGCCCGTCAGCGAGTGCTTAGTAGCACTCCTTGACACCCTTGGACAGCGACATCTTCAGACCGCTGAGCTTGAAGGTTCCGGCCGTGGTCGCCCACGCCGTCTGCTTCACCCCGGTCAGCGTGACCGAGTCGGCCTGCTGCGAGAACCCGTAGGGGTTCGCGGTGTCGCCCTTCTTGATGCCCGGACCCTTGGCGGCGTCCTTGGCCGCGACGCCGATGTCGATGCCGCGGAACGTGGCATCGGCCTCGAGCTGCTCGACGTCGATGTACAGGTTCTCGGCCTCGACCGCCTTGCCGCCGCCGCCGGCCTTCAGCATGAGGCTGACCGAGCCGATGAGCGGGATGTCCGGGGTGACCACGGACTGGCACATGCCCTTGATGGACGCGGACTTGAACGCCGAGACGGCGACGGGGTGAGCCGTCTTCTGCCCGTCGAGCGTGTAGCCCGAGTCGATCGCGCCGTACTGGACGAAGCCCGTACCGTCGAGCTGCTCAGCCGTCACCTTGAACGACTGGCCGGAGACGCTGAACGACGCGGCCAGCGCTCCCTGCGCCAGCGCCACGCCTATCGCGGCCGTCGCGGCCACGCTCGGCACCATGACGACGGCGAACCGCTTCCATCTGGTCCCGCCACGCACCTGGGACTCCATATTTCCTCCTTCTCGGACGTACATCTCCTGGCCTCGGCCCGCCCCCGGATCGGCGGCTCGGCCTGGCAGGGATGGGAGAAGTGCTACGTCCTCGGGAAGGAGAGCGCCTGAGCTCGGCGGCACGTACAACGCGCCCGAATCACCGGCGATCACCCCCGAGCGACAACCACTGGTCGCGCCTGACACGCATCACGCACAACCCTGCTGGACAGGCTTCACCGGGTGGGTGAAGACCCCCCTGCCCAAGAGCCGGCCACTGCCGCCGGCTCTGCTCGGTGGGGACCCAGGAACCCCCGCGACCCGATTGGCTTTCGGGGTACGGGAATGGACCGAGCGTCGCCGATCGTGGTGCATTCTCGCCGCAGACACAAGGGGGTTCGTTACTCGCTAGTAACGGCCGGATAACCATGGGACGACACACCGGTCCCGGACGGCGACGCTGGGTGCGTCATAGGGGCGGAACAAAACTATTGATCGCTGGACAGAACCCGACAGAACGACGCCTCTGACTTACTGCCAGTAACAGCGGCCGCGATTACCAAGATTTGGTAAAGCGCGGCCGCACTGACGTCGCGTCGACAGTTCCCTCACTCGGGCATCACCCGGCCGGACGGTCGGTGACCGACCGGCGAAGGGCCCTCGGGAGGCTCCCTAGAACAGGGCGCGGGCGAGCGCCCTGCGCGCCGCGGTCACCCGCGGGTCGTCGGCGCCGACGACCTCGAACAGCTCGAGCAGCCGCACCCGTACGGCGTCCCGGTCGTCCCCGGCCGTGCGGCGCACCGTGTCGATGAGCCGGCCGAAGGCGTCCTCCACGTGCCCGCCCACGAGGTCCAGGTCGGCGGCGGCGATCTGCGCCTGTGCGTCGTCCGGCTTGTCGGCCGCGTCCTGACGGACCCGCTGCGGGTCGGCGTCCTGCACGCGCTGGAGCAACTCGGCCTGGGCGAGGCCGAGTCTGGCCTCGGTGTTGCCCGGGTCGTCGCTGAGCACGTTCTTGTACGCGCGGACGGCGCCGGCCAGGTCGCCGGCGTCCAGCGCCTGCACGGCGGCCTCGAGCGCCGCGTCGTGCGGCCCGGCCGGACGCTCGGCGGCACCCCGGTCCGCGCCGGGCTCCGCCTCGGGGTCGACGACGAGGCCGGTCAGACCGAAGCGCTGCTCGGCGACCTGCACCAGCTGGTCCAGGGTCTGGCGGATCTGCGCCTCGCCGGCGGCGCCCTGGAAGAGGGGCAGCGCCTGTCCGGCCACGACCGCGAACACGGCCGGGATGCCCTGCACGCCGAACTGCTGCATCAGCATCTGGTTGGCGTCGACGTCGATCTTGGCGAGGAGGAAGCGCCCGTTGTACTCGACGGCGAGCCGCTCCAGGACGGGGCTCAGCTGTTTGCAGGGCTCGCACCACTCGGCCCAGAAGTCGATGACGACCGGGACCTCGGTGGACCGCTGCAGGACGTCGCTCTCGAAGCGGGCCTCGTCGACGTCGATCACGAGATCGGCGGGGGAGACGCCCCCCGCTCCGCCGTTCCGGGCGGCCTCGGCGCGCGCCTGCTCCGCCTTGGCCTTGGCCTCCTGGGCCGCCTTCACCGCGGCGAGGTCGACGACCCCGCTCATGGACATGTTCCGTGGCTGCATGGGTCTATCCTCCCCTGTCTGCGCGCGTGTGTGAAAAGCGGTGTGAAAGGCCGCCCTGATGTGTGCCGTCGGCACGGGCCGTGCGGCGCCGGGTCCCCACCCTGCGCCCGTGGTCGTCGCTCGGGCACGGTCCCACCCGTGCTTTCGCTACGAGTCGTAGCGTAATGCCATGACGGGCCGTCGGAACACCCCGCCCCGGTGATCTCCCTCACGGCCGGCCGGCACAAACGCGCCGGTTATGGTCGGGGCATGCAGAGCAGCACCCCCGCCGGCCGCACCGGGCGCCCGCGCAGCGCCGCCGCGGACACCGCGATCCTGGCCGCGACGCGGGCGGCCCTGGTCGACCTCGGCTGGTCGAAGCTCACCCTGGGAGACGTGGCGACGCGGGCCGGGGTTGCGAAGACGACCCTCTACCGCCGCTGGGCGGGCAAGAACGAACTGGTCGTGGACGCGGTGGCGGAGCTCTTCGACGAACTCGAACTGCCCGACCGGGGCTGCCTGGCCGCCGACATCGAGGGCGTGGTGCTGCAGTTCGCGGCGATCCTGGCGCGGCCGGAGGCCAAGAGCGGCCTGATGGCGGTGGTCGCCGAGTCCACCCGGGACGACGCGCTGCGCGAGCGCATCCGCGCCTCCATCGTCGACCGGCAGAAGCGCCTGGTCCTGGAGGGCAGGGCCCGCGCCCAGGCGCGCGGCGAGCTTCCGGCCGAGGAGGACCCGGCCGAGGCCGTCCGCACGGCGGACCTCATCTTCGACGTGGTGGCGGGCGCGGTGGTCCACCGCACCCTGGTCAGTGCGGAACCGGCGGACGGCGTGTGGGTCCGGGACTTCACGCAGGTACTGCTGTGGGGGCTCACCTCCCGGCCGGCCGAGTCGGGTGGTGGGTGGGCGTAGACGGGGGGTCCAGTGGGCGGGAACCCAGGGCGCTGGGACCCAGGGGGCCGGGCGGAGCCCCCTGGGTGCGCCCGCACCGGCCGACGGCGCGCTAGAACCCCGCCGGTTCCGTGTACACCCCCCACTCGTCGCGCAGCACCCCGCAGATCTCCCCGAGCGTCGCCTCGGCCCGCACCGCGTCCAGCATCGGCTCGATCATGTTCCCGCCGGACCGCGCCGCACCCAGCATCGCGTCCAGCGCGGAGCGCACCGCCGCGTCGTCGCGGGCGGCCTTCCGCTCGCCCAGCACCCGCACCTGCTCCCGCTCCACCTCGTGGCTGACCCGCAGGATCTCCAGGTCCCCGGTGACGGAGCCGGTGTGCACATTGACGCCGACGACCTTCTTGTCGTCCTTCTCCAGCGCCTGCTGGTACCGGAAGGCGGACTCGGCGATCTCGCCGGTGAACCACCCGTCCTCGATGCCCCGCAGGATCCCGGAGGTGATCGGCCCGATCGGGTGCTGCCCGTCCGGGTGCGCCCGCAGCCCGCGCTCCTTGATCTGCTCGAAGATCTTCTCGGCGTCGGCCTCGATGCGGTCGGTCAGCTGCTCGACGAACCAGGAACCACCCAGCGGATCGGCGACGTTGGCGACGCCGGTCTCCTCCATCAGGACCTGCTGCGTCCGCAGCGCGATCTCCGCGGCCTGCTCGCTCGGCAGCGCCAGCGTCTCGTCGAGCGCGTTGGTGTGCAGGGAGTTGGTCCCGCCGAGCACGGCGGCCAGCGCCTCCACGGCCGTACGCACCACGTTGTTGTACGGCTGCTGCGCGGTCAGCGAGACACCGGCGGTCTGCGTGTGGAACCGCAGCCACTGTGCCTTCTCGCTCCTCGCCCCGTACACGTCCCGCATCCAGCGCGCCCAGATCCGCCGGGCCGCGCGGAACTTGGCGATCTCCTCGAAGAAGTCGACGTGCGCGTCGAAGAAGAAGGACAGCCCGGGCGCGAAGACGTCGACGTCCAGCCCGCGGCTGAGCCCCAGCTCGACGTACCCGAAGCCGTCGGCGAGCGTGTAGGCCAGCTCCTGAGCGGCCGTGGCCCCGGCCTCACGGATGTGGTACCCGGAGACGGACAGCGGCTTGTAGGCCGGAATGCCCGCCGCGCAGTACTCCATGAGGTCGCCGATGAGGCGCAGGTGCGGCTCGGGCTGGAAGAGCCACTCCTTCTGGGCGATGTACTCCTTGAAGATGTCGGTCTGGAGCGTGCCGTTGAGCACGCCCGCGTCGACACCCTGCCGCTCGGCGGCCACGAGGTACATGCAGAACACGGGCACGGCGGGCCCGCTGATCGTCATGGACGTCGTGACGTCCCCCAGCGGGATGTCCTTGAACAGGACCTCCATGTCGGCTGCCGAGTCGATCGCGACCCCGCAGTGCCCGACCTCACCGAGCGAACGCGGGTCGTCGGAGTCGCGCCCCATCAGCGTCGGCATGTCGAACGCGACGGACAGCCCTCCCCCGCCGTTCCGCAGGATCATCTTGTACCGCTCGTTGGTCTGCTCGGCGTTCCCGAACCCGGCGAACTGCCGGATGGTCCACGTACGCCCGCGGTAGCCGGTGGGATACAGCCCCCGGGTGAAGGGGAACTCCCCCGGCCACCCGATCCGCTCGAACCCCGCGTACCTGTCACCGTCCCGCGGCCCGTACACCGGCTCCACGGGATCGCCGGAGAGCGTGGTGAAGTCGGCGTCACGCTTACGCGCGGCGTCATAACGGGCCTGCCACCGACGGCGGCCTTCCTCAATGGCGTCAGTGTCCATACCTTCGAATTTACTAGGACGTCCAAGTAAATGACAGTGGGGCAGGCCAGGAGGCGCCCAAATGGGATCACCGGGCACCCGCTACGCTCGACACCATGAAGAAGAGCGTCCTGACCCGGTACCGGGTGATGGCCTACGTGACCGCCGTACTCCTGGTTCTGCTGACCCTGGGCGTGATCGGGAAGCGACTGCTCGACCTGAACGGGTTCGACGGCTTCGTCACAGCGGTCGGCATCGCGCACGGCTGGCTGTACGTGCTGTACCTGGTCTTCGCCTTCGACCTCGGCAACAAGGCGAAGATGCCGGTGGGACGCCTTCTGTGGGTGCTGCTCGCCGGGACGATCCCGACCGCGGCGTTCTTCGTCGAGCGCCGGGTGACCCGCGAGGTCGAACCGCTCGTCGTCGACAGCGCGCGGCCGGCGGCCGCCGCGGCCCGCCCCTGACCTCTGGACGCGGGCCCGCGGAGCCCCGCCGCGCCTCACTTGGTGATGTAGTGGCACTGCACGGCGCGCAGTTTCCCGTTCACGTAGAACTTCGCGCACGTCTTGCCGTACGTCGGCAGGGTCTGCGGCGGCACCTCGCGCAGCGGGTCACCCTTGCACTCCGGGTGTGTCGCCCCGCGCGAGGTCCGGTACGTCCTGTTGTCGGTGTCCGCGTAGCCGAAGTCGATCCGCCAGTTGCAGAACTGCGAGAAGGTGGACGCGAGGCCGATGCGGTCGACCCCCGCGAACTGTGACGTGATGCGCTTCCCCGAGCCCTTGATCGTATGGGTGAGGAAGCAACCCACCGGGACCCGCACGCCCGCCCCGCGCAGGTCGTAGTCGAACGTGCCCAGTGCCGTGCTGCCGGTGGCACTGGCGTGAGCCTGGCCCGGCGCCCCCACGGCCAGCACGGCCGCGGCCGAGAACGCGCTTCCGGCTGCCAGCAGCCCACGCACAAACATTCGTACACGCATGACGACGACTCCCCACTGGGAACGACTTCGGAGATCGGCAGCCCGACCGGCGACCGGTGTCCAGAATCCCAGCGGGGAGTGTGCGACTAAGCGTTTCTGCAGCTCAGAGGGGTCAGAATCCACCTCCAGGGGGTATCCCTGGTGATGCGCTGACCGACGTCACTCCTCCTCGAAGTCCCCCGCCGCCACCCGCAGGGGCCTGAGGATGGCGAAGATCTCTGCGCACTCCTCGGCGTCGTACGCGCCGAGGCCGAAGTCCATGGACATGAGGTCGCGGGTGGCCGATTCGACGACCTCGCGGCCCTTGTCGGTGATGCTGGCGAGGGTGCCGCGGCCGTCGTTGGGGTTGGGGCGCTTGTCGACCAGGCCGGAGCGGACCAGGCGGTCGACGGTGTTCGTCACGGACGTGGGATGCACCATGAGGCGTTCGCCGATCTTGGACATCGGCAGCTCCCCCGACTTGGAGAAGGTGAGCAGCACCAGCGCCTCGTAGCGCGCGAACGTCAGCCCGTAGGGCTTGACCACCGCGTCCACCTCGCCCAGCAGGATCTGGTGCGCGCGCATGATCGAGGTGATCGCGGCCATGGAGGGGACGCCGCCCCAGCGCTGCTTCCAGAGTTCGTCGGCGCGGGCGATGGGATCGAAGGAGAGGCTGAGGGGCTTCGGCACGGCACCAGACCTTACCGGCCGGTCATATGCCGGTCAGCCCCGTCTCGCCCTTCGATATCACCGTTGCCCGGCGCAGCGGTCACCGCCGCCCCGCCGCGTCATCCGGCGAGGTGGCGTTCCACCGTCTCGACCTTGGAGGTCAGGCCGTCCGTCACGCCCGGGCGGATGTCCGCCTTGAGGACCAGGGACACCCTCGGCGCCCGCGCCTCGACCGCCGCGACGGCCCGCCGGACGACGTCCATGACCTCGTCCCACTCGCCCTCGACGGACGTGAACATCGCGTCGGTGCGGTTCGGCAGCCCCGACTCGCGGACCACCCGGACCGCGTCGGCCACGTACTCCCCGACGTCCTCGCCGACGCCCAGCGGCGTCACGGAGAAGGCGACGATCATGCGTTCACGATCCCTTCCTGACGGGCGCGCGACGCGATGACCGCGTTCTCGGCCTCGCGCTTCAGCCTGCGCTCGGCGAAGAAGCCGCCGGTCGGCAGGACCGACAGGACGAAGTAGAGGGCGGCCGTGCCGAGGGGCCACTTGGCGCGGTTCCAGGCGTCCGCCCAGAAGAGGACGTACAGCACGAAGAGGATGCCGTGGATCGCGCCCATCACCGGCACCGCGTTGAAGTCCGTGGTCCGCTTCAGGACCGAGCAGACGAGCAGGAGCAGGAACGAGATCGCCTCGGGGCCCGAGACCAGGCGGAGGCGGCGGAGGGCGGTGGCGGTCTTGAGGTCCACGGGTCACCTTCGGTGGGAGAGGGGATGAAGGAGGGATCGGTCGCGAGCCGGCTGTGAACACGCTCACAGGTTTGTGAACACACTCACAAGCGCCCGTCCATTGTGGCAAACCCGCGGCACGTCCGGGTGAGGGGGTCGGCGTCCCCCCGTGGGGCCTGTCGCCGGGACCTTCTGACGGCTACGTTCTCATTTGTGGCGATGTTCCGACTCCAGGGCAGCAAGGTGCTCGCCGTCGACATGACCGGGGACGCCGTGAAGGCGAAGAACGGCTCGATGGTCGCGTACGACGGGCAGATGGCCTTCAAGAAGCTGAGCGGCGGCGGTGAGGGCGTCCGGGGCATGGTGACCCGGCGGCTCACCGGCGAGCAGATGACGGTGATGGAGGTGAGGGGGCAGGGGACCTGCTGGTTCGCGGACCGGGCCTCGGAGATCACCCTGGTGGAGCTCCGGGCCGACACGCTCTACGTCGAGTCGAGCAACTTCCTGGCGGCCGACGCCGGGCTGCGCACGGGCACCGGCTTCACCGGGACCCGCGGCGCCGCCCAGGGCAACGGGCTGTTCACCACGACGATCGAGGGCCACGGACAGGCGGCGATCATGTCGGACGGCCCCGCGGTGGTGCTGCGGGTCAGCGCGCAGTACCCGCTGACCGTCGACCCTGGGGCGTACGTCGCCCACCAGGGCAAGCTGCGGCAGTCCTTCCAGTCGGGTGTGACCTTCCGCACGCTGCTCGGCGAGGGCGGCGGCGAGGCCTTCCAGATCCGCTTCGAGGGCGACGGACTGGTGTACGTGCAGCCGAGCGAGCGCAACACGATCGCGGGGGACGTGTGACATGGCCTTCGAGGAAGTGAACTCCAAGATGGTCCGGGCCACCGTGACCCCCGGGCAGCGGCTGTTCTCCCAGCGCGGCGCGATGCTCGCGTACCAGGGGGACGTCTCCTTCACCCCGAACCTGACCGGCGGCCGGGGCGGCGTCATGTCGATGATCGGCCGCCGGGTGGCGAACGAGGACACCCCGCTGATGACCGTCGAGGGCAGCGGCACGGTGTTCTTCGGGCACGGCGGCCACCACGTGCAGGTCGTCCACCTCTCCGGCGACACCCTGTACGTCGAGGCCGACCGCCTCCTCGCCTTCGAGGGCACCCTGGAGCAGGGGACGGTGTTCCTGGGCTCACAGGGCGGGGTCATGGGCATGGTGCGCGGCCAGGTCAGCGGACAGGGGCTGTTCACCACCACCCTGCGAGGGCACGGCGCGGTGGCGGTGATGGCCCACGGGGGCGTCTTCGAGGTGCCCGTCACCCCGCACCGGGCGGTGCACGTCGACCCGCAGGCCTACGTCGCCCATCACGGCGACGTCCGCAACCGGCTGTCCACGGCGCTGGGCTGGCGGGACATGGTGGGACGCGGCTCCGGCGAGGCGTTCCAGCTGGAGCTGAGCGGCAGCGGCACGGTGTACGTCCAGGCGTCGGAGGAGAAGCTGTGAGCACCGTGCACCACGACCCGGCGACGCTGCCGGCCGACGACAACGTCAACGCGTACACCTTCTGCGTGGAGCTGACCGGGAGCCGCTGGTTCCTGCAGAAGGGGAAGATGATCGCCTACTACGGGACGATCGAGTTCAACGGGATCGGGCACGGGCGGCTGGACCGTCTGGTGCGGACTTCCTTCCATTCGCCTCTGCACGCGAGCGACTGGGTCGTGGCCGAGGGCTCGGGCAAGATGCTCCTCGCCGACCGGGCCTTCGACGTCAATTCGTACGACCTCGAGGACGGCAACCTGACCATTCGCTCGGGCAACCTGCTCGCTTTTCAGCCAAGTCTCGCGCTCAAGCAGTCGATCGTGCCGGGTTTTCTGACGCTGATCGGAACCGGAAAGTTCGTGGCCGCGTCAAACGGTCCGGTGGTGTTCATGGAGCCGCCGATCCGGGTCGACCCGCAGGCCCTGGTCGGCTGGGCCGACTGCCCCTCTCCGTGCCACCACTACGACCACGGGTACATGACCGGCCTGCTGGGCGGTCTACGTGCGATGACGGGCCTGGGCGGCGCCTCCGGGGAGGAGCACCAGTTCGAGTTCGCCGGGGCGGGGACGGTGCTGCTGCAGTCGAGCGAGGCGCTGCTCGCCGAGCAGGCCACGGGGGTCGCTCCCCAGCAGGCGGGGGTGCCCGGCGGCGGGGCGCAGGGCACGCCGGGAGGCCGCTCGGGGGTACCGGGGCTTCCCGGACAGCTGGGAGACCTCCAGCGCCGCTTCGGGCTGTGAGCGGTAACCTGCGGAGTGTGACTTCGAACGCGTGCGCACCCGTCTCACCGTCACACACCACCCCTTATTAGTTCGCCTTTCAACTTCTTAGGTAGACTTCATTCATGGAGACCGAGACGGCCACCCGCTGGCTGACCGATACGGAGCAGTGTGCTTGGCGCACCCACCTGGAGGTCAACAGGCTGTTGACGCACCAGCTCGAGAAGGACCTGCAGCCGTTCGGCCTGACAATGAACGACTACGAGATCCTGGTGAACCTCTCCGAGTCCGAGGACGAGCGGATGCGGATGAGCGACCTCGCCTCCGCCACCCTGCAGTCCAAGAGCCGCCTCTCCCACCAGATCACGCGCATGGAGAACGCGAACCTGGTCCGGCGGGAGAACTGCGAGTCCGACCGCCGCGGGCTCTACGCCGTCCTCACCGAGCACGGCCTGGAGACGATGCGGAAGGTCGCCCCGCACCACGTGGCGTCCGTGCGCAGGCACTTCATCGACCTGCTGTCCCCCGAGGCCCTGACGGAGCTCGACAAGGCACTCCGTCCCATCGCGGAGCACCTGCGCGGCCAGCGAGGACGTCCCTGACCCCGGACGCCCCCTGACCTAGGCGGCCGGCAGGCGGAGCTCGAACAGGGCGCCGCCCGCCGGTGCGTCGCGGACCGTGAGCGTGCCGCCGTGCCGCAGGGCGACGTCACGGGCGATGGCCAGCCCGAGCCCGGCGCCGCCGTCGTCGCGGCTGCGGGCGGCGTCGAGCCGTACGAACCGTTCGAAGATCCGCTCCCGGTCGGCCGCCGGCACGCCCTCACCGTCGTCGGCCACCGCGGCCACCGCCACGTCGCCCTCCCGGCGCACCGTCACCTCCACCGCCGAGCGGGCGTGCCGCTGCGCGTTGTCGAGGAGATTGGCCAGCACCCGCTCCAGCTGCCCCCGCGACCCGGCGACCGGCACGGCGCCCCCGGCCTTCACCGCCACCCCGGCCCGGCCCTCGGCCTGCGCACGCGCCAGCGCCGCCAGGTCGACCCGTGCGTCGGCGGGCCGCTCCCCCGCGTCCAGCCTGGCCAGCAGCAACAGGTCGGCGGCGAGCCGCTGCAGCCGCACGGTGTCCTCGACGGCGCCGTCCAGGTCGAGCAGTCCGGGATGGGCGGCGGCCACCTCCAGCTGGGTCCGCAGCGAGGCGATCGGGCTGCGCAGCTCGTGCGAGGCGTCGGCGACGAACCGCCGCTGCCGCTCCACCGAGCTCTCCAGCGCGGCCAGCGTCTCGTTGGTGGTGGAGGCGAGCCGGGCGACCTCGTCGTGGGTGCCCGGCACGGGTACGCGCCGGGCGAGGTCCTGGCTGGCGGTGATCGCGGCCATCTCCCGGCGGATGGCCTCCACCGGGCGCAGCGCGCGCCGGGTGACCAGCCAGGTCACGCCGGCCACGACCGTGAGCAGCACGGGGAAGCCGATCAGCATGACGGTCAGCGCGGTGTCGACGGCGCCGTGTTCGGCGGAGAGCGGGGCACCGGCGTAGACGGTGAGCCGTCCGTCGTCCCGGGTCTCGACGGAGACGGCGGCGAAGCGGTAGTCCTCCGTGTCGCCGTCGATCGTCGCCGACCCGTCGCCGACGGTGGCCCGTTCGCCGATCTCCCCCGGCTTGAGGGACTCGCCGGAGTCGTACTCCTCGCCCCGGTCGTCGTCGTCCCGGTCGTCGTCCCCGTCGCCGCCGCGCCGCTCCCCCGTGGCCGCGGGCAGCGGCTTCACCGCGTCGACGCCGGTGCCGCTGATCCGCTCCAGGTCCTCGCCGGCGGCGACCAGCCGGCCGTGCTCGTCGACGACCTGCACCGGCCGGTCGTCCACGTCCAGCGACAGCTCGCCGTACGGCGTCCCGACGGACAGCTCGGCGGCGACCTCCCGCGCGGAGCGTTCCGCCTGGGTGCCGGCCTCGCCGAGCAGGTTGGAGCGCAGGGACAGCAGGACGGCGGTGCCGGCCGCGACCAGGGCGACGGCCACGACGAGGGTGGCGGCGAGGGTGGCGCGGGCCCGGACGGACCCGAGGAGCCGGCTCACCGCCCCGCCTCCAGCCGGTAGCCCGCGCCGCGCACGGTCCGGATGAGCCCGGCGCGCAGCTTGCGCCGCAGCGCGCTGACGTACACCTCGACGATGTTGGGGTCGCCGTCGTAGGCGAAGTCCCAGACGTGCTCCAGGATCTCCGCCTTGGACACCACCTGCCCGGCCCGCACCACCAGCTCCTCCAGGACGGCGAACTCCTTCGCGGTGAGGGCCACTTCGCTCTCCCCGAGGAACACCCGGCGGGCGGCGGTGTCGACCTTCAGGTCCCCGTGGACGTGCACGGGCGAGGCCCCGCCGCCCTGGGCCCGCCGCCGCAGCAGCGCCTTCACGCGGGCGACGAGGACGACGTACGAGAACGGCTTGGTGAGGTAGTCGTCGGCGCCCGTGTCCAGGCCCTCGGCCTCGTCGTACTCGCCGTCCTTGGCGGTGAGCATGAGGATCGGCACGTCGTGCCCGGCGGCGCGCAGGGCGGCGCAGACCCGGTAGCCGTTGAGGCCGGGCAGCATGATGTCGAGGACGACGAGGTCGTACGAGCCCTCGGAGGCCCGGTGCAGTCCCTCCAGGCCGTCGTGGACGACGTCCACGGCGTAGCCCTCCGCGGTGAGGCCCTTGGCGAGCGACACGGCGAGGCGCTTCTCGTCCTCCACGATCAACAGGCGCATGCGTCAAGAGTGGCAAAGCCTAGCTGAAGATCCCTTCAGGCGGCTTCAGCCCGGCCTCAGCGTCGGTCCGCGACAGTGAAGTCACCGAAAACCGCTGGACTCTGGACGCCTCGGAGGAAACCGCATGAAGCGCAACATCGTGATCGCCGCCGTCACCGCCGCCGCACTGATCGGAGGCGGTACGGCGACGGCTCTGGCGACGACGGGGGACGACGACGGGGGCGCGACACCCCGCGCGGACGTGAGCACTTCGGACGTGAGCGTGTCGGACGACGGCGGCGTACGGGACGAGGCCGACGACCGTGACGACGACGCCGCCCGTGCCGCCTCCGCGAAGGTGACGGCGGCCGACGCCGTGGCCGCCGCGCTGGCGGACACGCCGGGCACCGCCGTCTCCGCCGAACTGGACGACGAGGACGACGACGAGGACGACGACGGCGACGACCGCCGGGAGCGCGCGGCCTGGGAGGTCGACATCCTCGCCGACGACGGCACCCGGCACAGCGTCCGGGTCGACCCGGCCGGCGGCAAGGTCCTCGGCTCGGAGCGGGACGACGACGAGGACGACACCGCCGAGGTCCGGGCGGCGCTGAAGGGCGCCTCCGTCGACGCCGCCGAGGCCGCGAAGGCGACGGCGGCGGCCGGGCACTCCACCGTGACCTCGGTCGAGCTGGACGAGGACGGCCACTACGGCGACGGCAAGCCCGCCTGGGAGGTCGAGACGCAGGCCTCCGGCAAGAGCGAGCGGGACTGGCGGGTCGACCCGAGGAGCGGCAAGGTCACGGCCGACCGCCCGCACGACGCGCACGGCTCCCCCTACTCGGACGACGACGCCGACGACGCCGGCAACCCGGACGACGGCGACGCCGACGACGACTGACCGGCACCTCCGGCGCGTCGGGCGGCCCCGAAACGGCGCCCCGGCACCAGTGCCACCGCCGCGGCGACCGCGCCGGACGCCGCGAAGCACACCGGCAGGGGCAGCCGTTCCACCAGCAGCCCCACGGCGGCGGCCCCGGCGGAACCTCCGGCGTTCACCGCGGTGTTGCACCAGGTGCCCGCCCGGACCCGGAAACCGGGCGCCGCGCTCTCGTCGGCGACCAGGTACGCCGTGGTCAGGGCCGGGGCCACGAACAGGCCCGCGCACATCACGGCCGGGAGCAGCGTGCCCAGGCCGGGCGCGAGGCCCGCGGCGGCGAGGCAGAGGCCGAGTCCGGCGGCGAAGTACGGGAGCCGGGCGCGAGTGGGCGAGCTCCAGGCGACGGCGCCGTTGACGAGACCGCCGAGCGCGCTGCCCACCGACAGCGCCGCGAGCACCCAGGCGGCGGCGCCGTCCCCGAGGCCGCGCTCCCCCGCGTAGGCGACGACGAGGAGATCGACGGCGCTCACCGAGACGCCGACGCCGGCCGCGACGAGGACGGGCTGCAACAGCGCCCGGGCCTGCCCGTCGGTACGGCCCTCGGGAGCGGGTCCGTCGTTCTTCTCCCGCCCCGCCGGACGCAGCGCGGCGGCCGCCGGCGAGGTGACGAAGGCGAGGGTGCCGACCGCCACCAGCACCGCGCTGAGCACGACGCCGACGGTCGGCGGGGCCACGGCGACGATGCCGCCGACCAGGAGCGGGCCGGAGACGAAGAGCAGTTCCTCGGCGACGCCGTCCAGGCCGTAGGCGCGCTGCAGCAGGGCCCGGTCGGGCAGCAGCTCCGCCCACACCGCGCGCATCGTGGGGCCGAGCGGGGGCGTGCAGGCGCCCGCGAACGCGGCGATCACCGCGAGGACGGCCTCGGACGTGCCGGGACGCCTGCAGGCCGCCGCCAGCGCGCAGAGCAGGGCGGCGTACAGCAGGGCCATGGGCAGCAGGGCCCGGCGCGCACCGTGCCGGTCCACGAGGGAGGCGCGGTAGGGCGACAGGAAGACGCCCGTGGCGCCGAAGAGCGCCATGACCAGCCCGGCCACGGCGTACGACCCGGTGGACCGGGTCAGGGAGAGCATCAGGGCGAGGGAGACCGTGCCGTACGACAGCCGCCCGACGAGGGCGGCCGCGAACGTACGGCGGGCATGGGGGACACGGAGCACGGCGGCATAGGAGGGCCGCGGAGAGCGCGTGGACACGCAGAAGGTCCTCACGGGAAGGCAACAAGGGGACGCCGATGCGCGCGACGGCCGGATCCGGCGGTCGCGTGCGGGGCGGGCCCTATGCCAAGAGGAGGAACATGCGCGTCACTTTAGCCCGTGGGGTCGCTCTCCGTGGGGAGTTTCGCCGGAGCCGTCGGCCCGACCCCCTCAGCCCTCCGTCAGCCCCGCCACCAATTCGTCCGCCGCCCGGTAGGGGTCCAGCTCCCCCGCGACGATCCGCTCCGCCAGCGCGCCCAGCCGCCGGTCCCCGTGCAGGTCGCCGATGCGTTCCCGCAGCGTGGTGACGGCGATCGTCTCGACCTCGCGCGCCGCCCGGGCCCGGCGACGCTCCGCCAGCACGTCCCGCTCCTCCATCCACGCCCGGTGCTTCTCCAGCGCCTCCACGACCTCGTCCACGCCTTCGGCACGCGCGGCGACCGTCTTGACGATCGGCGGGCGCCAGTCGCCGGCGGCGCGGGCCTCGCCGAGGCCCAGCATGTGGTTCAGCTCGCGGGCGGTCGCGTCGGCGCCGTCGCGGTCGGCCTTGTTGACGACGTAGACGTCGCCGATCTCCAGGATCCCGGCCTTGGCCGCCTGGATGCCGTCGCCCATGCCCGGCGCGAGGAGGACGACGGAGGTGTCGGCCTGCGAGGCGATCTCGACCTCGGACTGGCCGACGCCGACGGTCTCGACCAGGATCACGTCGCAGCCCGCGGCGTCGAGGACGCGGATGGCCTGCGGCGCGGCCCAGGCGAGGCCGCCGAGGTGGCCGCGGGTGGCCATGGAGCGGATGTAGACACCCGGGTCGGAGGCGTGGTCCGACATCCGCACCCGGTCACCGAGCAGGGCGCCGCCGGAGAAGGGGGACGACGGGTCGACGGCCAGGACGCCGACCCGCTTGCCCTGCTTGCGGTACGCCGTGACCAGCGCCGACGTCGAGGTCGACTTGCCGACGCCCGGCGAGCCGGTCAGGCCGACCACGTACGCGCCCCCGGTGAGCGGCGCGAGGGCCGCCATCACCTCCCTGAGCTGCGGGGACGCCCCCTCCACCAGGGAGATCAGCCGGGCCACGGCCCGCGGCCGGCCTTCCCTGGCCTGGGCGACCAGCGAGGAGACGTCCTGCATCACAGCTCCGTTCCGAGTAGCGCGTACATGAGGAGAAGGGGGCTCAGGCCTTGGGGACCCGGACGATCAGCGCGTCACCCTGACCGCCGCCGCCGCACAGCGCCGCCGCGCCGACGCCGCCGCCGCGCCGCTTGAGCTCGAGCGCCAGGTGCAGGACGAGCCGGGCACCGGACATGCCGATCGGGTGGCCGAGGGCGATGGCGCCGCCGTTGACGTTCACCTTTTCGGTGGACACGCCGAGGTCCTTCATGGACTGCACGGCGACGGCCGCGAACGCCTCGTTGATCTCGATCAGGTCGAGGTCGCCGACCTCCAGACCCTCCTTCTTCAGGGCGTGCTGGATGGCGTTGGACGGCTGCGACTGCAAAGAGTTGTCGGGGCCGGCCACATTGCCGTGGGCGCCGATCTCGGCGAGCCACTCCAGGCCCAGCTCCTGGGCCTTGGCCTTGCTCATGACGACCACGGCCGCCGCGCCGTCGGAGATCTGCGAGGAGGAGCCGGCGGTGATCGTGCCGTCCTTCGAGAAGGCCGGGCGGAGCTTGCCGAGGGACTCGGCGGTGGTGTCGCCGCGGATGCCCTCGTCCTTGCTGAACAGCACCGGGTCGCCCTTGCGCTGCGGGATCTCGACCGGGGTGATCTCGGCCTCGAAGACGCCGTTCTTCTGGGCCGCGGCGGCGCGCTGGTGGGACAGGGCGGCGATCTCGTCCTGCTCCGGACGGGCGATGCCGAGGCGGGTGTTGTGCTTCTCCGTCGACTCGCCCATGGCGATGTTCTCGAAGGAGTCGGTCAGCCCGTCGTGCGCCATGGCGTCGAGCATCTGGACCGCGCCGTACTTGTAGCCCTCGCGCGACTTGGGCAGCAGGTGCGGCGCGTTGGTCATGGACTCCTGGCCGCCGGCGACGACGATGTCGAATTCGCCGGCGCGAATCAGCTGGTCGGCAAGGGCGATGGCGTCGAGGCCGGAGAGGCACACCTTGTTGACGGTGAGCGCCGGGACGTTCATGGGGATGCCGGCCTTGACGGCGGCCTGACGGGCCGGGATCTGGCCGGCACCCGCCTGGAGCACCTGCCCCATGATCACGTACTGGACCTGGTCGCCGCCGATCCCCGCACGGTCGAGAGCGGCCTTGATCGCGAAGCCGCCGAGGTCGGCCCCGGAGAAGGACTTCAGCGAGCCGAGCAGCCGCCCCATCGGGGTGCGGGCACCCGCGACGATGACGGAGGTCGTGCCGTTCGTTGCAGAAGACATGAGCTGCGATCCCCTTTTCCGGCCCGCACAGGCCGAGGAGTGAACGAGGGTTTACTCGAATGTACTGAGCGGTATCCCGCCCGTCACCGTGCTGTCGGTGTGATCGCCCGCACGTTGCGCAACCACCTCCGGAGCGCTGCACTGATTCCATGCTGACGCGAATCGACCACATCGGAATCGCCTGCCACGACCTCGACACGACCGTCGAGTTCTACCGTGCCACCTACGGCTTCGAGGTGTTCCACACCGAGGTCAACGAGGAACAGGGCGTGCGAGAGGCCATGCTCAAGATCAACGATACGTCGGACGGCGGTGCCTCGTACCTCCAGCTGCTGGAGCCGACCCGGGAGGACTCGGCGGTCGGCAAGTGGCTCGCCAAGAACGGCGAGGGCGTCCACCACATCGCGTTCGGCACGGCGGACGTCGACGCGGACGCCGCGGACATCCGGGGCAAGGGCGTACGCGTCCTGTACGACGAGCCCCGCATCGGTTCGATGGGGTCGCGGATCACCTTCCTGCACCCCAAGGACTGCCATGGCGTCCTGACAGAACTGGTCACTTCGGCGGCCGTTGAGTCACCTGAGCACTGACTCCCGTACATATGGGCCGGTAGGGTTGGGTGCGGTCGCCGCTCAGTCCAGGGTGACCCGGTCCTGTCGTCGTCGGCGCCGGGACCGCCGGGGTCCGTGTTTCGGGGGGCGAGCGACGGGGCAGCAGCCCATGCTCCGCCGTTGATCTGACACCATTCCCCCGGGGGCCCCGTTCGGTGGACGGACGGAGCCCGTTCTAAGGGATTTGCGACCAGGGGACGGATGGGACCGCGCAGTGCGGGGCTACGAGAGCCAGGAGCGAGAGCCGGCGGCTGACGTCGACCACCTCTCTCGGTTCGAGGCCGAGATGAAGCGGCTGAAGACCGAGCGGGAAAAGGCGATCCAGCACGCCGAGGACCTCGGCTACCAGGTCGAGGTGCTGCGCGCCAAGCTGCACGAGGCGCGGCGCACCATCATGTCCCGGCCCGCCTTCGACGGCGGCGACGTCGGGTACCAGGCCGAGCAGTTGCTGCGCAACGCGCAGGTGCAGGCCGACCAGCTGCGCGCGGACGCCGAGCGGGAGCTGAGCCAGGCCCGCGCGCAGACCCAGCGCATCCTCCAGGAGCACGCCGAGCAGGCCGCGCGGCTCCAGGCCGAGCTGCACCAGGAGGCGGTGACCCGGCGCCAGCAACTCGACCAGGAGCTGGCAGAGCGCCGGCAGACCGTCGAGTCGCACGTCAACGAGAACGTGGCCTGGGCGGAGCAGCTGCGCGCCCGCACCGAGCAGCAGGCCCGCCGGCTGCTCGACGAGTCCCGCGCCGAGGCCGAGCAGGCCCTTTCCGCGGCCCGTGCGGAGGCCGAACGGCTGACGTCGGAGGCCCGGCAGCGGCTGCGCGACGACGCCGAGAGCGCGCGCACCGAGGCCGAGCAGATCCTGCGCCGCGCCCGCGCGGACGCCGAACGGCTGCTGAACGCCGCCTCCACGCAGGCGCAGGAGGCCACCGACCACGCCGAGCAGCTGCGCAGCTCCACGGCGAGCGAGTCGGAGTCGGCGCGCCGGCAGGCCCAGGAGCTGAGCCGGACCGCCGAGCAGCGCATGAGCGAGGCCGAGGAGGCGCTGCGCAAGGCGCAGAGCGAGGCGGAGAAGCTGGTCGCCGAGGCCAAGGAGTCCGCGGCCAAGACCCTCGCGAGCGCCGAGTCGGCCAACGAGCAGCGCACCCGCACCGCCAAGGAGCAGGTCGCCCGGCTGGTCAGCGAGGCCACGAAGGACGCCGAGACCACCAAGGCCGAGGCCGAGCAGCTGGTCGCCGACGCCCGCGCCGAGGCCGAGAAGATCGTCGCCGAGGCCGCCGAGAAGGCCCGTACCGTCACCGCCGAGGAGTCGGCCACCCAGCTGTCCAAGGCCGCCAAGACCGCCGAGGACGTGCTGAACAAGGCGTCCGAGGAGGCCAAGCGGACCACGAAGGCCGCCGTCGAGGAGGCCGAGCGGATCCGCCGCGAGGCCGAGGCGGAGGCCGACCGGCTGCGGGCCGAGGCGCACGACATCGCCGCGGAGCTCAAGGGCGCGGCGAAGGACGACACCAAGGAGTACCGCGCCAAGACGGTCGAGCTCCAGGAGGAGGCGCGCCGGCTGCGTGGTGAGGCCGAGCAGCTGCGCGCCGACGCGGTCGCCGAGGGCGAGAAGATCCGCGCCGGGGCCCGCAAGGAGGCCGTGGCGCAGATCGAGGAGGCGGCGAAGACCGCCGAGGAGCTGCTCGCCAAGGCCAAGGCGGACGCCGACGAGCTGCGGCAGACGGCCACCGCGGACAGCGAGAAGGTCCGCACCGAGGCGATCGAGCGGGCGACGACGCTGCGCCGGCAGGCCGAGGAGACGCTGGAGCGCACCCGTGCCGAGGCCGAGCGGCACCGCGCGGAGGCCGCCGAGCGGGCAGAGGAGCTCCAGGCGGAGGCCGAGCGTGCCGCCCGCGAGCTGCGCGAGGAGACCGAGCGTGCCGTCGAGGCCCGGCAGGCGGAGGCCGCCGAGGAGCTGACGCGGCTGCACACCGAGGCGGAGGAGCGCCGGGGCGCCGCCGAGCAGGCGCTGACGGAGGCCCGTGAGGAGGGCGCCCGGATCCGCCGGGAGGCCGCCGAGGAGAGCGAGCGGCTGCGCGCCGAGGCCGCGGAGCGGATCCGGACGCTCCGGCAGCAGGCCGAGACGGAGGCCGAGCGGCTGCGCACCGAGGCCGCCGCCGACGCGTCCGCGTCCCGCGCGGAGGGCGAGGCCGTCGCCGTACGGCTCAGGTCGGAGGCCGCGAGCGAGGCGGAGCGGCTGAAGTCGGAGGCGCAGGAGAGCGCGGACCGGGTGCGGGCGGAGGCGCAGGCCGCCGCCGAGCGCATCGCCGCCGAGGCGTCGGAGACGCTGGCCGCCGCCCAGGAGGAGGCAGCCCGGCGCCGCCGCGAGGCCGAGGAGCTGCTGGGCGCCGCCCGGCAGGAGGCGGACCAGGAGCGCGAGCGGGCCCGCGAGCAGAGCGAGGAACTGCTGGCCTCGGCGCGCACCCGCGTGGAGGAGGCGCAGGCCGAGGCGGTCCGGCTGGTCGAGGAGGCCGACCGGCGCGCGACCGAGATGGTGTCGGCCGCCGAGCAGCACGCACAGCAGGTGCGCGAGTCCGTCGCCGGGCTGCACGAGCAGGCCCAGGAGGAGATCACCGGGCTGCGCAGCGCCGCCGAGCACGCGGCGGAGCGCACCCGGCGCGAGGCCGAGGAGGAGGCGGACCGGGTCCGCGCCGACGCCTACGCGGAGCGGGAGCGGGCGAGCGAGGACGCCGGCCGGCTGCGCCGCGAGGCGCAGGAGGAGACGGAGGCCGCCAAGGCGCTGGCCGAGCGGACGATGTCCGAGGCGATCACGGAGGCCGACCGGATCCGCACGGAGGTGTCCGAGCACGCCCAGCGGGTGCGCACGGAGGCGTCCGACGCGATCGCCGAGGCGGAGCAGAGCGCCGCGCGCACCCGGGCGGACGCCCGCGAGGACGCCAACCGCATCCGGTCCGACGCGGCGACGCAGGCGGACACCCTGATCACCGAGGCGCGGTCCGAGGCGGAGCGGCTCACCACGGAGACGGCCGCGGAGACCGACCGCCTCCGCACGGAGACGGCCGCGGAGGCGGAGCGGGTCCGTACGGCCGCGGAGACCGAGGCCGACCGGCTGCGCACCGAGTCGGCGGCCGAGGCCGACCGGGTCCGTGCCGAGGCGAGCGCGCAGGCGGAACGGCTGCTGTCGGAGGCCGGCGGCGAGGCGGAGCGGCTGCGGGCCGAGGCCGCCGAGGCGGTCGGTTCCGCGCAGCAGCACGCCGAGCGGATCCGCACCGAGGCGGAGCGGCTCAAGGCGGAGGCGGCGGCGGAGGCCGAACGGGTCACGGCGGCCGCCCGCGAGGAGGCCGAGCGGACCCTGGACGAGGCCCGCAAGGACGCCAACAAGCGGCGTTCGGAGGCGGCCGAGCAGGTCGACACGCTCATCACGGAGACCACGGCGGAGGCCGACAAGCTCCTCACCGAGGCCCAGCAGCAGGCCCAGAAGACCACCGCCGAGGCGGAGTCGCAGGCCGACACGATGGTCGGCGCGGCCCGTACGGAGGCCGACCGGATCGTCGCCGAGGCGACGGTCGAGGGCAACACCCGGGTGGAGAAGGCCCGTACGGACGCGGACGAGCTGCTCGTCGGGGCCCGGCGGGACGCGACGGCCATAAGGGAGCGGGCGGAGGAGCTGCGCGAGCGCCTCACCTCCGAGATCGAGGAGCTGCACGAGCGGGCCCGCCGCGAGGCCGCCGAGACGATGAAGTCGGCCGGTGACCGCTGCGACGCGCTCGTCAAGGCCGCCGAGGAACAGCTCGCCAAGGCGGAGGCGAAGGCCAAGGAACTGGTGTCGGAGGCCAACTCCGAGGCCGGCAAGGTGCGCATCGCCGCCGTCAAGAAGGCCGAGGGGCTGCTGAAGGAGGCCGAGCAGAAGAAGGCCTCGCTGGTCCGGGAGGCCGAGGAGCTCAAGGCCGAGGCGGTCCGGGAGGCCCGGCGCACGGTCGAGGAGGGCAAGCGCGAGCTGGAGACCCTGGTGCGGCGCCGCGAGGACATCAACGCCGAGATCTCCCGCGTCCAGGACGTGCTGGAGGCGCTGGAGTCCTTCGAGGCCCCGGCCGGCGGCAAGGACAACGGGGTCAAGGCCGGTGCGACGGTCGGCGCCCCCCGTTCGGGTGGCAAGTCGTCAGACGGCTAGCGTGCGTGGTGGTTTCCGTGTCTCCTGGAAGGCTCTGACTCACCCTGCGTCTGGACCTTTGACCTGAACTTTGGCAAGCCATCCGCGGGTTAGCCACTCAAAAGAGGTGTCATTCTCCAGACCAAACACGCATCCGCTCGATGACACACCGCATTGGCGCCTAGGATTCCCTCTATCACCTCACCCGGTCTCTTTCGACAGGAACCCCATGAGCGACACTTCCCCCTACGGCTTCGAGCACGTGCGGCGTGGGTACGACCGCGCTCAGGTGGACGAATACATCTCCAAGATCATTTCTGATCGCGACAGCGCTTTCTCCCGCATCACCGCTCTGGAAAAGCGCATCGAGGAGCTCCACCTCGAGACCCAGAACGCCCAGGCCCAGGTCAACGACGCCGAGCCGTCGTACGCCGGTCTCGGTGCGCGGGTCGAGAAGATCCTGCGCCTCGCCGAGGAGGAGGCGAAGGACCTGCGGGAGGAGGCCCGGCGCGCGGCCGAGCAGCACCGCGAGCTGGCCGAGTCGGCGGCCCAGCAGGTGCGCAACGACGCCGAGTCGTACGCCGCGGAGCGCAAGGCCAAGGCCGAGGACGAGGGCGTCCGGATCGTCGAGAAGGCCAAGGGCGACGCCTCGCAGCTGCGCTCGGAGGCCCAGAAGGACGCGCAGTCCAAGCGCGAGGAGGCGGACGCCCTCTTCGAGGAGACCCGCGCCAAGGCCGCGCAGGCCGCCGCCGACTTCGAGACGAACCTGGCCAAGCGCCGTGAGCAGTCCGAGCGCGACCTGGCCTCCCGTCAGGCCAAGGCCGAGAAGCGGCTCGCGGAGATCGAGCACCGCGCGGAGCAGCTGCGCCTGGAGGCGGAGAAGCTGCGCACGGACGCCGAGCGCCGCGCCCGCCAGACCGTCGAGACGGCGCAGCGCCAGGCCGAGGACATCGTGGCCGACGCCAACGCCAAGGCCGACCGCATCCGTTCCGAGTCGGAGCGCGAGCTCGCCGCCCTCACCAACCGCCGCGACTCCATCAACGCGCAGCTGACCAACGTGCGAGAGATGCTGGCGACCCTCACGGGCGCCGCGGTGGCCGCCGCGGGCACGCCGGCGGAGGACGAGCCGGCATCCCGCGGGGTGCCGGCGCAGCAGTCCCGCTGACGCCGGGACACGGCCGGGCCGGACGGAAGCAGAACGCGGGCGAAGCCCTCTGTCACTGGGGTGGCAGGGGGCTTCGTCCCGTTCTAGCGTGGGCCGCATGATCGAGCTCGAGGGGCTGACGAAGCGGTACGGCGAGAAGGTGGCGGTCAACAACCTCACGTTCACCGTCAGACCCGGCATCATCACCGGCTTCCTCGGCCCGAACGGTGCGGGCAAGTCGACCACCATGCGGATGGTCCTGGGCCTGGACCGGCCCACCGCCGGGGACGTCCGCATCGACGGCCGCCACTACGACCAGCTGAAGGACCCGCTCACCTATATCGGCGCCCTGCTGGACGCCAAGGCGGTGCACGGCGGACGCAGCGCCTACAACCATCTGCTGTGCCTGGCGCAGGCCAACGGGATCCCGTCCCGGCGGGTGCACGAGGTGCTGGACACGGTGGGTCTGACGGCGGTCGCGAAGAAGAAGGCGAAGGGCTTCTCCCTCGGCATGGGCCAGCGGCTCGGCATCGCCGGCGCGCTGCTCGGCGACCCGCGGATCCTGATGTTCGACGAGCCGGTCAACGGCCTGGACCCCGAGGGCATCCACTGGATCCGCAATCTGATGAAGACGCTGGCCGCCCAGGGCCGTACGGTCTTCGTCTCCTCCCATCTGATGAGCGAGATGGCGCTGACCGCCGACCATCTGGTCGTCATCGGCCAGGGCAGGCTGCTGGCGGACACCTCGATGGCCGAGTTCATCGCGGAGAACTCCCGCAGCTACGTCCGCATCCGCTCCCCGCAGCGGGAGCGGCTGCTCGACGTGCTGAGCGGCGCCGGGATCACGGTCGCCGACAGCGGTGCCGAGGTGCTGGAGGTCGAGGGCGACAAGTCGGAGGCGATCGGCGAGCTGGCGGCGCGGAACCAGATCGTGCTGCACGAACTGAGCCCGCAGCGGGCCTCGCTGGAGGAGGCGTTCATGCAGCTGACCGCGGAGTCGGTGGAGTACCACGCGCACGGCGGGCAGCCTCCCGCGGCCGCGCCGGGGGCGCCGCAGGACGGACGGCGGGACACACAGTGGGGCGGGCAGCAGCAGGCACGGCAGTGGGGCAGCGACTGGAGGCAGCGATGAGCACGGCCGCGACACAGGTCGTCCGGTCCGAGTGGACCAAGATCCGGTCGGTGGCGTCCACGGTGTGGACGCTGTCCCTCGCCCTGGTCGTCACCGTGGCCCTCGGCATGCTGATCTCGGCCCTGTCGAAGAACGAGTTCGACGACATGAGCCGGCGGGACCAGCTCTCCTTCGACCCGACCTTCATCAGCTTCGCCGGGATGAGTCTCGGTCAGCTGGCGATGATCGTCTTCGGGGTGCTGGTGGTGGCGAACGAGTACAGCTCCGGCATGATCCGCACCTCGCTGGCGGCCGTGCCGCAGCGGGGCACCTTCCTGTTCAGCAAGGTCGCCGTGGCCACGGGTCTCGCCCTGGTCGTCGCCATGGTCACCAGCTTCGTCACCTTCTTCCTCGGGCAGGCCATGCTCGGTGACCTCAAGGCGTCGCTCGGCGACCCGGGGGTGCTGCGGGCGGTCATCGGCGGCGGCCTCTACATGACCCTCATCGCGATGTTCTCGATGGGCGTCGCCGCGATGCTGCGCTCGCCGATGCTGTCGCTCGGCATCCTGATGCCGTTCTTCTTCCTGATCTCCAACATCCTCGGCAACGTCGACGTGACCAAGAAGGTCGGCCAGTTCCTGCCCGACCAGGCCGGCAGCAAGATCATGCAGGTGGTGACCCCGCTCGACGACGACACACCGTACGGCCCGTGGGGCGGCCTCGGGATCATGGCGCTCTGGGTGGTGGCGGCGCTCGTCGGCGGATATCTCGTGCTGAAGCGGCGGGACGCCTAGGAAGGCGGCGGGACGGCTGGGAGGAAGGCGGGGGAACGAGGTCCGGGCGGCCGGTTTTTTTACCCGGACTTGAAGGGAACCGTCAGCGCCTCGATATCCTCCTAACCCTTACGGGGGCGTGTGCCCCGCTGTCCTGAACCTTTCGATGGGTGCGGAGCATGATCGAGGCAGTCGGCCTGACCAAGCGCTACGGCGACAAGACCGCTGTGTACAACCTGTCCTTCCAGGTGCGGCCCGGTGCCGTCACCGGCTTCCTCGGACCCAACGGCTCCGGCAAGTCGACGACGATGCGCATGATCCTCGGCCTGGACAATCCGACCGCGGGACACGTGACGATCGGCGGCCACCCGTACCGCAGGCTCCCCAACGCGCCCCGCCAGGTCGGCGCCCTGCTCGACGCCAAGGCCGTGCACGGCGGCCGGTCCGCCCGCAACCATCTGCTGAGCCTGGCCCAGCTGTCGGGCATCCCCGCCCGGCGCGTGGACGAGGTGCTGGGCGTGGTCGGACTCCAGGACGTCGCGAGGCGGCGCTCCAAGGGCTTCTCGCTGGGCATGGGCCAGCGGCTCGGCATCGCCGCCGCGCTGCTCGGCGACCCCCAGGTGCTGCTCTTCGACGAGCCGGTCAACGGCCTGGACCCCGAGGGCATCCTCTGGGTGCGGAACCTGATGAAGGCGCTCGCGGCGGAGGGCCGTACGGTCTTCGTCTCCTCGCACCTGATGAGCGAGATGGCGCTGACCGCCGACCACCTGATCGTCATCGGGCGCGGCCAGCTGCTCGCCGACATGAGCGTGACGGCCTTCATCTCGGCGAACTCCGCCGACTTCGCGCGGGTGCGCACGCCGGACACCGAGCCGCAGCTGCGCGAGAAGCTGACGTCCGCGCTGACCGAGGCGGGCGGGCACGTGCTGCCCGAGCAGGACGGCGCCCTGCGGGTGACGGGCCTGCCGCTGCCCCGGATCAGCGACATCGCGCACGAGACGGACGTACGGCTGTGGGAGCTGTCGCCGCACCAGGCCTCGCTGGAGGAGGCGTACATGCGGATGACGCAGGGCGCCGTCGACTACCGGTCGACCATCGACCAGAAGGCCGGGCTCCAGCAGCCGCTGCCGCCCGGTGCCCAGCCCCAGATGCCGGTGCCCGGACAGGGCCAGCCCGACTGGTACGCCCCGCCGCCGCCCCAGCCGGGCGCTCGGCCCGGGCCCGTGCCGCAGGGCCCGCCGGTCCAGACCCCCGCGGGCCCGTACGGCGCCGCCCCGGCCGCCCCCGGTGGTCCCGCGGCGGGCGGCACACCGTCGGGCAACCCCTACGCGCAGCCGTCCCCGGCGGCTCCCGCCACTCCCCCGGCCGCCGCCTCACCCACGCCGGCCGCCCCGGCTTCCCCCGCCACCGCCCCCGCGCCCGTCACCGACCCGACCAAGTCCGAGGACGCCCGATGAGCACGCCCCAGCCCCCGATGCCGCAGGCCGCGCCCGAGTGGCAGGCGGCGGCCGCCGCGCCGTACCCCACCTACACCTCGCCGATCCCGGTGGTGCGCACCCATCTCGGGCACGCGCTGGCCTCCGAGTGGACCAAGATCAGGTCGGTGCGCTCGACGATGTGGACGCTCGGCGTCTTCGTCCTGCTGGTCCTCGGCATCGGGACGCTGACCGGCGTGGTGGTCGCCAACTCCACCACGGACGCCTCCGGCGAGAGCGCGCTCAGCCTCGGCTTCTTCGGTCTGCTGCTCGGCAGCATGTGCCTGATCACGCTCGGCGTGCTGACCACCGCATCGGAGTACGGCACCGGCATGATCCGCACGACGATGACCGCGTGCCCCAGCCGCGGCCGGGTGCTCGCCGCGAAGGGCATCGTCTTCTTCCTGGTCGCCTTCGTCGTGACGCTGGTGTCGGCGACGCTCGTCGCCCTGATGCACGTGGCCCTGCTGGAGGACCACGGCGCGGCGTCGCCCACCGGCGAGGAGTGGCTGAAGGGCACCGTGGGCGTCTCGCTCTACGTCGCGCTGCTCGGGCTGCTCTCGCTCGCCGTCGGCTCGGTCATCCGGCACTCGGCGGGTGCCATCACCATCATGATCGGGGCCGTGCTGGCGCCGCTGGTGATCGCGCTGTTCATGTTCTCGAAGTCCCTGGAGGACGTGCGCGACGCCCTGTTCGAGTACTCGATCCCGAACCAGATGAGCATCTTCTACACCAACTCGCTCACGGAGTCCGGACCGTCCGGCTGGGACCCGCTGTGGATCATGCTCGTCGTGACGGCCGCCGCGTTCGCCGGGGCCTTCGCGCTGCTGCGGCAGCGGGACGTCTGAGCGGCACTCAGAACCTCGGCGCGTTACGGGACCGCTGCACCCGCGTGGTGCGGCGGTCCTTCGCGTTCCAGCAGGCCTTGTGCCAGTGCCTGCGGTCGTCGACGCCGGCGTGGGCCGGCCAGGCCACCACGTGCGGGACGCCGTCCGGAATCAACTGGTCGCAGCCCGGGCAGCGGTAGGACTTGCCCTGCGCGCTCGCGCCCGCCACATGCCGTACGCTCCAGTCCTCGCCCTGCCAGCTCTCCGACGACTGCCAGCCGCCGTAGCGGCCGGCGCCGTCGTCCTCGGCGCTCCGGCCGGACGGACCGGCTCCCTTGGGTCGGTTGCGACGCGGGGACACGGGACACCTCACGGAGCTATACAGGAAGTACGGACCGCGTCCAGCCTACGCGGCACGGGCGCGACGCCCACGGACCTCCCGTGACGGCCGATTCTGCAGACAATCCGCATATTCCTTCGCCCGGCCGTGTCCTCGGCACGTGTCGGGCGGTTATGCCCTGTGGGGGAGCTCCGTGTCGGAGCCGAGGAAGCAGGAAGAGCAATGCGCGTTGGAAGTTTCGTGTTGGGCGCCCAGTTCCCGGGCCAGGGCCAGGGGGAAGCGCTGCACCGCGCGGTCCGCTCGGCCGAGGTCGCCGAGGAGGCGGGACTCGACACGGTCTGGCTGGCCGAACACCACTTCGTGCCGTACGGCACCTGTCCGTCGGCCGTGACGCTGGCCGCGCTGCTGCTGGGGCGCACCCGTCGCATCCGGGTCGGCACGGCGGTCAGCGTGCTGCCCACCGTCCATCCCGTGGCGCTCGGCGAGCAGGCCGCGCTGCTGCACGTCACGAGCGGCGGCCGGTTCTCGCTCGGCGTGGGCCGCGGCGGCCCGTGGGTCGACCTGGAGGTCTTCGGCTCGGGCCTGGAGGCGTACGAGTCGGGTTTCCCGGAGTCGCTCGATCTGCTGGTGCGCTGGCTGCGCGAACCGGCCGTCGGCGCCGACGGGGACCGCTTCCGGTTCCGCGAGGTGCCGGTCGTCCCGCGGCCCGCACAGGCCCTGTCCGAGGCACCGGGGCCGGAGGTCGTGGTGGCCTGCACCTCCCCGGCGAGCGTGCGCACGGCCGCCGAGCGGGGGCTGCCGATGCTGCTCGGGATGCACGTCGGGGACGAGGAGAAGGCCGAGATGGTCGCCCTGTGGCAGCGGCACGCCCGCGCCGCCGGCCGTCCGGAGCCGGAGATCCGCGACGCCGCCCATGTCTCGGCCGGCGTCTGCCAGATCGCGGACCGGCGCGCCGACGCGGCCGAGACGCTGCTCAAGATGATGCCGGGCTGGCTGCGGCAGGGGCTGGGCGCCCATGTCACGGTGGACGGCCGGGCCCGGCGGATGCGCGACCCGCTGGCGTACACGGAGTTGCTCTGCGGGCTGCACCCGGTGGGCACGCCCCGGCTCTGCGCGGACCGGCTCGCGGCGACCAGTGAGCGGACCGGCATCTCCCGTTTCGCACTGCTCGTCGAGGGCTCCGGCGACCTCGCGGCCACCGAGGACAACGTGCGGCGGCTCGGCACCGAGGTGCTCCCCCGGCTCCGCTGAGCGGGCCGGTGACGGACTCGCACCCGGGAACCGCGAGGGGCCGGGCGGGCTTGCCGCTCCCGTACGAACTGCACCTCCCGCGTACGGAGCGGCAAGCGGACGATCATCGCCTCAGCAGTCGCGGAACTCGGGCGACTGATTCAGGATCTGGCTGCGCACCGAGGTGAAACGGGTCAGCGTCTCGTCGACGGAGGAGTCCAACGGGAACACCGCCACCCGGTGGCAGTTCTGGAAGGCCAGCCGCACTCCGAAGTGGCGCTGCAGCGCACCGCGTATGGCGTCACTCGCGAGCGCACGCAGCAGCTGACCGCGCGCCTGCTCGTCCGGCGGAGGCGTCTGGTTGTCGGCGAACGCTCCGCCGTCGACCTTCAGCTGGGCCACCAGGGAGCTGACCATCTCCCATGCGTAGGGCAGGGAGGTCCGGACGCAGTCGACGAATTCTGCTTCGTCGACCTCGCCTCGCTCGGCCTTTTCGAGTAGGGCCGGTGAGACGTCGAGCGACATGGGTACTCCTCTCGCACCCCCGACCAGCAGGGGTTGCCGGACAGTGAAGGGAGCGCGCGATGTCGGACACGCTGAGTACACACCTCGCGACCTCCCGTTCAATACCGTAAGCAACCGATCGTGACCGCACCAGGAGAATGCCCAGATGGGCATCATCCGGTACGCACACAATCGGCCAGTGCGCAACACGGGTCCAATGGGAGAAGTGGGGCTTTCCGCCGGGCGCCGGAGGCGGAGGCGAATCGCGTCGGGGCGGGCGCGTCGAGTAGCGTTGCCGACCATGCGTCTCGTCATCGCCCGCTGCTCCGTCGACTACGCCGGACGGCTCACCGCCCACCTTCCCTCGGCCCCCCGGCTGATCCTGGTCAAGGCGGACGGCAGCGTCTCGATCCATGCCGACGACCGGGCCTACAAGCCCCTGAACTGGATGTCGCCGCCCTGCACCCTCAAGGAGGGCGCCGGTGACGAGGCGGGTGTCTGGACCGTCGTCAACAAGGCGGGCGAGAAGCTCATCATCACGATGGAGGAGATCCTCCACGACTCCTCGCACGAACTGGGTGTGGACCCCGGCCTGATCAAGGACGGCGTGGAAGCGCACCTCCAGGAGCTGCTCGCCGACCGCATCGAGACCCTCGGCGAGGGCTACACCCTGATCCGCCGCGAGTACCCGACGGCCATCGGGCCCGTCGACATCCTGTGCCGGGACGCCGAGGGGAAGACGGTCGCCGTCGAGATCAAGCGACGCGGCGAGATCGACGGCGTGGAGCAGCTCACGCGGTATCTGGAGCTGCTGAACCGCGATCCCCGTCTCGCCCCGGTGCGCGGTGTCTTCGCGGCCCAGGAGATCAAGCCGCAGGCCCGCGTCCTGGCCACCGACCGCGGCATCGGCTGCCAGGTGCTGGACTACGACGCGCTGCGCGGCATCGAGGACGACAAGCTGCGGCTGTTCTGAGCGGAGCGCGAGCGAGAAGAAGTGGGGCCGGGTCCGTGGTGCGGACCCGGCCCCTCTTCTCGTGCCGCCGTCTCAGATGATCTCGCCGGTCGCCGGCGCGGATCCCGCGCCGCCCGTCGGCGTGCCGCTCTGCGTCGCGCTCGCGGAACCGGCGGGAGCGCTCGCGGTGGTCGGCGTGGTGGTGCCGGGGCCGGTCGCGCTGTCGGATGTCTGCGGGGTCGACGGCGGCGGCTCGGACGTCGGCGACTCCGTGGGCGGTTCGGACGTCGGCGTCTGCGACGGCGTGCCGGTGGGCGGCTCGGACGTCGGCGGCTTCGAGGGCGTGGGCGGCTTCGACGACGTCGGCGGCTGCGTCTTCGTCGGCCCGCCGGTGCCGGACGGGCTGCTCGGGCCGCCGGAGCCGCTCGGGCGCCCGGACTCGCCGCCGCCGGAGCCGGCCGAGGGCCGGGCCGTCTCGCTGGGCGTCGGGTCGTCGGAGGTGCCGAGCGTGCCGTCGGGGCCGGGGTCGGTCGGCCGGTCGGTAGCCTCGCCGGTGTCCGCGGAGCCGTTGCCGTCGTCGGCCGGCCGGTCGGCGCCCAGGCTGCCGTCGTCGACGCCCTGACTGGCCGACGGGTTGACGCCGACCTGGTCGGAGGGCGTGCCCGCGTCGTTCTCGGAGGTGGCGCCCAGCGTCACCACCGTGCCGAGCACGGCGACGAGCAGCGCGCCCGCACCGGCGGCCACGAGATTGCGCCGCGCGAAGCCCTTGATGCCGCTCCCGGCCTTCCCGGACGGCCCCGGGGACTCGTCCCGGCGCACGATGAGCGTCGGGGACTGCGGGGACGGCTGGAGCGGCGGGAAGGGCGCCGGCACACCGGCCGGCGGCGACGCCGACTCCTCGTGCCGGGCGTCGGGCACCTCCTCGCCCGCGGTCGGGCCGAAGGCCGCGCCGGTGCCCGGGCCGAGGGCCCCGAAGGCGGCGCCGGGCGTGCCGGTGCCCGGGCCGGGGGTGTCCCCGGCGCGGTCCGCGACCAGGGCGAGGGCACGCCGTCCCGCGACGGCGCCGCGCTTGTCGGCGAGCGCTCCGCGCAGCCCGATGGACGCCTCCAGTTCGGCGCGGGCCCGGTCCAGCTGCCCCTCGCACAGCGCGAGGACGCCGAGCTCGTGGTGGAAGTAGGCCTGTTCGGCGACGTCTCCGGCGAGCCGGGAGGCCTCCGCGCCGGAGCGCAGCGCCCGTTCCCAGGCGCTCCAGTGCAGCCCGGCGGCGAAGGCGGGGGCCGCGGTGCGGGCCAGCCGGACCGCGGGGCTCTCCTCGTCCTCCGCTGCCGGGGTCGTCGTCGGCACCAGCACGGCGAGGGCGGCCAGTACGGCGTCGGCCTCGGCGCAGACGCGCTCGGGGGTGACCGAGGGGTGTCCGGCCCACCATGCGTAGTGCCGGGCGGTGGCCGGCGCCTTCTCCCGTATGCCGTCGGCGTATCCGGCGCTCTCCAGCTGGGCGAGCACGCCGGCGGCGAGCCGGTAGCGGGAGCCGACGGGCGAGACCAGTCCGCAGTCGGCCAGCTCGCCGAGGGCGGCGTCCGCGTGGGTGTCGCCGACCAGCGCGGGCAGGTGCGCCTGGTGCGGCACCTCGCCGCCGAGGGCGACGGCGAGTTCGAGGGCGGTGCGGGCGGAGGCGCTCAGCCGGGAGGCGAGCAGCGGAGCGGGCGCGGCGGCCTCGCCGACGGACGGCAGGGGCACCTCGTCGGTCTCGGCGCCGTCGTAGGGCGTGTCCTCGGCGGGGCGGGCGTCGGTGAAGACGCCGAACTCGTCGACGGCGTCGGCACCGGCCCGCAGCCGGTCGCGCCGGCGCAGCAGCGCACCGGCCTGCACGAAGCGCAGCGGCAGGCCCTCGGACTCGAACCACAGGTCGCCGGCCCAGTTGGCCTCCTCGTCGGTGAGGGGCCGTCCGGCGGCGCGCTCCAGCAGCTCCACGCCGTCCGAGCGGTCCAGGCCGGTGAGGAAGACCTCCTCGACGGACGAGGCGGCGGAGGGCGCGGGCACGTCCGGCGTCGCGGCGATGAGGAAGGCGCACTCGGGGGTGGCGTCCAGCAGCTCGTCGAGGGCGGTGCCGCCGAACTCCGCGTCGTCCAGGACGACGACGGCGCCGACCTCGCGGACGAGGCCGAGCAGTTCCTCCCGCTCCGGCCGGTGCAGGGGCGCGCGGTACACGGCGTGGAAGAGGTCGTACAGCAGGTCGTCGGGCGTGCGGTGGAAGCCGTTCAGGCGGATGACGCCGTCGGGCGCGAGGTCGGCGCAGTCCTCGGCGACGACGTCGAGGAGGCTGGTGCGGCCGGAGCCGGCGGGGCCGGTCAGGCGCACCGAGCGGCCGCGGGCGAGCAGCCGGGCCAGGCGCTCGCGTTCGTCGTCGCGGGCCAGCAGGCCGAGCGCGGGCCGCACCGGTCCCGGCGGGACGGGCGGCCGTGCGGCGCGGTCCAGTTCGGCGCGTTCGGCCGCGGTGAGCTTCTCCGGCCGGGCGGGGCGCTCTCCCCCGCTCTCGAATTCGCTCGAGCGGGAGGTGCCCCCAGGCGGGCAGACCTCGATCTCGCTGCCGTCGACGGGGTTGACGGTGAGCAGGAAGTCGCCGGAGACGAGCTGCACGGTGCGGGCGAGCGCGGGCGTGTGCTGGCCGAAGTCGGATGTGAGGGGGTCCCTGGGCGGGCGCGTGCGCGGCGTGCTGCCGTCGTGGCCGTGCTCCTCGGGTCCCCGGTTGTTCGGGTCCATAGGTCCAAGCCCCCCAAAAGCGTCGTGTGCCGGGTCCCCGGTCGGGACCACCCCTCCCGGCCTTGCCGCACACCGCGCTGTCGCTTCTGGTCCGGGCCCGCCAGTGGGTTGCGATGCGGCGGGCAGCCAGACCCTAAACCTTCGCTCAGTATCTCCGACAGTCCGGGGTGCCGACCCGTCCGAGACGTCACAGTCTCGTGAGGATTGCGCGCGTCGGGCGTTTCGCCGGGCCGTGTCCCGCGGGTCCGCGCCGCCACCGGGGAGTCACACCCTGGGCAGGGTCTCCACGCCGATGCCGCCCTCGATGGCCAGGATCCTGTGCAGCCGGGTCGCCACCAGCAGGCGCTGCATCTGCGGCGGTACGCCGCGCAGCACCAGGCGCCGGCCGCAGCGGCCGGCCCGCCGGTGGGCCCCCATGATCACCCCGAGTCCGGTGGCGTCCCAGGAGTCCAGCTCTGACAGGTCCAGGACCAGGTCGCCGACTCCGTCGTCGACGGCCGAGTGCAGGACCGTACGGGCGTCCGCCGCGCTGCGGACGTCGAGGCGGCCCCCGACGACCAGCTCGACGTGGTCGCCCCTGATGTGCATATGCGCTCCCCGGAGTGCGTCTCGTCTCGGCGATGTGTCCCACGGGGTGATCTCTCGTCCCGCGAGAGGTGGTCTCTCGGCGATATCAGGTCATGCAACCTCTGACTGAGCGAAACGATCGGAGGTTGCCGCCTGTGAGCGAACCGATACCGAATTCACCCCGGCGTGTGATGTTGCCCGGGCCGGGGCGGGACTCGGTGCGGACTCAGTGCGTGTAGAAGCCCTGCCCGCTCTTGCGCCCGATGTCACCGGCGTCCACCATCCGGCGCATCAGCTCCGGCGGGGCGAACTTCTCGTCCTGGGACTCGGTGTAGATGTTGCTCGTGGCGTGCAGCAGGATGTCCACGCCCGTCAGGTCGGCGGTGGCCAGCGGCCCCATGGCGTGGCCGAAGCCCAGCTTGCAGGCGAGGTCGATGTCCTCGGCGGTGGCGACGCCCGACTCGTACAGCTTCGCGGCCTCGACGACGAGGGCGGAGATGAGGCGGGTCGTGACGAACCCGGCGACGTCGCGGTTGACGACGATGCAGGTCTTGCCGGTGGACTCGGCGAACTCCCGGGCGGTGGCGAGCGTTTCGTCGCTGGTCTTGTAGCCGCGCACCAGCTCGCACAACTGCATCATGGGGACCGGCGAGAAGAAGTGGACGCCGACGACCCGCTCGGGGCGCTCGGTCGCGGCCGCGATCTTGGTGATCGGGATGGCGGAGGTGTTGGACGCGAGGATCGCCTCGTCCTTGACCAGCTTGTCGAGGGCGCGGAAGATCTCGTGCTTGACCTCGAGCTTCTCGAAGACGGCCTCGACGACGACGTCCGCGTCGGCGGCGGCGTCCAGATCGGTGGTCGCGGTGATGCGGGCGAGAGCGGCCTCGGCGTCGTCCGCGGCGAGCTTGCCCTTGGCGACGAACTTGTCGTACGAGGCCTTGATGCCGTCGGTGCCCCGCCGGAGCGCCTCGTCGGTGACATCGCGCAGGACGACGTCCCAGCCCGCCTGCGCGGAGACCTGGGCGATGCCGGACCCCATGAGTCCGGCTCCGATGACGGCGAGCTTCCGTGCCACTGTGCGACTCCCCTGATACAGGCCGTGTGTGTCCTCTCGGCCGGAGATTAGCGGGCGTGAGCCGCTGTGTGACCGGTTAGTAACGCGCGTCACGTCTCAAATGACGGACGTCACACCGCGCGGTGCCATTCGGGTGTCAGTCCGCGCCCCGGACGGCGTAGTTGAGCACCCTGTCGCTCAACAGGTCCTCCATCTCGTCCAGCAGTACGAGGGTGTCGCGGGAGACCTCGGCGGGCTTTCCGCCGGCCGTCATGCGGCGGCCGATGGCCGTCATCACCGTGCCGTGCAGCCAGCTGATCTGACCCGCCATCAGCGAGGGCACCGGGTCGCCGTCCGGGGCGCCGGTCACCTCGCGCAGGGTGCGCTCCAGGTCGTCCTGCACCTCCTGGGCGATCGCCCAGAGCCGGGAGCGCAGCGCGGGTGAGGCCTCGATGACCCCCATGAACCGCGCGTATCCCTCCATGAGGCCGACGCGGGGGGAGACCGTCTCGACCTCCTCGCGCAGTTCGCGCAGCACGGCGCGGGCCGCCGACTCCCCCTCCCGCCGGCCGCGCACCCAGCGCGAGAGGCGGTCGACGACGCCCTTGGAGCGGTCGAGGAAGAGGTGCTCCTTGGCCGGGAAGTAGTTGTAGACGGTGTTGACGGAGACGTTCGCGGCGTCCGCTACCTCCGCCACCGTGACGGCCTCGAAGCCGCGCTCCAGGAACAGGCCCGTGGCGACATCCGAGATGTACTGCCGGGTCTGCCGCTTCTTCCGTTCCCTGAGTCCCTCGGCCATGTCCGCATCCTAGCTTCGCTGGGGCCGCTCAAAACTTGGTGTCATTGCAAAATTTAAGTGACTCTGTTTTTCTGGGGGCATGGCAATCATCAGTACGGCCGGTCTGGCCCGTACCTTCCGGACGAAACAAGGCCCGCTCGAGGCCGTGCGCGGCATCGACCTGACCGTGCGCGAGGGCGAGATCCTCGGCCTCCTGGGACCCAACGGCGCCGGTAAGACCACGACCCTCCGGATGCTCACGACCCTGCTCGCCCCCACCGGCGGCGCGGCCACCGTCGCGGGGCACGACCTGGTGAGGGACCCCGCCGGCGTGCGCCGGTCCTGCGGGTACGTGGCGCAGTCGGGCGGCGTGGACCCGCAGATCACCGTGCGGGAGGAGCTGGTCACCCAGGGCCGCCTGTACCGCCTGCCGAGGGCGCGGGCGGCCGGGCGCGCCGAGGAGCTGGCCCGCGACCTGGACCTCGAGGGGCTGCTCGACCGCAAGTGCGGCGCGCTCTCGGGGGGCCAGCGGCGCCGGCTGGACATCGCGATGGCGCTCACCCACGACCCGGTGGTGCTCTTCCTGGACGAGCCGACGACCGGCCTGGACCCCGGCAGCCGCGCCGGCCTGTGGGAGCTGGTGCGCCGGCTGCGCGACGAGCGGGGCACCACGGTCTTCCTGACCACCCACTACCTCGACGAGGCCGACGCGCTCTCCGACCGCCTGGTCGTCGTCGACCGGGGCGTGGTGGCCGCCGAGGGCACCCCCACCGCCCTGAAGCTGGAGTACGGAGGCACGCTCGACGCCTCGCTCCAGGACACCTTCCTCGCCATCACCGGCCGCGGCCCCGCCCCGGCCGACGCCGCCCCCGTCGCCGTATAGGACCCCGCATGCTGCTGCACGACACCGCTCTCGTCTACGGCCGCTATCTGCGCCAGTCGCTGCGCTCGCGTTTCGCGCTGCTCTTCGGCGTGCTGATGCCGCTGCTGTACCTGCTGTTCTTCGGGCCGCTCCTCACCGGCCTGCCGCTGGGCGGACGGGGCAGCTCCTGGCAGGTGCTGGTGCCCGGGCTGCTGCTCCAACTCGGGCTGTTCGGCGCCTCGTTCGCCGGCTTCATGATCATCCTGGAGAAGGGCCAGGGGGTGGTCGAGCGGATGCGCGTCACGCCCGTCAGCCGGCTGGCCCTGCTGCTGGGCCGGGTGCTGCGGGAGGCGACGGTGTTCGTCTTCCAGGCGGTGCTGCTGGTGCTGGCCGCGGTCGCGATGGGGCTCAGGGCGCCGCTGCCGGGCGTGCTGATCGGGTTCGCGTTCGTCGCGCTGCTCACCGTCTCCCTGGCGTCGCTGTCCTACGCGCTGGCGATGAAGGTCGCCACCCCGCAGGGGTTCGGGCCGGTGATCAACGCGCTGACCATGCCCGCGATGCTGCTGAGCGGCCTGATGCTGCCCATGACGCTGGGCCCGCGCTGGCTGGACGTGCTGTCCCACTTCATGCCGCTGCGCTATCTGGTGGACGCCGTGCGGGACGCCTTCGTCGGCCACTACGCCACCGCGCACATGCTGTACGGCGTCCTGGTCGCCGTCGGCCTGACGGTGCTGTCCGTGACGGTGGGCACACGCGTGTTCCGGACCGCCGGAGCCTAACTACGCTGGCCCCATGGTCAACCTGACGCGCATCTACACCCGGACCGGCGACCAGGGCACCACCGCCCTCGGTGACATGAGCCGGGTCCCCAAGACCGACCTGAGGATCTCCGCGTACGCCGACGCCAACGAGGCGAACGCGGTGATCGGCACGGCGATCGCCCTCGGCGGGTTGAGCGACGCCCTCGTCAAGGTCCTCGTCCGCGTCCAGAACGACCTGTTCGACGTGGGCGCGGACCTGTCGACGCCGGTGGTGGAGGACCCGGAGTACCCGCCCCTGCGGGTCGAGCAGTTCTACGTCGACAAGCTGGAGGCGGACTGCGACCGCTTCCTGGCCGAGGTGGAGAAGCTCCGCTCCTTCATCCTCCCCGGCGGCACGCCCGGCGCGGCCCTGCTGCACCAGGCGTGCACGGTGGTGAGGCGGGCCGAGCGCTCGACGTGGGCGGCGCTGGAGGTCCACGGCGAGACGATGAACCCGCTCACCGCGACCTACCTCAACCGCCTCTCCGACCTGCTGTTCATCCTGGCGCGCGTCGCCAACAAGGAGGTCGGCGACGTGCTGTGGGTGCCGGGCGGGGAGCGTTAGCGCGCTCCCTCCCGCTCCGTGTCCCGTCCCGCGGGGACCGGGGCCGTCGCGGCCGGGGCCTTCTTCGGCCAGATCGCGTACGTCAGCGCGATCAGGCCGTGGACGCCCACCGCCCTGAGCGCCACCCACTGGAAGCCTCGCAGCGACGAGACGTCGCCGTCGTCCCCGACGTACCAGACGGCGCCCTGGAGCAGTGCGCAGGCCACCGCGGCGCCCAGCACCGTGCGCAGCCACAGCCGGGCCTCGTGCAGCGCGCGGGCGGTGCCGTAGCGGGGCGGCTTCGGCGGGGGCGGGCCGCCGGCCAGACGGTGGGCGGCGTGCCCGTCGAGCCAGCGGATCGTGTAGTGGCCGTACGCGACGGTGTAGCCGATGTACAGGGCCGCCAGGCCGTGCTCCCAGCCCGGCTCGGCGCCGTTCCTCAGGTCGACCGCCGTGACGGCGAACAGCACCAGTTCCAGCAGCGGCTCGCACAGCAGCAGGACGACACTCGTGCGGCGCCACTTCAGCAGGTAGCGGGCGGCCAGTCCGAGTGCCAGCAGCACCCAGAAGCCCACCTCGCAGGCGATGATCAACGCGACGACCACGACACGCTCCCTTCGTTCACCCTTCCAGGCTCCCGGGGGATCCCGCCGCTTTCGTCGTCGCCGGTGACGAACCCGCGGTACATCGAAGGATGCAGTGCCGGACCCTTCCCCGGGACCAGGCGGGCGGAGCGCGGGCCGTGTTGGATGGTGACATGGCCGTACGACTCCTCCGCCCACGCCGCTTCGAGGTGTACATCGCGTCGGCCGGTCTGCTCGGCGGCCTGCTGCTGTGGGGCATCGGCCTGGGCCTCCAGTCCCGCGACGAGCCGGTCGTGCTGTTCGAAGGCCGCTGGCCGCTGCTGGTCCCGCTGGCCGTCATGGCCGGCTGCGAGCTGCTGCGCCGGACGGCGCCGCGCACGGGGCTGCTGATCGGCACGGCCGCGCTGGTCGGCGACACGCTCACGCAGGGCAATCTGGTCACGGTGATCATGTACACCGACCTGATGTACGCCGCCGTGCTCTACGGACCGCCCGCCTCGGCCCGCCGCATCCCGTGGATCACCGGGCTGCTCACGGTGGCCGGCGCGATCGTGCCCTACGCGGTGTGGCGGGTGCCCGAGGCGCTGCTGATCGGTGTCGGGGTCGGGATCGTGTCGTTCGCGCCCGCGTCCACCGGACTGATCGTGCGCAACCACCGGGAGGCGGCCGACGCGGCCCGGCTGCGCGCCGAGCAGACCGCGCTGCTGGCCGAGACGGACCGCGTGCAGGCGGTGACGGCGGAACGCTCGCGGATGGCCCGGGAGTTGCACGACATGGTCGCCAACCACCTCTCCGCGATCGCCATCCACTCCACGGCCGCGCTCTCCCTGGACGACCCCGCCACCACCCGGCAGGCCCTGGGCGTGATCCGGGAGAACAGCGTGGCGGGCCTGGCCGAGATGCGGCGGCTGATCGGCATCCTGCGGGACACCGGGGGCGACACCGCGCCGGCCGTCGCGCCCACCCTCGACGGCCTCGGCGCCCTGGTCGACGGCGCCCGCGCCAACGGCCTCGACGTCACCCTGGAGGCGGAGCCCGGCGAGGGCGTCCCGGCGCCGGTCGAGCTGGCCGCGTACCGCATCGTGCAGGAGTCGCTGACGAACGCGCTGAAGCACGCCTCGCCGGGACCGGTCGAGGTGGCCGTCACCCGTGACGGGGGCCTCCTGCGCGTCCGGGTCACCAGCCCGTACGGTGACCGGGACGGGCCGCGCGCCCCCGGCTCGGGCGCCGGCCTGGTCGGCATGCGGGAGCGGGCCGCGCTGCTGCACGGCACGTTCGAGGCCGGTCCCGGACCGGCGGCCGGCGCGACGGTGTGGACCGTCCGCGCCGCCCTGCCCCTCACCGATGAAGGAGACCCCGCATGATCCGCGTCCTCGTCGCCGAGGACCAGTCCGCCGTCCGCGCGGGACTGGTGCTGATCCTGGGCAGCGCCCCGGACATCGAGGTGGTCGGCGAGGCGGCGGACGGCGAGCGGGCGGTGGAGCTGGCCCGGGAGCTGCGGCCCGACCTGGTCCTGATGGACGTGCAGATGCCCCGCCTCGACGGGGTGTCGGCGACCCGGCGGGTGGTCGGCGAAGGGCTGGCCGACGTGCTGGTGCTGACCACCTTCGACCTCGACGAGTACGTCTTCGGGGCGCTCAGGGCGGGCGCCGCCGGGTTCCTGCTGAAGAACACCGAGGCGAAGGACCTCATCGGCGCCGTGCGCACGGTGGCGGGCGGCGAGGGGATCGTCGCCCCGGCCGTCACGCGGCGCCTGATCGCCGAGTTCGCGGCGCGGCCGGTCCGGGAGCCCGCCGCCGACCCGGCCGTCCTCGAGAGCCTGACCCGGCGGGAGCGCGAGGTCCTGTCCTGCCTCGGCGAGGGGATGTCCAACGCCGCGATCGCCGTCCGCCTCGACATGGCCGAGGCCACGGTGAAGACGCACGTCAGCCGCCTGCTGGGGAAGCTGGAGCTGCGCAGCCGAGTGCAAGCGGCCATGCTGGCTCAGGAGTTGGGGATCTAGCCGGCTTCACGAGCAGTGGTCCAGACCTATTGACCTCTGGTCCAGACCTTTCTATTCTCGCGGCACTGCGGGCATGAGGCTCAGTCATGCCCACAACAACATCCCCACATAAGGAGGCGCAGCATGCGCTTCAGACACAGAGCCGCGGCACTGGCCGCGACCCTGGCCCTCCCCTTCGCCGGACTGGTCGGGCTCGCGAGCCCCGCCCAGGCGGCCACGAGTGCGACGGCCACCTTCGCCAAGACCTCGGACTGGGGCACGGGCTTCGGCGGCAGCTGGACCGTGAAGAACACGGGCACCACGACCATCAGCTCCTGGACCGTGGAGTGGGACTTCCCCTCCGGGACCAAGGTCGGCTCGGCGTGGGACGCCACGGTCACCAACTCCGGTGACCACTGGACCGCCAAGAACGTCGGCTGGAACGGCACCCTCGCCCCGGGGGCGTCCGTCTCCTTCGGCTTCAACGGCATCGGCTCGGGCTCCCCGTCCGGCTGCAAGCTCAACGGCGGCAGCTGCGACGGAACCTCCGTCCCCGGCGACGAGGCCCCCTCCGCGCCGGGCACCCCGACCGCCTCCGGCATCACCGACACCTCGGTGAAGCTGACCTGGTCGGCGGCGACCGACGACAAGGGCGTCAAGAACTACGACGTCCTGCGCGACGGCGCCAAGGTCGCCACCGTGACCGGCACCACGTACACGGACAACGGCCTCACCAAGGGCACCGACTACTCCTACACCGTCCAGGCCCGCGACACCGCCGACCAGACCGGCCCGGTCAGCGGCGCCGTCAAGGTCCGCACCACCGGCGGCGACGACGGCGGCAACCCGGGCGGCGGCGACAAGGTCAAGCTCGGCTACTTCACCAACTGGGGCGTCTACGGGCGCAACTACCACGTGAAGAACCTGGTCACCTCCGGCTCCGCCGAGAAGATCACGCACATCAACTACGCCTTCGGCAACGTCCAGGGCGGCAAGTGCACCATCGGCGACGCCTACGCCGACTACGACAAGGCGTACACCGCCGACCAGTCCGTCGACGGCGTCGCCGACACCTGGGACCAGCCGCTGCGCGGCAACTTCAACCAGCTGCGCAAGCTGAAGGCCAAGTACCCGCACATCAAGGTCATCTGGTCCTTCGGCGGCTGGACCTGGTCCGGTGGCTTCCCCGACGCGGTCAAGAACCCGGCCGCCTTCGCGAAGTCCTGCCACGACCTGGTCGAGGACCCGCGCTGGGCCGACGTCTTCGACGGCATCGACCTGGACTGGGAGTACCCGAACGCCTGCGGTCTCAGCTGTGACGAGACCAGCACCAAGACCGCCTTCAGCTCCATGATGAAGGCGATGCGCGCCGAGTTCGGCAACGACCTGGTCACCGCGGCCGTCACCGCCGACGCCTCCACCGGCGGCAAGATCGAGGCCGCCGACTACGGCACCGCCGCGCAGTACATCGACTGGTACAACGTGATGACGTACGACTTCTTCGGCGCCTGGGCGAAGAACGGCCCGACTGCTCCGCACTCGCCGCTGACCTCGTACGACGGCATCCCGCAGCAGGGCTTCAACTCCGCCGAGGCGATCGCGAAGTTCAAGGCGACGGGCGTGCCGGCCACCAAGCTGCTGCTCGGCATCGGCTTCTACGGCCGCGGCTGGACCGGCGTCACGCAGGCGGCGCCCGGCGGCACCGCGACCGGCCCGGCGGCCGGTACGTACGAGGCGGGCATCGAGGACTACAAGGTCCTCAAGAACACCTGCCCGGCCACCGGCACCGTCGCCGGCACGGCCTACGCGCACTGCGGCACCAACTGGTGGTCCTACGACACCCCGGCGACCGTGAAGTCCAAGATGGACTGGGCCGAGAACCAGGGCCTGGGCGGCGCCTTCTTCTGGGAGTTCAGCGGAGACACCGCGAACGGCGAACTGGTGAGCGCCATCGACAGCGGCCTGAAGTAACAGACAGCACCAAGCCACATCGACGCTCCCCCAGACCCCGTCCGGGGGACCCCCACCCAGCGGGTGAACGAGGCTACGCCACGTTCACCCGCTGTCCGGGTGGGGCTGCTTCCAGCCACGCGAGGAATCCGGTCAGCGCGTCCTCGCTCATCGCCAGTTCGAGCCGGGTGCCCCGGTGCAGACACGCGAGGACGACGGCGTCGGAGAGCAGTGCCAGCTCCTCCTCGCCGTCCGGCAGCCGGCGGCCGGCCACCTCGATCGCCGAGCGTTCCAGGACCCGCCGCGGCCGGGGAGAGTACGAGAAGACGCGGTACCACTCGACCCGGTCACCGTTGTAGCGGGCCACACCGTAGGCCCAGCCCTTACCGCCGCCGTCGCCCTCCCCGGGCGCGTCCCAGCGCAGGGAACAGTCGAAGGTGCCGCCGGAACGCTGGATCAGTCTGCGGCGCAGGCCGAAGACGAACAGTCCGACCACCACCAGGGCGACGACAATTCCGCACACGGTCAGAGCGAGGACCATCGGCACCGACCTCCTCGTCTCCTAGGTAACGGAACGGAAAAATCACCCTGATCTGCCTCAGCCGCGGCCGGGTCCGGATCGCTCCGGTCCCAGCCGCGGCTGAGTGACGTCATAGCACAGCGCCGTGGGTCAGCGCCCCGCCGCCGCGCGCAGACGGACGTCCGCGCGGCGCTCGGCGTGGGCGTCGCCCTCCGCCTTCGCGCGCTCGAGCTCCCGCTCCGCACGCTGGACGTCGATCTCGTCCGACAGCTCGGCGATCTCGGCCAGCAGCGACAGCTTGTTGTCCGCGAACGAGATGAAACCGCCGTGCACCGCGGCGACGACCGTCCCACCATCACTCGTACGGATGGTCACCGGGCCCGACTCCAGCACACCGAGCAGCGGCTGGTGACCGGGCATGACGCCGATGTCGCCGGACGTGGTGCGCGCGACGACCAGGGTGGCCTCGCCGGACCAGACCTCTCGGTCGGCCGCGACCAGCGCGACGTGCAGCTCAGCAGCCAAGGTGGCTCCTCGGGTCACCACCCGGCGGGAGAGCCGGGTGTTGGTTACAAGTCTAAGGGGCGTGCCGGAGGGGGCGGGACGTGCCCGCCCCCTCCGGTGTGAGCCGTGAGGCCCACGATGAGCACGGGGCTCAGGAGACGCCGAGCTCCTTGGCGTTCTTCTTCAGGTCCTCGATGCCACCGCACATGAAGAAGGCCTGCTCCGGGAAGTGGTCGTACTCGCCGTCGCAGATCGCGTTGAAGGCCGCGATCGACTCGTCCAGCGGGACGTCCGACCCGTCGACGCCGGTGAACTGCTTGGCGACGTGGGTGTTCTGGGACAGGAAGCGCTCCACACGACGGGCACGGTGGACGACGAGCTTGTCCTCCTCGCCGAGCTCGTCGATACCGAGGATCGCGATGATGTCCTGCAGGTCCTTGTACTTCTGCAGGATGTTCTTCACGCGCATCGCGGCCTGGTAGTGGTCCGCCGCGATGTACCGCGGGTCGAGGATGCGGGACGTCGAGTCCAGCGGGTCCACGGCCGGGTAGATGCCCTTCTCGGAGATCGGACGGGACAGAACCGTCGTCGCGTCGAGGTGGGCGAAGGTGGTGGCCGGGGCCGGGTCGGTCAGGTCGTCCGCGGGGACGTAGATCGCCTGCATCGAGGTGATCGAGTGACCACGGGTCGAGGTGATGCGCTCCTGGAGGAGACCCATCTCGTCGGCCAGGTTCGGCTGGTAGCCCACCGCGGAGGGCATGCGGCCGAGCAGGGTCGACACCTCGGAGCCCGCCTGGGTGAAGCGGAAGATGTTGTCGATGAAGAACAGCACGTCCTGCTTCTGGACGTCACGGAAGTACTCGGCCATGGTCAGGCCGGCCAGCGCGACGCGCAGACGGGTGCCCGGCGGCTCGTCCATCTGACCGAAGACCAGCGCGGTCTTGTCGATGACGCCGGACTCGCTCATCTCGTCGATGAGGTCGTTGCCCTCACGGGTGCGCTCGCCGACACCGGCGAACACGGAGACACCGTCGTGGTTGTTGGCGACGCGGTAGATCATCTCCTGGATGAGCACCGTCTTGCCGACGCCGGCGCCGCCGAACAGACCGATCTTGCCGCCCTTGACGTACGGGGTCAGCAGGTCGATGACCTTGACGCCGGTCTCGAACATCTCGGTCTTCGACTCGAGCTCGTCGAAGTTGGGCGCCTTGCGGTGGATCGGCCAGCGCTCACCGGTGTACTGCTCGTCGACGTTCAGGACCTCGCCGAGGGTGTTGAACACCTTGCCCTTGGTGAAGTCGCCGACGGGGACGGAGATGGCCGAGCCCGTGTCGGTCACCGGAGCCTGGCGGACCAGACCGTCGGTGGGCTGCATGGAGATGGTGCGGACCAGGCCGTCACCGAGGTGCTGCGCGACCTCGAGGGTCAGCGTCTTCAGCTCGCCGGCGTTGGCCGGGTCGGCGACCTCGACGTGCAGCGCGTTGTAGATGTCCGGCATCGCGTCGACGGGGAACTCCACGTCGACGACCGGGCCGATGACCCGCGCGACGCGGCCGGTGGCCACGCCCGACGCAGCGGTCGGCTCAACAGTGGTGGTCATTAGTTGTCACTCCCCGCGGTCGCGTCGGCCAGTGCGCTCGCGCCACCGACGATCTCGCTGATTTCCTGGGTGATTTCGGCCTGGCGGGCCGCGTTGGCAAGACGGGAGAGCGTGTTGATCAGCTCGCCCGCGTTGTCGGTGGCCGACTTCATCGCGCGCCGCGTGGCGGCGTGCTTGGAAGCGGCCGACTGCAGCAGCGCGTTGTAGATGCGGCTCTCGACGTAGCGCGGCAGCAGGGCGTCGAGGACGTCCTCCGCCGACGGCTCGAAGTCGTACAGCGGAAGGATCTCGTCCTTCGCCGCGGACTCTCGGGCCACCTCTTCGAGGCGCAGCGGAAGCAGTCGGGAGTCGATCGCCGTCTGCGTCATCATCGAGACGAACTCGGTGTAGACGATGTGGAGTTCGTCCACGCCGCCGTCCGCCGTCTCCTTCTCGATGGCCTCGATCAGCGGCGCCGCGACCTTCTTGGCGTCCGCGTACGTCGGCTCGTCGGTGAAGCCCGTGAACGACTCCGCGACCTTGCGCTCGCGGAAGTTGTAGTGGGCCAGACCACGGCGGCCGACGATGTACGTCTCGACCTGCTTGCCCTCACGCTCGAGGCGCTCGGTCAGCTGCTCCGCCGCCTTGATGGCGTTGGAGTTGAAGGCGCCGGCCAGACCGCGGTCGCTCGTGAGGAGCAGGACCGCGGCACGGGTCGGGTTGTCCGCCTCCGTGGTGAGCGGGTGCTTCGTGTTCGACCCGGTGCCGACCGCCGTGACCGCGCGGGTCAGTTCCTGCGCGTACGGCGTGGAGGCCGCCACCTTGCGCTGCGCCTTGACGACGCGCGAGGCGGCGATCATCTCCATCGCCTTGGTGATCTTCTTGGTCGCGGTGACGGATCGGATGCGACGCTTGTAGACCCGGAGCTGGGCTCCCATGAGTCAGGTCCCTTCCTTACGTCACTTGGCGGCGGACGGGGCGTCCTCGCCGAGCAGCTTGCCGTCCGAGGTCTCGAACTGCTTCTTGAACGACGCGATCGCCTCGGCGACGGCCTGCAGGGTGTCGTCGGACATCTTGCCGCCCTCGCGGATGGAGGTCATGAGGCCCTGCTCCTGGCGGTGCAGGTACTCGAGCAGCTCCTTCTCGAAGCGGCGGATGTCGGCGACGGGCACCTCGTCCATCTTGCCGGTGGTGCCGGCCCAGACGGAGACGACCTGGTCCTCGGTGGCCATCGGCTGGTACTGGTCCTGCTTCAGCAGCTCGACCATGCGCTGACCGCGCTCCAGCTGCGACTTCGACGCGGCGTCCAGGTCGGAACCGAAGGCGGCGAACGCCTCCAGCTCACGGAACTGGGCGAGGTCGACGCGGAGGCGGCCGGAGACCTGCTTCATGGCCTTGTGCTGGGCGGAGCCACCGACGCGGGAGACCGAGATACCGACGTTCAGGGCCGGACGCTGGCCGGCGTTGAACAGGTCGGACTCCAGGAAGCACTGGCCGTCGGTGATGGAGATGACGTTGGTCGGGATGAACGCCGAGACGTCGTTGGCCTTCGTCTCGACGATCGGCAGGCCCGTCATCGAACCGGCGCCCATGTCGTCGGAGAGCTTGGCGCAGCGCTCCAGCAGACGGGAGTGCAGGTAGAAGACGTCGCCCGGGTAGGCCTCGCGGCCCGGCGGGCGGCGCAGCAGCAGCGACACGGCACGGTAGGCGTCGGCCTGCTTCGACAGGTCGTCGAAGATGATCAGGACGTGCTTGCCCTCGTACATCCACTGCTGGCCGATGGCCGAGCCGGTGTACGGCGCCAGGTACTTGAAGCCGGCCGGGTCGGACGCCGGGGCGGCCACGATGGTCGTGTACTCCAGCGCGCCGTTCTCCTCCAGCGCGCGGCGGACCGACGCGATGGTGGAGCCCTTCTGGCCGATGGCGACGTAGATGCAGCGGACCTGCTTGTTCGGGTCGCCGGTGCGCCAGTTGTCACGCTGGTTGATGATCGTGTCGACGGCCAGGGCGGTCTTGCCGGTCTGGCGGTCGCCGATGATCAGCTGACGCTGACCACGGCCGATCGGGGTCATGGCGTCGACGGCCTTGTAGCCGGTCTCCATCGGCTCGTGCACCGACTTGCGCTGCATGACCGTGGGGGCCTGCAGCTCGAGGGCGCGGCGACCCGAGGTCTCGATCTCGCCGAGGCCGTCGATCGGGTTGCCGAGCGGGTCGACGACGCGGCCGAGGTAGCCCTCGCCGACGGCCACGGAGAGGACCTCACCGGTACGCGAGACCGGCTGCCCCTCCTCGATGCCGCTGAACTCACCGAGGACGATGGCACCGATCTCGCGCTCCTCGAGGTTGAGGGCGAGGCCGAGGGTGCCGTCCTCGAACTTCAGCAGTTCGTTGGCCATGGCCGAGGGCAGGCCCTCGACCTTCGCGATGCCGTCGCCGGCAAGGGTGACCGTACCGACCTCCTCGCGCGAGGCCGCGTCCGGCTTGTACGACTGGACGAAGTTCTCCAGTGCGTCCCGGATCTCCTCCGGCCGGATCGTGAGCTCCGCCATCTGAGTTCCCTGCTCTCCTTGTTGGGCCCGAAGTTTCACTTGGGGGGTATTCCACGATTCGGGACTCCCCCCAGTAAGAGGTGAATCCTCTGCACGGCCCAACCAGGGCCGTCGTAAGTACGTACTGCTACTGCTTGTCGTGCTGTTGTCGCGTGCTGTCGCCGCGGCGGGAACGTCAGCTCGCCAGGCGGCGGCCGGCGTCCTCCAGACGGTCCGCGATGGAGCCGTTGATGACCTCGTCGCCGACCTGCACCCGCATCCCGCCGAGGACCTCGGGGTCCACGTCCAGGTTGAGGTGCATCGGACGGCCGTAGATCTTCGCGAGGGCGGCGCCGAGGCGCTGCTTCTGCGTGTCGCTCAGCGGCACCGCCGAGGTGACGACGGCGACCATCCGGTCTCGCCGGTCGGCGGCGAGCTTGGACAGGGATTCGATTCCCGACTCCAGGCTACGTCCCCGCGGCGCGGTCACAAGGCGCGTCACCAGACGCTCGGTGGTCCGCTCCGCCCGGCCGCCGAGCAGGCTGCGCAGCAGCTCGCTCTTGGCCGAGGCGGTGGCCGACCGGTTGGTCAGCGCGGCCCGCAGCTCGGTGTTCGAGGCGACGATCCGGCCGAACCGGAACAGCTCGTCCTCGACGTTGTCGAGCCGGCCCCGCTTCTGCGCGGCGGTGAGGTCGGCGGTGTTCGCCAGCTCCTCCAGCGCGTCCACCAGGTCGCGGGACTGCGACCAGCGGGAGCGCACCATGCCGGACACCAGGTCGGCGGCGGGGCCGCTGATCTGGGTGCCCAGGAGACGCTGGGCCAGTTCGGCCTTGGCCTCGCCGGCCTGCGCCGGGTCGGTCAGGACCCGACGCAGCGACACCTCGCGGTGGAGCAGCGCCGTGACGGAGGCCAGCTCGTCGGCGAGCGAGCCGGCGTCCACGGACGTGGAGTCCGTCAGCGCGTCGAGACGCTCACGTGCGGCGGCCAGGGCCTCGCGGCTCGCTCCGTTCATCGCGTGGCCTCGGCCTTCGTCGCCTTGTCGTCGAGCTCGTCCAGGAAGCGGTCGATGACGCGGCTCTGCCGGGCGTGGTCCTCGAGGGACTCGCCGACGAGCTTGCCGGCCAGCTGAGTGGCCAGCTGTCCGACGTCCTGGCGCAGCGCGGACGCGGCGGCCTTGCGGTCGGCCTGGATCTGGGCGTGACCGGCGGCGATGATCTCCTCACGCTGCCGCTGGCCTTCCGCGCGCATCTCGGCGATGAGCGTGGCGCCCTGCTCCTGCGCCTCCTGGCGCAGGCGCGCGGCCTCGTGCCGGGCCTCGGCGAGCTGGGCCTTGTACTGCTCAAGGACGCTCTGGGCCTCGGTCTGCGCGGCCTCGGCCTTCTCGATACCGCCCTCGATGGCCTCGCGACGCTCTTCCAGAACCTTGTTGATGTTCGGGAGGAGCTTCCAGGCGAGGAAGCCGAAGACGATGACGAAGGCGATCAGGCCGATGACGAGCTCGGGGATCGGCGGGACGAGGGGATTCTCCATCTCCTCGGCCGCGATCTGGAGCATCGGGCTCATGGGTTTGCCTTTCGTCTAGTCGGCTGGTCTGGGATCAGCGATCAGTAGCCGTAGACGAACGGCATGACCAGACCGATCAGGGCGAGCGCCTCACAGAAGGCGAAGCCCAGAATCTGGTTGGCGCGGATCAGGCCGGCCGCCTCGGGCTGACGGGCCAGGGCCTGGGTGCCGTTGCCGAAGATGATGCCGACGCCGACGCCGGGGCCGATGGCAGCGAGGCCGTAACCGATGGAACCGAGGGAACCTTCGACGGCAGCAAGGGTCTGGGACATGCCAGTTCTTCCTTTTCTCAACGGACCGGTGGGGGTTGGCCACCGGACGAATAGTGGAGGTCGGGGGCGCGTTCGCTCAGTGGTGCTCGGCCATGGCGCCCTGGATGTAGGTGCACGTCAGAAGGACGAACACATACGCCTGCAGAGCCTGGATGAAGAGCTCGAAGGCGGTCATCACCACGGTCATGATGAACGACACGCCGGCGTAGGCGATGCCGATGCCGTTCAGCAGGTACCAGCTGGCGATCGTGAAGAGCAGCAGCAGGGTGTGACCGGCGAACATGTTCGCGAACAGTCGCACGGCGTGGGTGAACGGGCGGATGAGGATGTTCGAGAAGAACTCGATCAGCATCGCCAGCGGCAGCACCGGGCCGAGCGACTTGTCGTAGCCGGTGACGTTCTTGAAGAACCCGACGAATCCCTGGCGCTTGAAGGTGAGCGTGATCCAGGTGACGTAGACGACCGCGGCCAGCACGGCCGGGTACGCGATGATCGAGGTGACCGGGAACTGGGCGACCGGGATGATCGACCAGAGATTCATCATCCAGACGAAGAAGAAGAGCGAGACGACGAGCGGGACGTACTTCTCGCCTTCCTTCTTGCCGATGGTCTCGTAGACGACCCCGCGCCGGATGAAGTCGTAACCCGCCTCGGCGACCATCTGGAGCTTGCCGGGGACGACCTTCGGCTTGCGGAAGGCCGCCCAGAAGAACCCGACGATGACGACCGAACCGAGCAGCGCCAGCAGCATCGGCTTGTTGAAGTACAGGTTGCTGTCGTGGTCGCCCCACAGGGGCTCGAACAGGAACGAGTGCAGGCCGGGAGAAGGGAAGCCACAGCCGTCAAAGATGTGGCAGTCGGTCTCGAAGGCGAGCACCTGCGTCGGGTCAGCACTCACCGCGGGCTCCTTCATCGTGGCGCATGGGTACGGCAACCTCGTTGTGTCGGCGCGGCGCGGGGCCGCAGTTCGGCACGGGACTGGTGTTACGGATGTGGGGGCGGCTGTGGGGCATCTCGCCTCGCGATTGAGCAGGCGTCAGCTGGGATGCCCGCGCCCGCGATGCCGCAGTTGGCACCGGACGATAGCAGGACTTCACATGCCTCTTTATCCCGGCCCTACCCCTCACGACGAGTGGCCCGTCTTTTCGGGCTTTTTACCCGACTGTTCGGGCTCGACGTAAAGAATCTTGGACTTCATGTGGGCGCGCGTCTGGGCGGCGATCCAGGCGAGGGTGCCGGCGACCAGAGTGAGCGCGAAGGCCCGGGGGTTGAACAGCGTCGTGTTCTTGAACGCGGCGACGAAGACGAACAGCAGAAGAATCTGTGCCGCGTAGAGCATCAGGCCCATCGCCTGGAAGAGGTGCGGAAGCGATTTGGCGGTGCGCTGAAGGATGTAGAGACCGAGCCCCATGAAGAGGATCACCACGAGCGTCCCCACCACGGCTCCGACCGCCCCCTTGCCGCCGGCGACCACACCGCTGACGACGGCGGCTACAGCGCCGACGGCAGCCGTGGGCACGGCAGCCTGAAGCAAGATCCGGACGTCATTGGACGGCATGGCGGCAACTCCGCTTTTCACAGGGGGCAGTGTGTCGTCATGGACGAGCGTAGTCCCGGGCCGAACGGTGTCCTGACGGCCAAGAGACCGTCGCACTACGGTCCTTAGGCTCTACCCGGGGGTTCTCGTGAACCGTATCACAAACTATTTGATGAGGTCTTTACCTGTGGGTGTGCTTGCTGTCACACATGAGAGTGACAGCGCGCGTCTGTGCAATTACGGCACCGAGTTGTCTGATATTGCGGAGCTTTGTTCCCCCACGAGTTGGCAATGCTCTCGTCAGATTCTTACCTTGTGCCCGAGCGGGGGCCCACGGCGGTCGCGCCGTTGACGCCCGAGACGCCGGCGGCGACCGGCACCCGGTCCTCCGCCTCCTCCGCGGCGGCCGGCGACTCGGCGGCGGCCTTGCGGCGGCGCCGGTAGCGCGGCGGCACGAAGCGCTCGGCCCAGCGCGGGGCGCGGGGGGTGAAGCGGGGCAGCAGGAGCAGGACCAGGCCGACCGCGCTGAGGAAGACCACGCCCAGCACGATCCACATGGACGCCGAGTTCACGGAGTAGGCGAGCGCGCCGAAGGCGATCAGCGCCGACCAGAAGTACATGATCAGCACCGCGCGGCTGTGCGAGTGCCCGACCTCCAGCAGCCGGTGGTGCAGGTGCCCCCGGTCCGCGGCGAACGGCGACTGGCCGCGCCAGGTGCGCCGCACGATCGCGAGGATCAGGTCGGCGGCCGGGATGGCGATGATGGTCAGCGGCATCAGCAGCGGGATGTAGACCGGCACCATCTGGTGCACGGTGTTGCGCTCGGACCCGGAGAAGAGATTCATCACGTCCGGGTCGACCTGCCCGGTGACCGAGATCGCGCCGGCCGCGAGGATGAGGCCGATCAGCATCGACCCGGAGTCGCCCATGAAGATCCGGGCGGGGTGCATGTTGTGCGGCAGGAAGCCCAGGCACATGCCCATGAGGATGGCGGCGAACAGGGTGGCCGGGGCGGCCGCCTCGATGCCGTACGAGTACCAGACCCGGTAGGCGTACATGAAGAACGCGGCCGCCGCGATGCACACCATGCCGGAGGCGAGCCCGTCGAGGCCGTCCACGAAGTTGACCGCGTTGATGGTGATGACGACCAGCGCGACGGTGAGCAGCGTGCCCTGCCACTGGGTGAGGGCGACGGTGCCGACGCCCGGCACGGGGATCCACAGGATGGTCAGACCCTGCACCACCATCACACCGGCGGCGATCATCTGGCCGCCGAGCTTGATCAGGGCGTCGATCTCGAACTTGTCGTCCAGGACGCCGATCAGCCAGATCAGGGCGGCGCCGGAGAGCAGGGCCCGTGGCTCGTTCGACTTCTCGAAGACCTCGTTGAGGTTGGTGAGGTGGTCGGCGACCAGGAGGCCCGCGCACAGTCCGAAGAACATCGCGATCCCGCCGAGCCGCGGAGTGGGTTCCCGGTGCACGTCGCGTGCCCGGATCTCCGGCATCGCTCCCGCCACGATCGCGAACTTCCGTACCGGCCCTGTCAGCAGATACGTCACCGCGGCCGTGACGCAGAGCGTCAGCAGGTATTCACGCACGGGCTTCCCCACAGATCTCGCTGGCCATTCCCAGCCCCACACCCTAGCGATGCGCGCATATGTGTGAGGACTTCCGGGTAGCGACGATGGTTGCACGAGTGGCTGTGCACACGCGTGCTCCTACCCCGCCTCAGCCCGGATACGGCGGGAAACCGGCGACCAGGTCCCGTACGGCGTCCCGCGCCGCCGCGGTGTCCGTGGCGCCCCGCAGCACCCCCGCGAGCAGCGTGGCCACGGTCCCCATCTCCGGTTCCCCCATGCCCTGCGTGGTCACCGCCGCCGTGCCCAGGCGCAGGCCCCGGGCGTCCGCGTGCGGCAGCGCACAGCAGTCCAGCACGATCCCCGCCGCCGCCAGCCGGCCCCGCGCGGTCCTGCCGTCGACGCCGAGCGGGGCCGGATCGACGGTGACCAGGTGGGTGTCGGTGCCGCCGGTGGTGACGACGAAGCCCTCCGCGCCCAGGTGGGCGGCGAGGGTCCGGGCGTTGGCGACCACCTGATGGGCGTACGCGGCGAAGGCCGGGGTCGACGCCTCGCCGAAGGCGACGGCCTTGGCGGCGATGGTGTGCATCTGGGCGCCGCCCTGCGTGAAGGGGAAGACGGCGCGGTCGACGCGCTCGGCCAGTTCGCTTCCGCACAGGATCATGCCGCCGCGGGGGCCGCGCAGCACCTTGTGCGTGGTGGCGCAGACGATGTCGGCGTACGGCACCGGATTGGGCGCCGCTCCCCCGGCGACCAGGCCGATCGGGTGTGCGGCGTCCGCGATCAGATAGGCGCCGGCCTCGTCGGCGACGTCGCGGAAGAAGGCGTGGTCGAGGTGGCGGGGGTAGGCGATCGACCCGCACACGATCGCCTTGGGCCGGTGCGCGCGGGCCAGGGTGCGGACCTGGTCGTGGTCGACGAGCCCGGTCTCCGCGTCGACGCCGTAGCCGATGAACCGGAACCAGCGGCCGGAGAAGTTGGTGGGCGCTCCGTGCGTGAGGTGTCCGCCGTGGGGCAGGCCGAGCGCGAGGACCGTGTCGCCGGGGCGCAGCAGGGCGGCGTAGGCGGCGAGCACGGCGGAGGAGCCCGAGTGGGACTGCACATTGGCGTGGTCGGCGCCGAAGAGGTCCCGGGCCCGCTCGACCGCGAGCCGTTCGGCCACGTCGACGATCTCGCAGCCGCCGTGGTGCCGGGCGCCCGGATAGCCCTCGGCGTACTTGTTGGCGAGGGGGGAGCCGAGGGCGGCCAGCACGGCGGGGGACGTGAAGTTCTCGGCGGCGGTCAGCTGGAGGGTCGTCGACTGCCTGCGGCCTTCGGCGAGCAGGATCTCGGCCAGCTCGGGGTCCTGCCGCAGCAGGAGGTCGAGCCCGCTGTCATCGGCCTCGAGGGCGGGGGTGACCGACATGGTGCGCTCCGGGCGTGCGTCGACGGTGACGTACGACCAATGTAGGCCCGCAAGGTCCCGGCCGCCCGCGTTGCGCAGCCACCGGCGCCCCCGCTCACGCCCGTGCCGGAACTCCCGTCAGTGCCGTCACCACGGGATCCAGCGCCTGGTGTATCTCGTCGCCGATGGACCGGAAGAACGTCAGCGGTGCGCCGTACGGGTCGTACACCTCGTCCGCCTCCGCCGTGGGGGCCAGGAGCCACCCGCGTAGAGCCGCCGCCGCGCGGACCAGGGCACGCGCGCGGGTGACCACGCCGTCCTCCAGGGGCGGCAGGGTCGCGGGGTCGATGGCGTTCACCAGGCGGGTGAACTCCTTGAGCGTGAAGGTGCGCAGTCCCGCCGAGTGGCCCATGGAGATGACCTGGGCGCGGTGGTCGCGGGTCGCGGTGAGCACCAGGTCGGCGCGGATCACGTGCTCGTCGAGCAGTTCCCGCCCGGTGAAGCCGGCCGCGTCCGCGCCGAACTCGGCGAGGACCGTCTCCGCGTTCGCCTCCATCGGCGCGCCCTCGTGGCCCCAGGTGCCCGCGCTCTCCACGACGAGGCCGCCGCCCAGGACGCCCAGCCGCTCCGTCACGAAATGCCGGGTCAGCCGCTCGGTGATGGGCGAGCGGCAGACGTTGCCCGTGCTGACGTGGAGGATGCGGAAGCTGTCGCGCGGCAGTCCGACGAACGTCGTCGTGATCTCCGCGGCGCGTTCCCCGTCGCCTATGCCACGCCCCGTCTCAGGGGCCGTCAATTCGCCACCTCGAGGTCGGGTACCACCTTGCGCAGCTCCTCCGCCGACAGCGCGCCCGCGCGCAGCAGCACCGGCACCTCGCGGGTGACGTCGACGATGGACGACGGCACGTTGCCCGGGGTGGGGCCGCCGTCGAGGTAGACGGAGACGGAGTCGCCGAGCATCTGCTGGGCGGCGTCGCAGTCCTCCGGCGCCGGGTGGCCGGTCAGGTTGGCGGAGGAGACGGCCATGGGGCCGAACTCGGTGAGCAGCTCGATGGCGACGGGGTGCAGCGGCATCCGCACGGCGACCGTGCCGCGGGTCTCGCCGAGGTCCCACTGGAGCGAGGGCTGGTGCCTTGCGACGAGCGTCAGCGCGCCCGGCCAGAAGGCGTCGACCAGCTCCCAGGCCTTCTCGGAGAAGTCGGTGACCAGGCCGTGCAGGGTGTTCGGGGAGCCGATGAGGACGGGGCTCGGCATGTTGCGGCCGCGCCCCTTGGCCTCCAGCAGGTCACCGACGGCCTCCGACGAGAACGCGTCGGCGCCGATGCCGTACACCGTGTCCGTGGGCAGCACGACGAGCTCGCCACGGCGGACGGCGGACGCGGCCTCGCGCAGACCGGTCACACGGTCGGTCGCGTCGTTGGTGTCGTATCGCCGAGCCATCTAGCGGGCCTCCTCGTACGGGTACTGCGGGGTCGACGTCGGTTCGGTGCTCACGGCAGCGCCTTGCGGGCGGTCGCGAAGCGGGGGCGCTTGTTGAGGTCGGGGTGGTCGGCCGCGTCCGCCCAGCCCCGTTCCTCGGCGAAGATCCACGGCACCTGGCCGCCCTGGGTGTCGGCGTGCTCGACGACGACGACCCCGCCGGGCCGCAGCAGGCGGTGCGCGGTGCGTTCCAGGCCCCGGATCAGGTCGAGTCCGTCCTCGCCGGAGAACAGGGCCATCTGCGGATCGTGGTCGCGGGCCTCGGGGGCGACGTACTCCCACTCGGTGAGCGGGATGTACGGCGGGTTGGAGACCACCAGGTCGACCTGGCCGTCGAGGTCCGGGAAGGCGGTCAGGGCGTCGCCCTGGCGCAGCTCGACCCTGGACCCCTCCATGTTCTTGCGCGTCCACACCAGGGCGTCCTCGGACAGCTCCACGGCGTACACGCGGGAGCGGGGCACCTCCTGGGCGAGCGCGAGCGCGATGGCGCCCGAGCCGGTGCACAGGTCGACGATGCACGGCTCGACGACGTCCATGGCGCGCACGGCGTCTATGGCCCAGCCGACGACCGACTCGGTCTCGGGGCGGGGCACGAAGACGCCGGGGCCGACCTGGAGCTCCAGGTAGCGGAAGTAGGCGCGGCCGGTGATGTGCTGGAGCGGCTCACGCGCCTCGCGGCGGGCGACGACCTCCCAGTACCGGGCGTCGAAGTCCGCGTCCGGCACGGTGTGCAGCTCGCCCCGCTTGACGCCGTGCAGGTACGCGGCGAGCTCCTCCGCGTCGGTGCGCGGCGAGGGCACGCCGGCGTCGGCCAGCCGCTGGGTGGCCTGGGCCACCTCCATGAGCAGCAGGTTCACGCTGGTCCTCCGGGGCTGAGCTGTGGTCCGGTGCGGGTGTGCGGCGGTGCTTACGCGGCGGCGAGCTTGGCCGCCGAGTCCGCGTCGACGCAGGCCTGGATCACCGAGTCGAGGTCGCCGTCCAGGACCTGGTCCAGGTTGTACGCCTTGAAGCCGACGCGGTGGTCCGAGATGCGGTTCTCCGGGAAGTTGTACGTACGGATCTTCTCGGAGCGGTCGACGGTGCGGACCTGGCTGCGGCGGGCGTCCGCGGCCTCCTTCTCCGCCTCCTCCTGAGCCGCCGCGAGCAGCCTGGAGCGCAGGATACGCATCGCCTGCTCCTTGTTCTGCAGCTGGCTCTTCTCGTTCTGGCAGGAGGCGACGACTCCGGTGGGGATGTGCGTGATGCGCACGGCGGAGTCGGTGGTGTTGACGGACTGGCCGCCGGGACCCGAGGACCGGTAGACGTCGATGCGCAGGTCGTTGGGGTTGATCTCGACGTCGATCTCCTCGGCCTCGGGCGTGACGAGCACGCCGGCCGCGGAGGTGTGGATCCGGCCCTGGGACTCGGTGGCCGGCACGCGCTGCACGCGGTGCACGCCGCCCTCGTACTTGAGGCGGGCCCACACGCCCTGGCCGGGCTCGGTGGCGCCCTGGCCGCCCTTGGTCTTCACGGCGACCTGGACGTCCTTGTAGCCGCCCAGCTCGGACTCGGTGGCGTCGATGATCTCGGTCTTCCAGCCGACCCGCTCGGCGTAGCGCAGGTACATGCGCAGCAGGTCGCCGGCGAACAGCGCCGACTCGTCGCCCCCGGCGCCGGCCTTGATCTCGAGGATGACGTCCTTGTCGTCGCTGGGGTCGCGCGGGACGAGCAGGAGGCGCAGCTTCTCGGTGAGCTCCTCGCGCTGCTTGTCCAGCTCCTTGACCTCGGCGGCGAAGTCGGGGTCGTCGGCGGCGAGTTCGCGTGCGGTCTCGATGTCGTCGCCGGTCTGCTTCCAGGAGCGGAACGTGGCGACGATCGGGGTCAGCTCGGCGTACCGCTTGTTCAGCTTGCGCGCGTTGGCCTGGTCGGAGTGGACCGACGGGTCGGCGAGCTTCTTCTCCAGGTCGGCGTGCTCGGCGACGAGTTCCTCGACGGCCTCGAACATCTTGGGCTCCTGCTACTGCGGTGAAGGGGAAGGCGGGCGACCAAAAACGCCGGTCCCGGCGCTCCCCCGGCTGGGGTCGCGGCCGTGGACCGGCGATTGGGGCTCGCTACTTCTTGGAGCCGGCGGCAGCCTTGCCGAAGCGGGCCTCGAAGCGGGCCACGCGGCCACCGGTGTCGAGGATCTTCTGCTTGCCCGTGTAGAACGGGTGGCACTCGGAGCAGACCTCGGCACGGATGGTGCCGCTCTCGATCGTGCTGCGGGTGGTGAACGACGCGCCACAGGTGCAGCTGACCTGCGTCTCGACGTACTCGGGGTGGATGTCGCGCTTCAAGGTGTCTCCTAGGTTCGGGAGGGCTCCGGGTCGCCGCCGCGGGATGCGGGAGCGTGAACCGGGGCCGACGTACCAGTCTGCCAGGACCGGCCGCATCTCCCAAAACCGGGGGCCGGAGCGATCTATTCCCGGGGCCGGCGCGCCCTGTCGGGGGCGGGGCTCAGGACGCCGAGACGACGTCCTTGGCCTGGCCGGAGGCGGTGTCCTCGGTGGCGCCCGCCGGGATCGGCCGGTCGTTCCTCAGGGCGTCCCACACCTGCCGGCTCTTGGCCTGCTCGACGAGGACGCGGTTGGCGTCGGCGGGGTCGTAGATCACCGGCATGGTGACCATCTGCATGCCGCCGGGGCCGATGCCCTTGAGGCTGCTCGCGAAGGACATCAGGGAGTTCACCGAGCCCAGGTCGGAGTCGGTGGTGACGGTCTTGGTGGCGGTGTCGGCGATGTCGTAGAGCTTCTTGGGGTTGCCGAGCAGGCCGATGTGCTGGACCTGGTGGAGCAGCGCCTTGACGAAGGCCTGCTGGAGCTGGATGCGGCCCAGGTCGGAGCCGTCTCCGACGCCGTGCCGGGTGCGGACCAGGCCGAGGGACTGCTCGCCGTCGAGCCGGTGGGTGCCGGCCTCCAGGTCGAGGTGGCTGTCGGGGTCCTTGATGTCCTCGGTGGTGGTGACCTCGACGCCGCCGAGGTCGTCGACGAGTTGCTGGAAGCCGCTGAAGTCGACCTCGAGGTAGTGGTCCATGCGCAGCCCGCTGACCGATTCGACGGTCTTCACGGCGCAGGCGGCGCCGCCGGTGGAGTAGGCGGAGTTGAACATCACGTCGGTCTCGGCGGGGTGCTCGCCGCCGTCGGCGTCGGTGCACGCGGGCCGGTCGATGAGGGTGTCGCGGGGGATGGAGACCACGCTGGCCTTCTTGTGGCCCTTGTGGACGTGCACGACCATCGCCGTGTCGGAGCGGGCGGTGCCGTCGTCGGTGCCGCCACCGAGCTGCTTGTTGCCGCCGGAGCGGGTGTCCGAGCCGAGGACGAGGATGTTCTCGGAGCCGTTGTCGGCCTTCTCGGGCCGGTCGGCGCCGAGGGCCTGGTCGATGTCGACGCTCGTGAGGTTGCCGTTGAGCTTGAAGTACAGGACGCCCGCGCCGGTGCCGCCCAGGACCACGATGCCCGCGGCGGTCCAGGCCATGGCGAGGAGCGCCTTGCGACGTCTGTCGCGGGGCTTGCGGCGGCGCCCCTTGCTCCGGCGGCGGGGCCCGTCGGCGCGGGACTCTCCGGGGCCGGGTATGGCGGGATCCGGCGTGCTCTCGGCGGACATGTGCTCCTCGGTTCTCGTCCGGTCGGCTACCCCCTGCGCTCAGGGTCGGTTCGGTGCGGCTCCGGTGGCTTTCCACCGGTACCTCACCATCGTCCCTCCGTACGGAGGACGGCGGAACTCGGGACAGGGTTGCACAGCGTCCTGTGCCGCACGCGTGACGCGCCGGGCACGGAGCGTCGCCGGGCCGGTCGCGAATCCGGCGGTCACCTGCGGTTTCGGCCGACGGCGCGGGGACCGCCGAGGCGGCTGCCGACCCGTGCGGCTGTGGCGAAGATCGCGATGCGGAACCGTCGCCGCCCCGGCGACGCACGAAACCGCCCCCGTCACGGGTGTGACGGGGGCGGCTCGGTGGTGCTGCGAAGACGTCAGTCGCCGTTGCCCGGCGTCGGGGTCGTCTTCTGGATCTGGAGCAGGAACTCGGCGTTCGACTTGGTCTGCTTCATCTTGTCGAGGAGCAGTTCGATCGCCTGCTGCGAGTCGAGCGCGTGCAGCACCCTGCGCAGCTTCCAGACGATGGCCAGCTCGTCGCTGCCGAGCAGGATCTCTTCCTTGCGGGTGCCGGACGCGTCCACGTCCACCGCCGGGAAGATGCGCTTGTCGGCGAGCTTGCGGTCGAGCTTGAGCTCCATGTTGCCGGTGCCCTTGAACTCCTCGAAGATCACCTCGTCCATGCGGGACCCGGTGTCCACCAGGGCGGTGGCGAGGATGGTCAGCGAGCCGCCGTCCTCGATGTTGCGGGCCGCACCGAAGAAGCGCTTCGGCGGGTACAGGGCGGTCGAGTCGACACCACCGGACAGGATGCGGCCGGAGGCCGGGGCGGCGAGGTTGTACGCACGGCCCAGACGCGTGATCGAGTCGAGCAGCACGACGACGTCGTGTCCCAGCTCCACCAGGCGCTTGGCGCGCTCGATGGCGAGCTCGGCGACCGTGGTGTGGTCCTCGGCCGGGCGGTCGAAGGTCGAGGAGATGACCTCGCCCTTCACCGACCGCTGCATGTCGGTGACCTCTTCCGGACGCTCGTCGACGAGGACGACCATCAGGTGGCACTCGGGGTTGTTGTGGGTGATCGCGTTGGCGACCGCCTGCATGATCATGGTCTTGCCGGTCTTCGGCGGGGCCACGATCAGACCGCGCTGGCCCTTACCGATGGGCGAGACGAGGTCGATGATGCGGGTGGTGAGGACGCCGGGGTCCGTCTCCAGACGGAGGCGGTCCTGCGGGTACAGCGGCGTCAGCTTGTTGAACTCCGGCCGTCCGCGGCCGTGTTCGGGCGCCATGCCGTTGACGGAGTCCAGGCGGACCAGCGCGTTGAACTTCTCGCGCCGCTCGCCCTCCTTCGGCTGCCGCACCGCACCGGTGAGGTGGTCGCCCTTGCGCAGGCCGTTCTTGCGGACCTGGGCTAGGGAGACGTACACGTCGTTCGGGCCGGGCAGGTAGCCGGAGGTCCGGATGAACGCGTAGTTGTCGAGGATGTCGAGGATGCCCGCGACGGGGATCAGGACGTCGTCCTCGTTGATCTGCGGCTCGGAGGCGATCTCGTCGCGCCCGCGGCGGCCCCGGCGGTCCCGGTAGCGGCCGCGACGGCCGCGACGGCCGCCCTCGAAGTCGTCGTCCTCCTGCTGCTGACGGTCCTGGCGCCCGCCGCCCTGCTGCTGGCGCTGACCGCCGCCCTGCTGCTGGTCGTCGCCCTTGCCGCGGCGGTCGCGGTCGCGGTCACGCCCGCGGTCGCGGTCACGCCCGCGGTCGCGACGGCGGCCCTCGCCGCCGTCGGCGTCGCCGCGTCCGTCGCCCTGGTTCTGCTGCGACTGCTGCGCGCCGGAGTCGTTCCTCGAGTCGGTCTTGACCTCGGCGACGGCCGTGTCGGCGCCGCCGGCCGGGCTGCCGGCGTCGGCGGTGGCACGACGGCGACGGCGCTCGGTGGGCGCCTCGTCGGCGGGGGCGCCCGACTGGTCGGCGCCGGCCGTGGCCTTCGGGGACGGCTGGCCGGGGATCTCGATCTGCTGCTGTGCCACGGCCTGGTCGGCGGCCTTCTTCTCGGCCTTGGCGGCCTTCGGGGCCTTCTCGGCGGTGGCGCTCTCGTCACCCGTACGGGTCCGGGAGGTGGCGCGGCGCTTCGGCTTGGTCTCGCCGGCGGCGTCCGCGGCGGGCGCGGCCTTGGCGGGGGCTCCCCCCGCGGCCTGCGCTTCCTTGATGACCTCGATCAGCTGGCTCTTGCGCATCCGCGCGGTGCCCCTGATGCCGAGGCCGGACGCGACCTGCTGCAGCTCGGCCAGCACCATGCCCTCGAGGCCGGTACCGCGGCGCCGCCGGGAGCCGGCACCGGTGGCAGGCGCGGAAGCGTCCGTGGCGGGCGCGGCAGCGGTCTCCTCGACACGTGCGCCCATCAGATCGGTGGTGTCGCTCACGAAGGGTCCTTCCCTGGAGCGGACGTCGGCCTGTCTGGCTCGGCGACCGGTTGTGCTGTCCGGCTTCGGTCCTTGCTGTGTGAACCGTGCCGGGGCGGTGGTCCGCCTAAGCGGCGGAAGAGATATCTGGTGATGGCGCTCCCCCTGGCCGTGGCACCCAGTGTCTGTGTCACGCGGTGTGGTCGCACCGGTTCCGAGGCGTGCCCGGCGGGCCGCTCAGTGTCCGTGTCGGCCGTACTGATGACGTACGACGTCGAGCACACAAGGCGGCTTGGGGAGCTCCCGGAAGAATGTCTGTCCCGGACGGGGACACGAGGCACCTCGCCATGGTGGGGTCGGGTGCAGACTTGAGATTAACACTACCGGATCCAACAAACATTCCCCCTCTCGAAATCCGGCAACCGTCCGCCTACATGTCGCCGGAGGCCGCCAGTGGCAGGACGCTGGCGCCCTGCTGGTCCAGGCTCAGCCGGTTGGCCGCCCAGTCCGTGCCCGCCAGCGCCTCGACCTTGTCGGCCGTGCCGGCGTCGGCCAGCGCCATGACCGTGGGACCGGCTCCGGAGATGACGGCCGGGATGCCGTCGCCGCGCAGTCGCTCCACCAGTGCGGCGCTCTCCGGCATGGCCGGCGCCCGGTACTCCTGGTGGAGGCGGTCCTCGGTGGCCGGCAGCAGCAGCTCGGGGCGCCGGGTGAGGGCCTCGACGAGCAGGGCGGCGCGGCCCGCGTTGGCGGCGGCGTCGACGTGCGGCACGGTGCGCGGCAGCAGACCGCGCGCGGTCTCCGTCAGTACCGGCTTTCCGGGCACGAAAACCACCGGAACGATGGAATCGGACGGCTCCATCCTGATCGCCCGCGCGGCGCCGGCCTCCATCCAGGACAGGGTGAAGCCGCCCAGCAGACAGGCCGCCACATTGTCGGGGTGACCCTCGATCTCGGTGGCGAGGTCGAGCAGCGCGGCGTCGTCGAGGCGGGCCTCGCCGCCTATGGTCACCGCGCGCGCGGCGACGATGCCGGCGCAGATGGCGGCGGAGGAGGAGCCGAGGCCGCGGCCGTGCGGGATGCGGTTGGCGCAGACGATCTCCAGGCCGCGCGGCTGTCCGCCGAGGAGGTCGAAGGCGGTGCGCAGGGAGCGGACGAGGAGGTGCTTCTCGTCGCGCGGCAGCGTCTCGCTGCCCTCACCCGCGATGTCGATGTGCAGCCCGGAGTCGGCCACCCGGACGACCACGTCGTCGTACAAGCCCAGCGCGAGGCCGAGGGCGTCGAAGCCCGGGCCGAGGTTGGCGCTGGTGGCGGGGACGCGCACCCGGACGGCGGCGGCGCGGAACGCTGGACCGGCCATCTCTCGATGACTCTCCTTGAGCTGCGTGGTGGTCGAATGACGTGCGATCGGCATTCGGTGACGTACGGGGTCCCCCGGTGCCGCCGCTTCCTGCCGGACGGGCGACCTCACCGCTGCCGCTTGCCGACCGCGGAGACAGCGCGGTACCTCGGCATATGCGGCGGGCGGGTTCGGTACAGCCTATCGAAGGAAGGTTCTGTGGCGACACAGGGCGCACAGGAGGCGCACGATGCGTGTCGTAAGCCCCCTGTGCACCCCCCGTAGAGGACTTTCCCGGCTGGGCGTCGCTTACGCCCGTTCGCGCCGGTGGAAGGGGCGCGTTTCCGCGTCGGTGGGGCGGCGGGGCCGCCCCACCCTCTACCCGGCGTCCGGGCGGTGTGCTCAGACGAGGCCGAGCCGCTCGGCCGCGGTGGCGGCGTCGACCGGGACGGTGACCGGCTGGGGGGCGCCGGCCACGGCCCAGTCGGGGTCCTTGAGCCCGTTGCCGGTGACGGTGCACACGATGCGCTGGCCCGGGTCGACCTTGCCCTGCTCGGCGGCCTTCAGCAGACCGGCCACCGACGCGGCGGACGCGGGCTCGACGAAGACGCCCTCCTGGGAGGCCAACAGCCGGTAGGCGCGCAGGATCTCACGGTCCGTCACCTCGTCGATGGCGCCGCCCGACTCGTCCCGCGCGGCGAGCGCGAAGTCCCACGAGGCGGGGTTGCCGATCCGGATGGCGGTGGCGATGGTCGAGGGGTCCTTGACGACCTCGCCGCGCACGATCGGGGCGCTGCCGGACGCCTGGAAGCCCCACATGCGGGGCTTGCGCGTGCTGACCCCGTCGGCGGCGTACTCCTTGTAGCCCTTCCAGTACGCGGTGATGTTGCCCGCGTTGCCGACCGGCAGGACGTGGATGTCGGGCGCGTCGCCGAGCATGTCCACGATCTCGAAGGCGGCCGTCTTCTGGCCCTCGATACGCACCGGGTTGACCGAGTTGACCAGCGCCACGGGGTAGTTGTCGCTCAGCGCGCGGGCGAGCGTGAGGCAGTCGTCGAAGTTGCCGTCGACCTGGAGGATCTTCGCGCCGTGCACGAGGGCCTGGCCCATCTTGCCGAGCGCGATCTTGCCCTGCGGCACGAGGACGGCGGAGACCATCCCGGCGCGCACGCCGTACGCGGCGGCGGAGGCGGACGTGTTGCCCGTGGACGCGCAGATGACGGCCTGCGCGCCCTCCTCCTTGGCCTTGCTGATGGCCATGGTCATGCCGCGGTCCTTGAAGGACCCGGTCGGGTTCGCACCCTCCACCTTGAGGTGGACCTCGCAGCCCGTGCGCTCGGAGAGCACCTGCGCGGGCACGAGCGGCGTGCCGCCCTCACGGAGCGTCACGACGGGCGTGCTGTCGGAGACCGGCAGCCTGTCCCGGTACTCCTCGATGATTCCGCGCCACTGGTGGGTCATTGCTGGTTACTCTCCTTCAACCCGCATGATGCTGGCGACACCCCGCACGGTGTCGAGCTTGCGCAGCGCCTCGACGGTACCGCCGAGGGCGGCGTCGGACGCTCGGTGGGTGACGACGACGAGGGAGGCCTCGCCGTCCTTGCCCGACTGCCGGACGGTGTCGATGGAGACACCGTGCTCGGCGAACACGGTCGCCACCTGGGCGAGGACGCCCGGCTTGTCGGCGACGTCGAGGCTGATGTGGTAGCGCGTGACGACGTCGCCCATCGGCGAGACGGGCAGTGCGGCATAGGCGGACTCGCCGGGGCCGGTGGCGCCGCCGATCCTGTTGCGGCAGACGGCGACGAGGTCGCCGAGCACGGCGGACGCGGTCGGGGCACCGCCGGCGCCGGGGCCGTAGAACATGAGCTGCCCGGCGGCCTCGGACTCCACGAAGACGGCGTTGTACGCCCCGCGCACGCTGGCCAGGGGGTGGCTGAGCGGGATCATCGCGGGGTGCACCCGCGCGGTGACCGACGCCCCGTCCGCGGCCCGCTCGCAGATGGCGAGCAGCTTGATGGTGCAGCCCATCTCCTTGGCGGAGGCGAAGTCGGCGGCCGTGACCTCGGTCATGCCCTCGCGGTGGACGTCGTCGAGGCGCACACGCGTGTGGAAGGCGATCCCGGCGAGGATGGCGGCCTTGGCGGCGGCGTCGAAGCCCTCGACGTCGGCGGTCGGGTCCGCCTCGGCGTACCCGAGGGCGGTGGCCTCGTCGAGGGCCTCCTGGTACCCGGCGCCGGTGGTGTCCATGGCGTCGAGGATGAAGTTGGTCGTGCCGTTGACGATGCCGAGCACCCGGTTGACCTTGTCGCCGGCGAGGGACTCGCGCAGCGGGCGGATCAGCGGGATGGCGCCCGCGACGGCGGCCTCGTAGTAGAGGTCCTTGCCGCCCGCCTCCGCAGCGGCGTGCAGGGCGGCGCCGTCCTGGGCGAGGAGGGCCTTGTTGGCGGAGACGACGGAGGCGCCGTGCTCGAAGGCGGTGGTGATGAGGGTCCGGGCGGGCTCGATGCCGCCGATGACCTCCACGACCACGTCGATGTCCCCGCGTTTGACGAGGGCGGTGGCGTCGGTGGTGACCAGGGCGGGGTCGATGCCCTCACGCACCTTGTCGGGCCGGCGGACGGCGACGCCGGCGAGCTCCACCGGGGCCCCGATGCGGGCGGCGAGGTCGTCGGCGTGCGTCGTCATGATGCGCGCCACCTCTGAGCCGACCACTCCACAGCCCAGCAGCGCCACCTTCAGCGGACGCGTACGCATCATCCGACCTCGTTTCCTTCATACCTTCTAGGGTTGGACCAGTCTCACGCACCGGACGGGATTTTCTGCGTTTCGTCCGGATCGTGAGACATTTATTTCATTTTCGCGAGGCCGACGAGCGAAAGATCTTCCCGTCGGCCACTGCCGTGTCCCCGCCCCGCGCTCACCCGACGTCGAGCCGGAGCAGGTCCTCCTCCGTCTCGCGCCGGACGATGACGCGTGCCTCGCCGTCCCGCACGGCGACGACCGGCGGCCGCAGGGCGTGGTTGTAGTTGCTGGCCATGGACCGGCAGTACGCCCCGGTGGCGGGTACGGCGATGAGGTCACCGGGTGCCAGGTCGCCCGGCAGGAAGGCGTCCTTGACCACGATGTCGCCGCTCTCGCAGTGCTTGCCGACGACGCGGACGAGCATGGGCTCCGCGTCGGAGGTGCGGGAGACGAGGGCGACGCTGTACTCGGCGTCGTACAGCGCGGTGCGGATGTTGTCCGACATCCCGCCGTCGACGGAGACGTACGTGCGCAGCGCCTCCAGCGGCTTGATGGTGCCCACCTCGTAGAGCGTGAAGGCGGTGGGCCCGACGATGGCCCGCCCGGGCTCGACGGAGATGCGCGGGGTGGCGAGCCTGGCGGCCTCGCACTCGCGCGTCACGATCTCGGTCAGCGCCTTGGCGATCTCGTGCGGCTCGCGGGGGTCGTCGTCGCTGGTGTACGCGATCCCGAGCCCGCCGCCGAGGTCGATCTCGGGCAGCTCGACGCCGTGCTCGTCGCGGATGTCCTTGAGGAGCCCGACCACCCGGTGCGCGGCGACCTCGAACCCCGACATGTCGAAGATCTGCGACCCGATGTGGGAGTGGATCCCGATGACCTCGAGCCCGTCGAGCTGGAGCGCCCGCCGCACGGCCTCGGCGGCCTGCCCGCCGGCCAGCGGGATCCCGAACTTCTGGTCCTCGTGCGCCGTGGCGATGAACTCGTGCGTGTGGGCCTCGACGCCGACGGTGATACGGATCTGCACGCGCTGGCGCCTGCCGAGTTCCTGCGCGATGTGGGCGACGCGGACGATCTCCTGGAAGGAGTCGAGCACGATCCGCCCGACACCGGCCTCGACGGCCCGCCGGATCTCCGGCTCGCTCTTGTTGTTGCCGTGGAAGGCGATGCGCTCGGCGGGCATCCCGGCGGAGAGGGCGGTGGCGAGCTCGCCGCCGGAGCACACGTCGAGGTTCAGCCCCTCCTCGTCCAGCCACCGCACGACGGCCCGGGACAGGAAGGCCTTGCCCGCGTAGAAGACGTCGGCGTCGGTGCCGAAGGCGGTGCGCCAGGCCCGTGCCCGGGACCGGAAGTCGGCCTCGTCGAGGATGTAGGCGGGGGTGCCGTACTCCTCGGCGAGCCGCGTGACGGGGATCCCGCCGACGGTGACGGCGCCGTCCGCGTCGCGGGCGACGGTCTGGGCCCACACCTTGGCGTCGAGGGCGTTGAGGTCGGCCGGCGGTGCGGAGTAGTGCCCCTCGGGGAGGACGTCGGCGTGACGGGGCCCGGCGGGGTGGGCGGAACGGCTCATGGCGTCTTCAGGGCTCTCTCAGAGATGGTCGGGTGCGTCGATACCGAGCAGGGTCAGGCCGCCGGCCAGCACCGTCCCGACGGCTTCGGCGAGCGCGAGCCGGGCGCGGTGGGCGGCCGAGGGTTTCTCCGCCCCGCGCGGGAGCACGGTCGGCAGGAAGGGCAGCGCGGCGTCGGCGACGGTGACGAGATGCCGGGCGAGCCGGTCGGGGGCGCGGTGCCGCGCGGCGGCGGCGAGGACGCGGGGGTGATCGGCGAGGGCGGCGAGCACGCCCTGGGGGGCGGTGGCCTCGGCACCGGTCTCGCTGCCGGTCTCGGTGGCCGTGAGGCCGGCCGGGTCCGCGCCGAACCCCAGGTCGGCGGCGTTGCGGCCGAGCGCACGGGTGCGGGCGTGGGCGTACCGGACGCGGAAGAGGGGGTTGCTCTCGCGCTGGACGAGGTGTTCGCCGCCGGTGCGGGGCCGGTCGTGGGGTGCGGGGTGGAGCAGGGCCCAGCGGCCGGCGTCACGCCCGAGGCGGAGCGGGTCGGGATCGCCGGGCGCGACGGGAACGGGCCGCACCCTCACGGCGACCTCCGCGGGCGCGGGCCCCTCGGCATCGACACGGGCACCGAGGACGGCGGCCCACTCGGGGTCGAGGGGGGCCGCGCAGCTCGTGCGCACCAGGACACCCTGGGAACGAAGGATGCGGGCGGCGGCCTGGGCGACGACGACGGCACGCAGGTCGTGGGGGCAGTGCAGCTGCACGGCCTGCCCGTCGGGTCCGTCCGGCCCGTCGGCGTACCCGTAGCGGGTGCCGCGCCGCAGGATCTCCTCGACGAGGAGGGCGGGGGCGGTGCCGTAGAGACTGATGTTGAGGAACCCGGGCCCGGTCAGGACGACGTCGGTGATGCCCTCGGCGTCGGCGAGATAGGGCTGGAGCACCTCGGCGACACGGCGCGGGGTCTGCCCGGCCGGCCGGGCGAGCTGGAGGGCGATGCTGGTGGCGTAGTCGCCACACCCCCCGGGCCCCGGCGGAGCGACCTTGACCCGCTCGGGCACGTCCACCCGGAGCTCCCCCGCGTCGACGGCGCGACGCACCGCGTGCAGCACGGTGCGGGAGAGCTCTACGGGAGTCACGGGTCAAGCGTATGGGAGGAGGGGGGTGGGTGAGCGAACCGGTTTACGGCAATCCCGGGATGTGGGACGGGGGCGGCTGCGGCCGGGGCTCGCCGGGAGGGGCTGGACACTCGACCGCCTGACTGGGCTACGCACTCGACCGCCGCGCTCGACCATCGAACCCGGGCGGCGACGGACCGGGTTACCCGGCGGACTCGGCCTGAGCGGAGGCCTCACTCTCCCCGCCGGCCCCGCCCCTCTCGCCCCGCCCGTCAACGAGCTGCCGCACGAGGGCGACGAGCTGGGCGGGCTCGAAGGGCTTGGCAAGAAAGGCGTCCACACTGACCCCCACACCGGTATCGCCCGCACCCCCCACCTCGTACTGGGAGCTGGCACTGACGATGGCGAGGGGAAGATCCCGGGTCCGGGGATCCGCACGCAGCCGCGCAGCAGTCCGGAGCCCGTCCAGCCGGGGCATGACCACGTCCAGCGTGACGGCGTCGGGCCGCACCTGATGGATCACTTCCAGACATTCGACACCATCGGCCGCGGTCACGACCTCGAAGCCCTCCAGCTCGAGATTGACCCTGATCAGCTGCCGGATGACCTTGTTGTCGTCGACAACAAGAACTCGGCCAGACGCCCTAGGCACAACTCGAGAGTAGGTCCGTCCCGGCCACCGCGTCCGGGTTTTCCCCACTTCCACCCCGCGCGGGCGACCCCGCCCCCGCGTGCTGACGCCACCCCTCCGCTTCCACCCTCCGCAGACCAGGGACGCCCGCGGGGAAAACCCGTTCATGACCACCCCGGGCGAGCTGGTAGTGTTCTACCCGTCGCCGCGAGCAACAGCTCCCCGGCCGACACGCCCCCGTAGCTCAGGGGATAGAGCAACGGCCTCCGGAGCCGTGTGCGCAGGTTCGAATCCTGCCGGGGGCACCCTGCATGAGGTGCCCAGAGACCCCGTCACCAGCGGAAACGCTGAGAGCGGGGTCTTCGCGTATGTGCAGGCGTGTGCCGCCCGGAGCGGCCGTATGTCGGGGCCTGTGGACGAGGCGTGGACGGGATCTTGAAGCATCGCCGCAGGTGAGGTCTAGGAAAGACTAGGGACTCACACCCACAAGAAGCTCTCTGGCCAGCACTGTCCGCCTGGCAGACTGTGCCTCATGTCGGAAGCGATCATAGGCGGCCTGATCGGCGGGCCCCTTGGTGCAGTCATCGCCCTGCTCGGGAACTACTTCGTCATTCGAGACACCCGCTGGGGTCGTGAAGCCGCTGAGGAGCGGAAGGCCGCTGTCACACTCCTTGGACTTCTGCGGCGCATGCGTGTTGAGGGACGCCGTCTTACCGGCTGGTTTGAGCAGGAAGAGTTCACTGAGGACTGCATGACGTCGGTGTTTGCCTTCCGTGACCGACGGGTGCGAAGGCGTCTCACGGCTTCCGTTGACTTGATTACCAGTGCAGCCATGGCCCGTGATACACACGGGGACGACGCCATGCTTGCGGTGACCCATGTCGCCATGCGCGACATCCGAGAGTGCTTGGAAGCCCGCTTGGACCGTAAGCGGCTGCCCAAACCGAGCGCCGATTGGGCCAGGGCGAACAGCAACCTCGATGACTTCATGACTCATGCTCTGGCAGAGCTGGAGGAGGAAGCTCGACTGGCCCTGGAGTAGGGCAACAGGCAGCGGACACGCAAGAAGTCCTGTTCAGCGGAGCCATCTGAGGTGCGCCGATTCGATCCGGACACTCGCTGACGCGACAGCAGCCTTCGCGGTCATCACTAGGCATTGGGCCCATAAAAGAAGCCCCGGGCACAGTACCCGGGGCCTCCGTATCGGTGCAGGATGTCTCACTCGTACTCGCGCAACAGGTCCTCGATCCGTCGGTTGGCGACGTCCTGCCGTCCGTCGAGGCACTTCGCGTAGCGGGTCAGCAGGACCTCGACACTGTTGCCGGCGCGCTCGGCCACCTCGGTCGGGTCGACACCGGCGTTGAGCCACGTCGACAGCGCCGAGTGCCGGAGGTCGTACGGCCGACTCGCGAGCGGCGAGGCCGCGACGGCCGGCGGAAGCGCGAGGAGCCGGGCCTCCTGCCACACGCGGTAGTAGGTCGAGGACGGAACGACCGAGCCCTTCTCACTGAAGAACAGCCGCCCGTCGTCCGCCGTGCCGAAGGTGGCCAGGTGCTCACGGAGCACGGCAACGAGGTGCGGCGGGATGGGCACCCGCCTCACATCCTCGGTCGGCCGGTTCTTCAGCCCGCGGTCGTCATGGGTCTCCCCCGAGTCGGTCCACTGCTTGCCGACGGACGGACGAGTCCGGTGGAGCAGCGCCGAGCCCCAGCCCTGCCCGGGAAGGCTCAGGTCCGTCTCGACGAGGCCGACCGCCTCCGCCGGCCGGAGACCGCCGAAGTACATGGCAGCGAACAGACCCACGAGGCGACGACCACGGGCACGCCGGTACCCGCCCACGTAGGAAACCGCCGCCAGCAGGTTCCGCCCCTGCTCCGGGTTGGCGACGACCCGCGGATCGACCTGGTTGGACACCTTCGGCTTCTGCCAACGGACAGCCGTGATGGGGTTCTCCCGCAGCTCCCCCAGGTCGACGGCGTAATTCGCGGCGTTGACGAGCGTCCGACGCTTGCGCCGCACGGTCTCCGCCGCTGCCGCCGTGCCGTCGAGCTTGAGCTTCAGCGAGTCGAGGACCGCGCGGGCCGTGGCCGGTTCAGCGAGGTCGGCGAGCAGCCGAGACGCCTTGGACACCCAGTGGAGAACGTTCCGCACGTCGTCCCGAACTTCCCGGTCATCGGGTCCCGGCAGCACGAAGGCCCAGTTGCGCAGTGCTCTGCGGATCACCTCGTCGGACGGCCGTCCGGGGCGCTCGTCGAGAAGTTCCAGCGTCACGCTGGTGAGGGCTTCGTTGATGCCGTCCCGCGTGTTGGGGGCGGCATGGGGCCACTTCATGGCGAGGTACCTGAGAGCGAAGGCGTACCACGACACGGCCGACTTCTTCTCTTCCATCGAGGCCGGAAGGCCCGACTCCGTGTCGAACTCCTCGCCCTCGCGCATCGCACGCATGAGCTTCGTGCGGTAGTGGTCGGCAAGCGCCTTGGTCCGGAAGGACTCCGAGAAGACGTTGCCCACAACAGACCAGCGGACCCCGTACGAGGGCGTCTTGGTGTCCCGCTTACGGACGCTCCAGACCTTCACGTCGAGAGACTTCACGCCGCCGCCTCCAACTGCCGCAGCCACGTGGTGAAGTCACTCCGCCACACCCGAAGCTCCCCATTGGGCAACTTGAACGCAGCGGGGCCCTGGCCCAGCTCGCGCCAGCGGTAGAAGGTGCGCCGGGACACCCCACCCAGCTCGGCAAGGATCTGCGGAACGGTCATGAGTTCGTCGCGTCGGCGGTCCATGTCGGTTCTCCTTCCGTTCCGGGAGCGGGTTCGAGGGTGGCGGCGAGCCAGCTTTCAGCGCCGGAAAGGCCCGTTCCGGCGAAGACCCAGTGCGCGAGGACGAGAGTCGTTTCCTGGCCGGTGTCGACGGCCGGAGCGGCTTGGGCACGGCGCCATTCGGCGCGGGCGTCGCGGAGGGCGCAGAGGGTGGTGGAGTAGCGGCGGGACTTGGTGGAGAAGTGGCCGCGGAAGCCGAGCATGTGGGCCCAGGCCCGCAGGCGGAGGTCTGCCAGCTCGGTGCGTGCGCCCAGGGTCCAGGCAGTGCGGATCATGCGCCGGGCGTGGTCGGTGATCCTCGCTTGTGCCAGCTCGGCGAGGAAGCGGATCGGCCGGTCGAGGGTGCCCGTCGCCGTCTCGGCGCCTTTGGTGGCGTACTTGGCGACGTACGCCGCTACGGCCCGCTCGGTCAGGTCCTGGCCGTCGTCGAAGTCGGTGGACCGGATCGTACGGACGTCGAGCTGTCGGCCGAAGACGAAGGTGTGCAATCGGCCGTTGACCTCCGGGCCGTCGACGCGGACGGCAGTGGCGGCAGCACGGATGGCGTCGGTCAGCAGCTCGGCCGTCGCCCAGGCCGGGGGCGCGGTCTCACCGCCTTCCGGGCCGTCGAGGCGGATGACCGCGTGGAAGTGGACGGCGCCACGCTTCTGGTATTCGGCCACCTTGGCGAAGGAGACCCGGGCATGGTTGCGGAAGGCCCGCTGGGTGAGGCCGGCTCGCTTGGCGACCTCCCGGCGGAGGTAGATCGAGAAGCGTTGCCAGAGGGCACCGGCGTGCGCGTTCCAAAGCACGGCCGCTTCGTAGTCGTACGTGTCCGGGTCGAGGGGTGTGCCCAGGGCCGGGTCCTGGTCGTCGTGGCGGATGCCGCAGCGGCAGGGGCGCCCGCCAGTGGGGCGGTTGTGGACCGGGCCGAAGCCGGGGGCGGTGAAGGTGGCGAAAACGCGCGGGTGGGTGGCGACCTGTTCGGGGGTGCCCTTGCCGCCGTGGAGTCCGGCGGTGATCAGGTGGTAGGTGTCGCGGCGGTAGGTCTCGGCGCAGGCCGCGCACCGGGTGGCGCGTCGGTTGTTGCAGCGGACGAGCAGCTGACCGGCGGGCAGGGCCGACGAGTCCAGGTGGTGCAGGACGCGGCCGATCTCCCCGGTCGTCCGGTCCACCGCGTACTCGGTGCGGTGGCCGTCGAGGCGTACCGGGCGGGTGCAGCCACCCAGGCCGGACAGTTGGCGGCCCAGCTCGGGCAGGGTGCCGAGGGAGGCCAGCATGGAGAGTTCCGCCAGCGGAGGCGGAGTCTGCCGGGTGATGATGGGAGTTCCTTTCGGCTGTCGTGATGGTTCGGAAGGGACGGCCCCGGGGCGGCGGGATGCTTGGCGGCTTGTTGCCGCCCCGGCGGCCGGTCAGCGCTTGTGTGCGCCGTTGACGAGCGAGCGCAGGACCACGGCGGCGATGGCCACGGAAACGGCCGAGACGGCGACCGCCGCCAGGAGCGCGGTGAGCACGATCCCGACGACGACCACGGCGGCGACCGCGCCGGCACCGATGCCCACGTACGGGGCGACCGGACGACCGGCCGAGGCAACCGGAGCTTGCGTCTGCTGATGCGTGACGGTCGGCGTCGGCAGGGTCGGGACGTCGGGCAGCTTGGGACGGAACACGACGGATCTCCTTGTCACTCGTGGGTGCCGTTGACGACGTCGACCCCGGAGCGGGTGCCGGACTCGATGGCGGAGGCGAGGAAGGTGTGCGAGAGCCAGAAGCCGAAGAGCGCGATCACGACGGCGACCCAGAGCCGGACGCCGAGGAACTTGATCGCGGCCCAGGCGATGACGCCCAGGACGAAGACGAGCGGCAGCGAAACGGTCACGGGAGCTCCCTCAGCGGATGGCGCAGCGGTGGGTACGGGCGGCCAGCTCGGCGGCGGCGCGGCTGTCGTAGTCCGTGGCGAAGCCGCAGCGTGGAGCCGTGCAGGCTGCGGTGTGCTTCTCGCGGCCGCGGCCGTCGTAGTAGGTGGCGACCTGCACGGGGCCGATGCGGACGACGCGGCGGAAGCGGCGGTTGGCGGTCATCAGGGGGTCTCCTTGAGGTCTTGGCCGGTGAAGTCGGTGACGTGCTCGGCCAGCCAGCGCAGGATCTCGTCGCCCTCGTACTCGTCGGCGGCGAGGATCACGGGCTCGGCGATGAGCACGGCTTCGGTGAGGCGGTTCTGTCGGGTCAGCTCGGCGGCGCGCTTCAGCGCGCGGAGCGTGGACGGGCGCACGGGGGAAAGTCCTCCGGGTCAGGTCAGGTGGGCGGAGAGGACTTCGGCCAGCGGCAGCGGGACGCCGAGCCGGGCGCGAAGGGTCGAGGTGTCGATGGGCGTTCCGGTCCGGGCGCGGTGTTCGTCGGCGAGCTTGCGCGCAAGCGTGACGAGCGCCGGCGGGACCGGGGGCGTGGAGGGCGGAGCCGGTTCCGACTCCGCAGCGGGCAACTCAGGTGCAGACGCAGGCGCTTCGGGCGCGATGGGTTCCGGGGCCGACTCGCGTCCCCCCGTCGAGGCGTCCGCGGTTGCTCCGTGGGCGAGCAGCGTTCCGCCCAGAAAGGCGATCGCGGGCCATCCGGCGACGAGGATGCGCAGCCAGTCCGGCACGTCGTCGAGGTCGAGGAGTCCGGCCGTGGCGACGTTGGCGCCGAGCGAGGCGGTCAGGGCGACAAGGAACCAGCACCACCCGGCCGTTTTCGCCTCACCGGAGCGCAGCCGCCGCCAGGCTGCGACCAACAGCAGGTCGACGGAGACCGGGTAGGCCCAGGCCTTCCAGCCGTCCTGTCCGGCGGCCAGCGCCAGGTCGTGCAGGTGGGCGAAGGACAGCGCGGCGGCGATCAGCGCTTGGACGAGTACGGCGTCGATGCGGACGGACAGGGCACGCACGGCGCAGCTCCTTCCGGTTCCAGGCATGGAGGGGGTAGGGACGTGGCACGGGACGGCCGTGCCGGCCGTGGGTGGGTGCGCTTACTCGGTGACTGGGCGGGCCGTGGCTACGGGCCCGGACGCCTCCACCGGCATCGGCGGGACGTACGGCCGGAAGGGGTGGAGCGCCGGTAAGTCGGGGGCGAGGTCCGCCGTGGCGCGGCAGGTGGCCGCGGCGTCGGCGAGGGAGAGGTAGGGGGTGCGGATGCGGGACCAGCCGCCGGAGGTGTCGCCGACGACGGCCAGGCCGGGCAGCTCGGCGGCGATGGCGCAGGCCGCGAAGACGGCCTCAGGGGCAATGTCGCCGAGCGCCATCTTCGCCGAGGCTTCGTCGTTCACACGGTGGCAGACGCGGCCGGTGAGCTGAGCGCGGAGCATGGTCGCGCCCTTGCCCAGCTCGGCGCCGAAGCGCTGGCCGCAGACTTCGAGATAGATGCCGGCGGCCCGGCCGAGCTGGGCGAGCCGGATGAGCTGGGTGACCATCTCGTCCCGCCGCTCCTCCTCCTTCCGCGTGGCGACGAGGAAGAGTTCGGCCACCTCGTCGATGAACAGCACGATCGGGGCCGGGCGTTCGCCCTCCGGCAGTCCCCAGACGTCCGAGGTGATCAGTTCTTCCGGAGTGCCGGGCGCGATGCCCTGCCGGGCCTTGATCAGGTCGTATCGGTCCTCCATTTCCTTTACAAGCGCGGGAAGCAGCTCGGCCGCCTGGTCCGGGTCGGTCGCCAGGGCGGAGAGCCGAGGTGCGAAGGGCGCCAGCTCGACCCCCCGCTTGCAGTCAATCCCGACCAAGGCCACCGGCTGAACAGCAAGTCCGGTCAGCAGGTTCCGCAGGTACATGGACTTACCCGAGAGCGTGGCGCCGAGCACCAGTTCATGCGGCACGGCCCGGTAGTCCCGTACGAACGCGGTCGCGTCCTCTCGTAACGCCACCGGGATCCGAAGCGGTCCGCCGTCCAGCCGCCGGGGCATCCGCACCTTCCGCAGCACGTCGAAGCCGACGAGCCGCAGCTCGACGACGCCCGGCTTGACGTCCCGCACATGGACGGCGTGGACGCCCCAGGCGTGCCGGAGGCGTTCGGCGGAGGCCGCCACGTCCGCCGGCTCCTGCCCCGGAGCCAGCCGCAGCCGCATGCGCAGGCCGGTCGTGGTGGGACGGATGACACCCCGGCGAGGAGGCACCGGCCGGACCTCACGGCGGGTGGCCGCCCGGACAGCCAGCGCCCGCCACCGGGACGGCTCGACGGTCAGGCCGCAGGCGTCCATGGTCGAGGAGTACGAGGCCAGCAGCCGGACCACCGAGAGCGGCAACCCGACCATGGACCAGTACGCCGCCGGGTGGGCGTGCCGGGCGTAGGCGGCGCCGCCTATCGCAGCGAGCGAACCGCCCAGCTCGGCCCACGTCACCAGATCCGTCACGGCGGTCAGCCCGCCTGAGCCATCGAGAAAGCACCCGGAGCGACGGCGGTCGCCCGGTAGGCGATGCCGTGCCGCTCCCGGCCGTTGAAGACGCTCTGCCACGGCCGCGCCACCAGACCCGGAAGCGAGACCGGAGCACCGACCGTCAGGCCCTCGGTCACGCCGCTCTCCGGGACGGTGACCTGGATCAGTGACGACTCGCCCTCGTCGATGTAGACGACGCCCACGGTCATCAGCGCCTCACCGGTCATCGCATCCTTGGCGATCTCACCGGTCTGCCGGTCGCGCACCTTCGGCACCGGAGCTTCGGTGAGCAGGATCGTGGCGGCCGAGGCGTCAACGCGGATCACACGCACAGGGATTGCTCCTTCTGAGAGTTGATCAACTCATCGACCTGACAAGTTGACTTAGCAAGTTCGAAGCTAAGGATGCCAGGTTGACTTGTCAAGCTGCTATCGCGGGGTTTCGCCTCCGGACGGGGCTCAGCTCAGGCGGTAGGTGTCTTCGAGTTCCTGCCGGTCGGCAGGCAGGAGTACGTCAGCGACCTGCAAGGACCGGCCGGAGGCGTCACAGGCGACGACCAGGACACTCAGCACGGGCATACCGGCTGGCAGATCCAGCAGTTCTGCTTCACCCGCTTCGGGCAGCCGGGCCGACACGCGCTCGACCACGTGGTCGAAGCGGACCTTCTTCCGTGCTTCGAGGTGCTCGCGGACGCTCCCGCTCAGAGGTTCGTCGGCCCCCAGCTCAGTGCCCTCGACCAGGCCGGCGGGGAAGTATGACGAGACCAGCTCGACAGCTTCACCGTCTTCTTCGACCAAGAAGCGACGCATGAGGACTTCGGCCTTCTTCGGCAAACCGAGCGCCGAGGCGACCCGAGCCGGGACAGGTACGCGTCCGACTTCGATCAGCCGCCCCGCACCCTGCGATTCGTCGCGCTCTAGCGCCTCACGCCCCCGCCGGTCCTTCTGTTCGACGACTTCCGGTCGACCGCGGACAATCGTGCCGTACCCCTGCCGGGACTCGAGCCAGCCGTCCCGCTTCAGCAGCTCCAGCGCCCGGACGACGGTCGGGCGGGACATCCCGAATGCCTGCACCAGCTGGTTCTCACTGGGGACGCGGGTGCCGGGTGCGTACGTGCCGTCCTCGATGCGCTGCTGAAGCGTCTGTGCGAGGCGCACGTACTTCGGTGGCTCCACTTCATACACCATGAACGCCGCCTGTCGGGATTGGCCAAGTCAACTGGTCAACCAGCCTAGCGACACTTTCACACCGGCAGTAGGAGAGGTGAGCTATCCCATCACGCCGGCCAGGCATCAGCGACCACGAAAGAGACGACCGTTCCGCCAAGGTGGCTGGGCCCGGAGCGCCAGGAATCCGCGATGGAGTCGACCAGGAGCAGCCCCCGTCCGTGAGCGTCGTTCGCCTCCGGATGCCTCAGCCGCACGTTCGCCGGGAAGCCCGGGTTGTGCACGTCGACGCGGAGCGAGGTTCCCTCGCGGTACCACTCGACCCGCACCAACCACGGGTCATCCGACTTCCCGTAGCAGATGGCGTTGGTCACCAGTTCCGAGATCATCAGCGTGCAGTCGTCGATCGAGCAGGCCGGGTTGTACGGGGCGATGAACTTCCGGAACCAGCGCCGCGCACGAGACACGGACTCAGGCTCCGGATGCAAGGTCATCGCTCCGAGCCGCGGCGAGTCCTCACAGGGGTGGCGGTCGATCGTGTAGGCCATGCGTGCTCACTCCTTGCCGCTGCCGTCGCAGTCGAGGCAGCGCCGCTTCGACGTGGCACGGTCGCGGTCGTTGGCCGTGGAGAGCGCCAGCGCCGTTCGGGAGCCGACGCGCTTCCATCCACGCCCCCGACACCCCCGGCAAGCTAACCGCGCGCCCTGTACCGGCCGCCGACTCGTCGCGTCGTGCCCCCTTCTCCTCAAGTGGCCTTAGCCACTTTCTGGATAGTGGCATTAGCCACTTGAGAGGTGCAAGCGGTTCGCCGGAACTGGCGAGTCGTCGTCAGGTGAGCGGGTAGCCCTGCTCGAACGCCCAGCGGTGCGGCGGGTAGGTGGCTTCGGCGAACTCCAGGGGACGGTCCTGGAGGTCAAAGACGACGTGATGGACGATGAGGACCGCGGACCCCGGCTCCAACCGCAGGTCGTCCGCCTCCTCGTCCGTGGCAGCACGAGCGCACATCCGGTCTTCCGCGTAACTGCCTTGACGCCCCGTCATCCGCTCGACGTACATGAGCGTACCTTCCTGGATCCGCTCGGGATCCAAGAGCTTGGGTGCCCGCTGGCCGACATCCGCAGCGAACCACGAAGTGGACAGGTTGATCGGGCCGTCCTGGTTGTTCGTCACCCGCCGGCGGTGCACGGCTCGGCGATCCTTCACCAGCCCCAGCGCCTCGACGACGTAGTCCGGAGCCTCCAGCCACCCGGTCGAGGTGATCACCGCGTACTCTCCGGGCGTGTAGATCTTCCCGGTCTGCCGTGCGCGTCCGTACAACTCGCGTGCGCGCCGGTTCACTTCGAGGCTGCGCACGTACGTCCCCGAGCCCTGACGCTTCTCGACCAGGCCCTGATGACTCAGCGCCTCCAACGACCGCGCGGCCGTGGGCCGGGACACCTTCCAGTCCGCGGCGAGCTGCCGTTCCGAGGGAACCTCGTCCCCCGGCCGCAGGTCACCCCGGAGGATCTGGTCACGGATGTAGTGGGCGATCTGGAGATACTTCGGCTGGGCCTCTTCGATCTGCGGCATCTCCCCTCCCTTCCTCGTCCAAGTGGCTATGGCCTTTGGCCACTATAGGGTGAGTGGCCAACCCGTGAACCCGTACTCTGAGCGCATGACGCGGTTGATCGTCGCAGCAGGAGGAGGGGGCGACGCAGTCGCCGCCGCCATGCTTCACGCCGCCCTCTACGGCGACGAGGACCGGGCGGTGATCCTCACGTACGCGTGGGACCGCCTCCTGATCGACCCGCTCCCGGGACCACGAGGAACCGACAGCTTCACGGGACTCGAACCCGTCACTCAGTCCGTCTGGTCGGTGCCGGCCGAGGCCCAGCCGATCGCCCCGGCAGGCTCCACACTCCCCCGACTCGCGACAGAGCTCCCGCACACCCTGGCTCTGCTCGACCCGCACCACGGCGCCGAGGGCATCACCCGCCAGCTCGAAGAGTTGATGTCCCACCTGGCGCCGGCCTCGATCGATCTGCTCGACGTCGGCGGCGACATCCTCGCCCAGGGCGACGAACCCACCCTCAAGAGCCCACTCGCCGACGCCCTCACCCTCGCCGCCTGCTGCCAGGTCAACGCCCCGATCCGGCTCCTGGTCGCAGGCCCCGGTCTGGACGGCGAGATCTCCCCCGACGACCTGCACCCTCTGTTCGGCACTCCCGTCCACACCTTCACGGCCGAGGACGTGGAGACGATCGGCAGCATCCTGGAATGGCACCCCTCGGAGGCCACCGCCATGCTCGCCGCAACAGCCCGAGGAGCCCGCGGCATCTGCGAGGTGCGCGACGCCGGCCTTCCCGTACCCCTCACCGACGAAGGACCCACGGTCCACGAAGTCGACCTGGACGACGCGGTCAGCCGCAACAGCCTGGCCCGCGCCATCATGACGACCGCCACCCTGAGCGAGGCCGAGGCACACAGCCGCGAGATCTGCGGCTTCTCGGAGATCGACTACGAACGCAACAAGGCAGCATGGCTGACTGAGCGGCCACCGACGAAGCTGGACTCCGACGACGTACTATCCCGACTCGACCAGTTCCAGAGTGAGGCCCGAGCCCGCGGAGTCACCCACACGACGTTCCGCCACATCACCGAGGCCTTGAACCTCAGCGGCTCCCAGCGCGACGAGCTACGCCGACTTCTCATCCACAGCCGACCGAGCCAGTACGACGCCCCACTGTGGAACATCGGAGCATGAGCGCGTTCGCCAGCGACCCAGGACTGGATGACATCCGGGACGCAGCCAGCCACGACACAGAAGTCGACGTAGCCGTACACCTGCACGACGGCACCGTCAGGCTCTCGATCCTTTGGACGCAAGAGATCCTGCTGAACGCCGACGATGCCGACCAGGTGGCCCAGGCACTTCAGCGCGCAGCAGAACAAGCACGCAGGATCACAGCCCGCAGAGGACCAGACAGGTCAACCAGCACCTGAGTCTAACTGAGTTACAACCTTCTCTACGGGTTCAAGGCCCGCGCACGGCGCGGGCGCGCGCCGCCTCTGCGGCGCGGCCTGCCTCCTAATGGTGCGGTAAGGCGCTGGGCGGTTTCTCATGGCCGA
>NZ_JBEZVJ010000024.1:0-117399 GCF_040636935.1 Streptomyces sp. NPDC032940 | reverse complement strand
GTTGATAGGCCGGATCTGGAAGCACCGTGAGGTGTGGAGGTGACCGGTACTAATAGGCCGAGGGCTTGTCCTCAGTTGCTCGCGTCCACTGTGTTAGTTCTGAGGCAACGACCGTTGCCGGATTTGAGTAGAACGCACAATTGAAGAGTGTGCTTGTTCGCTCGAAACCATTAGGGTTTCGGTGGTCATAGCGTAGGGGAAACGCCCGGTTACATTCCGAACCCGGAAGCTAAGCCTTACAGCGCCGATGGTACTGCAGGGGGGACCCTGTGGGAGAGTAGGACGCCGCCGAACAATCTTTGGGAAGGACCCCTGGTCACCAGCGTTCAGCTGGGACCAGGGGTCCTTTCGTTTTTCCAGGGCGCACCGGGTACCCGGCTGCGCGAGAATGACTTTGCGGTACCGAAGACAGGAGTCACCGATGTCCACCAACTCTCCCGACGACCGACCGGAGCGCGACCAGCGGCGACGGGACAGTGGGGACCGCGGTGAACGCGGTGGCCAGCGCGGAGACCGCGGTGGCTTCCGTCGCGACGACCGCGGTGGCTACGGCCGGCGTGAGGGCGGCGACCGCGATCGCGGTGGCTTCCGTCGGGACGACCGCCGCGATGACCGGCGTGACGACCGACGGGGTGACCGTCGGGACGATCGCGGGGACCGTGGCGGCTTCCGTCGCGATGACAACCGCGGTGGCGGATACGCACGTCGTGACGACCGTGACCGTGGTCCGCGCCGCGACGACCGTGACCGCGGCGGCTTCCGTCGGGACGACCGCGGTGACCGTCCGGCCTTCCGCCGTGATGACCGGCGTGATGACCGTCGGGACGACCGCGGCGACCGCCCCTCCTTCCGGCGTGACGACCGGCGTGACGACCGTGGTGATCGCGGTGGCTTCGGCCGGCGTGATGACCGACGGACAGATGACCGCGGGCCGCGCGGTGGCTTCGGCCGGCGTGATGACCGGCGTGACGAGCGTCGGGACGACCGCGGGGAGCGCGGTGGCTTCCGTCGGGACGACAACCGTGGTGGCGGATACGGGCAGCGGGACGACCGTGACCGTGGTCCCCGCCGTGACGACCGTGACCGCGACCGCGGCGGCTTCCGTCGCGACGACCGCGGTGACCGTGGCTTCCGCAGGGACGACCGGGGAGACCGTCCGGCCTTCCGCCGTGACGACCGACGTGACGACCGTCGGGACGACCGCGGCGACCGCCCCTCCTTCCGCCGTGACGACCGACGTGACGACCGCCGTGACGACCGTGGCGATCGCGGCGGCTTCCGTCGGGACGACAGCCGTGGTGAGCGTGGCGGCTTCGGACGGCGCGACGACAGCCGTGGTGGTGACCGGGGCGGGTTCCGCGGCCGGGACGACCGTGGCGGGCGCGGGCCCCGTCGCGACGACCGTGGCGGGCGGCCCGGCGGCTTCCGCGGGCGCGACGACCGGCAGGGCGGGGGTGGCCGTTTCCGCGAGGAGCGGGACCGTGACCGGGAGCCGATCAAGAGGCTGCCGATTCCGGACGACGTCACCGGCGAGGAGATCGACAAGGACGTACGGCAGGAGCTGCAGAGCCTGCCCAAGACGCTCGCGGACGACGTCGCCAGGAACCTGGTGATGGTGGCCCGGCTCCTCGACGAGGACCCCGAGGCCGCGTACGGCTACTCCAAGGTGGCGCTGCGACTGGCGTCGCGTGTGGCCGCCGTGCGCGAGGCGGGCGGTTTCGCCGCGTACGCCAACCAGAAGTACGGCGAAGCGCTGGCCGAGTTCCGGGCCGCCCGGCGGATGACCGGCTCCGTGGAGCTGTGGCCGGTCATGGCCGACTGCGAGCGCGGCCTCGGCCGGCCGGAGAAGGCGCTGGACATGGCCGGGGCCCCCGAGGTGCAGAAGCTGGACAAGGCCGGGCAGGTCGAGATGCGTCTCGTGGCCGCCGGCGCCAGGCGTGACATGGGGCAGCTGGACGCGGCCATCGTCACGCTGCAGAGCTCCGAGCTGGCCTCCAACTCCGTACAGCCCTGGACCGCGCGGTTGCGGTACGCGTACGCCGACGCGCTGCTGGCCGCCGGCCGGGAACGCGAGGCGCGGGAGTGGTTCGCCAAGGCAGTGGAGTCCGACCGGGACGGCAGCACGGACGCCTCCGACCGCCTCGCCGAGCTGGACGGGGTGGAGTTCATGGACGCCCTGGACGAGGACGAGCACGAGGACGACGGTGCGCGCGAGGGCGACACGGACGGTCCGTCCGGCGAGGGCGTCGAGAAGGACTGACGTCCGCAGGGCATGACGAAGGGGCGGGACCGGCGCACGGTCCCGCCCCTTCGTCGTTCCGCGTCACAGATCCAGCGCGCGCAGCACCAGGCCCGTGGCCGGCTTCGGGCCGAACGACGTCGACTTGCGGGGCATCGTGACGCCCTGTCGGGCGAGGTCGCGGACGACCTCCTCGCGGACGGCGTGCATCAGTACGGCCGTACCCCCGTCGCGTTCCGCCTTCTCGACCGTGGCCGCCGTGTCGTGGATGTACGAGATGTGCGCCGCCGAGTCCTCGGGGATGTGCCAGACGTGGGCGAGGAGCGTGGCGTGCAGCACGGTGGCGTCCAGGGTGCGCCAGGCCTCGGGGCGGTCGGGGGGGACCGTGCGGGCCAGCAGGCCGGCCTCCGGCCGGTCGACGAGGTGGAAGGCGCCGTCACCGGCGAGCAGGAACGCGTTGCCCGCGCCGGCCGCCTCCGCCAGGGCGTCCATGGCTCCGGGCAGGGACGTCTCCAGGCGCCGGACGCGGAAGCGGCCGTCCAGGGCGGCCACCGCGTCGCTCACCGGGAGGCCGTGCAGCAGACGGTGGATGGCGCGGACCCGCAGCGGATAGCGGGCCGTGTCCACGAGGAGGACGAGGCCGTGGTCCCAGGGGCTGGGGGAGGGGTGCTCCGCGCGGAGCCTGCGGTAGGTCGCCCAGCGGTGGTGGCCGTCGGCGATCAGGGCCTGGTGCTCCGCGAGCTCGGTCCGGACGCGGGCCACGTCGTCCGGGTCGGTGAGCGCCCACAGGCGGTGGCAGAAGCCGTCCTCAGTCGTGGTGGACAGGAGGGGCGGGCGTTCCGCGGTGTGCTCCACGACGGTGGTCGTGGCGGCGGCGGCGCCGTTGCCGCGGTAGGTCAGCAGCAGCGGCTCCAAATTCGCCGAGGTGGCCCGCATCAGCGCCGCGCGGTCGGCGACGACGTGCGGCATGACGTCCTCGTGCGGCAGGACCACTTGGTCCGAGGGGTCGGAGACCCGCAGGGCGCCGATGATGCCGCGTTGCAGCAGTCCGGCGCCGTCGCGCTGCTCGTACACGTACAGGCCCGGTTCCGGGTCGGCGGTGAGGATGCCCTCGGAGCGCCAGGTGCGCAGGGTGTCGGCGGCCTGCTCGTTGCGGGCCTCCGGTGTGGCAGCCTGGGGCAGGATCAGCCGGACGATGTTGTACGGGTCGGCGGACTCGAGGTGGTGGAGCCCGTCGGGGCGGACCACGACGTCGTACGGAGGGGAGGTCACGGCGGCCAGGCTGCCGACCCGGTCGGGGTCGTAGCGGAGGCCTCGGAACGGGGTGAGTTCCAGGCCCCGGCGCGCCGTTGCTTCCGGGGGACCCGCAGTATTCATCCCGGCATCGTACGACTGTCGGCGGCATGCGGGATGATCGGGGGAAAGGCGTCTGATGAGGAGCGATGTGCAATGAGCCGGAGCGTCAGGACGAGGCCCGACGGCAGTGGGCAGGGCCTGAGCGAGGCGTACGACACGGCGCTGCTCGACCTGGACGGCGTGGTGTACGCAGGGGGCGACGCGATCGCGTACGCGGTGGACTCCCTCGCCACGGCCAGGTCGGGCGGGATGCACCTGGCGTATGTCACGAACAACGCGCTCCGGACGCCGGACGCGGTCGCCGCGCACCTGACCGAGCTGGGCATACCGACCGTGGCGGACGACGTCATCACCTCGGCACAGGCCGTGGCGCGGCTGATCGCCGAGCAGGTGCCCCCGGGCGCACGCGTGCTGGTGATCGGCGGAGAGGGACTGCGCGTAGCGCTGCGCGAGCGCGGGCTCGAGCCGGTCGAGTCGGCGGATGACGACCCGGCGGCCGTGGTGCAGGGCTTCGGCGGCCCCGAGCTGCCCTGGGGGCGCTTCGCCGAGGCGTGCTACGCGATCGCGCGCGGTGTGCCGTGGTACGCCTCCAACACCGACCTCACGATCCCGGGCGCCCGCGGCATCGCGCCGGGCAACGGCGCGGCGGTGGAGGTCGTGCGCATCGCCACCGGCGCCGAACCCCAGGTCGCGGGGAAGCCGTTGCCCCCCATGCACCGCGAGACGATCCTGCGGACCGGCGCGAAGCGGCCCCTGGTGGTCGGGGACCGGCTGGACACGGACATCGAGGGCGCGTTCAACGGGGAGGTCGACTCGCTGCTCGTCCTGACCGGCGTCACCGACGGCGCCCGGCTGCTCGCCGCGCCCCCGCAGCACCGGCCGACGTATGTGGACCGGGACCTGCGCGGACTGCTCACCGGGCAGCCGGAGGTCGCCGGGGACGAGGACGGCGGGTTCCGCTGCGGCGGCTGGACGGCGACCGCGGGGGACGGGCGGCTGGAGCTCGAGGGCGACGGCGAGGCGCTGGACGGGCTGCGCGCGCTGTGCGCGGCGGCCTGGACGGCGGGCGGGCAGAGCGCCTGCGCGCTGGACTCCGGGAAGGCGCTGGCGCGGCTCGGGCTGTGAGCCGCGGGGACGGCCGAGGGATCGTGATCGATTAGCAGGGTAGGCTAACCTAACTGCGTGTTGGTCGACAGTCCCCCCGAACAGCGCGCGGAGACCGCTCCCGCGCCCCCGAAGCGCCGTGCGCTGCGTGCCCTAGGGCTGCCCGTCTCGGCGGCGATCCTGGTGCTGATCGCGATGACGAGCATCGCGGTCGGCGCGAAGGATCTGACGCTGGCACAGGTCTGGCACGGCGTGTTCCACGACTCGGGCACCTACGGCGACGTCGTCGTCGGCGAGCGGCTGTCGCGGACCGTGCTCGGTTTGCTGGCCGGTGCCGCGCTCGGTCTCGCCGGGGCCGTGCTCCAGGCGCTCACCCGCAATCCGCTGGCCGACCCCGGCCTGCTCGGCATCAACGCGGGCGCCTCCGCGGCCGTCGTGACCGCCATCACCTTCTTCGGCGTCACCTCGCTGAGCGGGTACGTGTGGTTCGCGTTCGCCGGGGCGGCCGGGGTCGGGGCGCTGGTCTGGTTCCTGGGCGGCAGCCGGGGCGCCACACCGGTACGGCTGGTGCTGGCCGGCACCGCGATCAGCGCCGCGCTCTTCGGCTACCTCCAGGCCGTGATGATCATCGATGACGCGGCGCTGGGCAGGATGCGCTTCTGGACGGTCGGTTCGCTCTCCTCGGCGACGGACGAGACCCTCAGGAGCGTGCTGCCCTTCTTCGTGGCGGGCACGCTCCTCGCCCTCGCCCTGTCCCGTTCGCTCAACGCCATGGAGATGGGCGACGACACCGCCAAGTCCCTCGGCGTCAACCTGAACCGCACCCGGGCGCTGGCCATGCTCGCCGCCACCGTGCTGTGCGGGGCCGCCACCGCGGCCTGCGGTCCGATCGTGTTCGTCGGCCTGATGGTCCCGCACATCGTGCGCTCCTTCACCGGGCCGGACATGCGCTGGATCATGCCGTACGCCGCGATCCTGTCGCCCGTGCTGCTGCTCGGCGCGGACGTCCTCGGCCGGATCGTCGCGCGGCCCTCGGAGCTCCAGGTCGGCATCGTCACCGCGGTCCTCGGCGGACCGGTCTTCATCTTTCTCGTACGACGGCGGAGGACGGCCCAGCTGTGAAGACGCATCGTGCTGTACGGAGCCCCGGTGGGCTCTCGCTGCGCCTGGACGTCCGGGCCGTGGTCGTCGTCGCCCTGCTGCTGGTCGTCGCGCTCGTCGCGAGCGTGCTGCTGATCGGCACCGGCGACTTCGAGATACCGGCCGCGGACGTGCTCAGGACGCTGGCCGGCGAGGGGAACGCCAGCCAGGAGTTCGTCGTCAACGAACTGCGGCTGCCGCGGGTGCTGGTCGGGCTGCTGGTCGGTGCCGCGCTCGGGCTGGGCGGCGCGCTGTTCCAGGCCATCTCGCGCAACCCGCTGGGCAGTCCCGACGTCCTCGGCCTCGGCCAGGGCGCGACGGCCGGCGCCCTCGTGGTGATCGTCCTGTTCTCCGGGACCGCCACCCAGGTCACCCTCGGCGCGCTTGCGGGCGGCCTGGTGACCGGCATCGGCATCTATGTCCTCGCCTGGAAGCGGGGCGTGCACGGTTATCGACTGGTCCTGGTCGGCATCGGCATGTCCGCGATCGTCACGGCGGTCAACGGCTATCTGATGACCCGGGCCGACATCGTCGACGCCGCCCGTGCCGTCGTCTGGATGACCGGCACCCTCGACGGCCGTGACTGGGCCCAGGTCCGGCCGCTGCTGGTGCTGTGCGCGGTGCTCGTGCCGCTCGTCCTCGCCAACGGCCGGGCGCTCAGGCTGATGGAGATGGGCGACGACGTCTCGTACGCCCTCGGGGTGCGCGTCGAGCGGGTGCGGATGCTGCTGATGGTGGCCGCCGTGCTGCTCACCGCCGCCGCGACCGCCGCCGCCGGACCGGTCAGCTTCGTCGCGCTCACCGCGCCGCAGCTCGCCCGGCGCCTGACCGGCTCGCCCGGCCCCAACCTGGTGCCGTCGCTGTGCATGGGCGCCGCACTGCTGGTCGGCGCCGACTGGGTCTCGCAGCAGGTCTTCGGCGCCGAACAGCTGCCCGTGGGCGTCGTCACCGGCGTCGTCGGCGGTGTCTACCTGCTGTGGCTGCTGGTCACCGAGCGCAAGGCGGGCCGGATATGAGCACCACCGCCGCCGACGGGCTGAACATCCAAAGGAGCATCGTGAACCGTCTGTCCGCCGAGAACGTCACCCTCGCCTACGACCAGCGGGTCATCGCCGAGCAGCTGTCGGTGGAGATACCCGACAACTCCTTCACGGTGATCGTCGGCCCCAACGCCTGCGGCAAGTCGACCCTGCTGCGCGCCCTGTCGCGGATGCTGAAGCCCACACGGGGCCGGGTGCTCCTCGACGGCTCGGTCATCCAGTCGATGCCCGCCAAGCGGGTCGCGCGGACCCTCGGTCTGCTGCCCCAGTCGTCCATCGCGCCCGACGGCATCACCGTCGGCGACCTGGTGGGCCGCGGCCGCTACCCGCACCAGGGCCTGCTGCGCCAGTGGTCCACCGAGGACGAGCGGGTCGTCCGGGAGTCGATGGCCCAGACCGGCGTCGGCGAACTGGCCGACCGCTACGTCGACGAACTCTCCGGCGGTCAGCGCCAGCGCGTGTGGATCGCCATGGCCCTCGCCCAGCAGACTCCGCTGCTGCTGCTCGACGAGCCGACGACGTACCTGGACATCCAGCACCAGATCGACGTCCTGGACCTGTGCGCGGAGCTCCACGAGACGCAGGGGCGCACCCTCGTGGCCGTCCTGCACGACCTCAACCACGCCGCCCGGTACGCCACCCACCTGATCGCCCTGCGCGGCGGGAAGGTCATCGCCGAGGGCGCGCCCAACGACATCGTCACGGCCGAGCTGGTCGAGGAGGTCTTCGGACTGCGCTGCCAGATCATCGACGACCCGGAGACCGGCACGCCCCTGGTCGTGCCGGCCGCGCGCAAGGCCCGCGTCACCGGCGGCGCCGAGCGCGAGAAGGTGTCGACGGCGAAGACTTTCTGAGGGTGGCGGCTCCGGAAGCCCGCCCAGGGCCGCTACAGAAGCCTGCGGAGGCGGAACAGGTCGCGCAGACCCGCCTCCAGCTTCACCCGGCCCGAGCCCCAGGCCTTGGCGAAGTGCAGCTCGCCGTCGACCAGGGCCACCAGATCGCCGCCGGTCATCGCCAGCCTGATGTCGGCCTTCTCACGCGGCGGCCCGTCGTGGGTCTCGCGCACGTCGATGCCGCCGTCCGCCATGCGGCCCGCGAAGGTGACGTCCAGGTCGGTGATGTGGCAGCTCACCGAGCGGTCCAGCGCGGTCGCGGACCGCACGTCCCCTTCGGCACCGCGCATCTGGTCCGAGAGCTTGTCGAGTGCGGCACGGCACTCCTCAGTCGTCGCCATCGGGACAGACCGTACCGTAGCGGTTCGCGGTAGCGTCGGGGCATGAGCGACGCAGCACCGCAGGCCGAGGGCCGGACGGCGGAGACGGAGGCCGGGGCGGAGCCCCGCGAGGCGCGGGACGAGTACGCCCCCGCCGGTCCCGCCCCCCTCGGCGTCCCCCGCACCCCCACCGGCGACGACGGGGTGGACGCCGGACTGCGGCGCCTGGCCGACGCCGACCACCTCCCCACGGACGGGCACGTCGCGGTGTACGAGGATGTACACCGGGGACTGCGCGACGCGCTCACCGCGCTCGACGCCCGCCCGGGACCTCCGGGGTCCCCTTCGCCGTACGACCGCAGGAGCTGAACCGAACGTGGCAGGAGTCGCACGCCGCCGTCTCGACGCGGAGCTGGTCCGCCGCAAGCTGGCGCGCTCGCGCGAGCACGCCAGCCAGCTGATCGCCGCCGGCCGGGTCTCCGTCGGCAAGACCGTCGCGACCAAGCCCGCCACCCAGGTGGAGACCGCCGCCGCCATCGTCGTCACCCAGGACGACAGCGACCCCGACTACGTCTCGCGCGGCGGCCACAAGCTGGCCGGCGCCCTGGCCGCGTTCGTGCCGCAGGGCCTCGTCGTCGAGGGGCGGCGCGCACTGGACGCCGGGGCGTCCACCGGCGGCTTCACCGACGTCCTGCTGCGCGCGGGCGCCGCGCACGTCGTCGCCGTGGACGTCGGATACGGACAACTCGCGTGGTCCCTCCGGCAGGATGAACGCGTCACCGTCAAGGACCGTACGAACGTGCGTGAGTTGACGCCGGACGCGATCGATGGGGAGCCCGTGGATCTGGTCGTGGGGGATCTGTCCTTCATCCCGCTCGGACTGGTGCTGCCCGCCCTGGTGCGGTGCACGCGGCCGGACGCCGACCTGGTGATGATGGTGAAGCCGCAGTTCGAGGTGGGCAAGGAGCGGCTGGGCAGCGGGGGAGTGGTACGCAGTGCGCAGCTGCGGGCCGAGGCCGTACGGGGTGTCGCCCGGCGGGCCTGGGACCTGGGGCTCGGTGTGAAGGGGGTCACCGCCAGTCCGCTGCCGGGTCCCTCCGGGAACGTCGAGTACTTTCTGTGGCTGCGGGCCGGGGCCGGTGAACTGGACCCGGCCGACGTTGACCGTGCAGTGGCGGAGGGGCCGCGTTGACACAGAACCGAGCTCGTACTGTTTTCCTGCTCGCCCACACCGGGCGGCCCGCGGCCATCCGCAGCGCCGAGCTCGTGGTCAAGGGTCTGCTGCTGGCCGGCATAGGAGTGCGGGTCCTGGAGGCGGAGGCGTGCGACCTGCCGCTGCCGGACGAGGTGGAGCTGGTCCAGGAGGCCACCCCGCAGTGCCTCGACGGGTGCGAGCTGCTCATCGTGCTGGGAGGCGACGGGACGCTGCTGCGCGGCGCCGAGTTCGCCCGCGCCTCCGGCGTGCCGATGCTCGGCGTCAACCTCGGCCGGGTCGGCTTCCTCGCCGAGGCCGAGCGGGACGACCTCGACAAGGTCGTCGACCGGGTGGTGAGCCGGGCGTACGAGGTCGAGGAGCGGATGACCGTCGACGTCGTCGTGCACCGCAACGGCGACATCGTCCACACCGACTGGGCGCTGAACGAGGCGGCCGTGCAGAAGGCCGGCGCCGAGAAGCTGCTCGAGGTCGTGCTGGAGATCGACGGGCGGCCGGTGACGGGGTTCGGCTGCGACGGCATCGTGCTGTCGACGCCGACCGGGTCGACGGCGTACGCCTTCTCGGCCGGGGGGCCGGTGGTGTGGCCTGAGGTGGAGGCGCTGCTGATGGTGCCGATCAGCGCGCACGCGCTGTTCGCCAAGCCGCTGGTGACCTCGCCGGACTCGGTGCTCGCGGTGGAGGTGCTCCCGCACATCCCGCCGGGGGTGCTGTGGTGCGACGGGCGGCGGACGGTGGAGCTGCCGCCGGGGGCGCGGGTGGAGGTGCGGCGGGGGGCGGTGCCGGTGCGGCTGGCCCGGCTGCACCACGCGTCGTTCACGGACCGGTTGGTGGCGAAGTTCGCGCTGCCGGTGTCCGGGTGGCGGGGCGCTCCGCATTAGCGCCGTAGGGGTGCGGGAGCGTCGGCGTGTGCGGGTCGTGTGTGGTTCCTCGCGGCGGAGCCGCAGATCGACGGAGCCCCGCGCCCCTGACGGGGCGCGTCCACTCCCCTGGGTGACAAGGGCGGGCCGGTCGCACTCCGCGCCCCGGACCTCGTATGGTCGTGTCCGTGCTTGAGGAGATGCGGATACGGTCGCTCGGAGTCATCGACGACGCCGTGGTCGAGCTGTCGCCCGGGTTCACCGCTGTCACCGGTGAGACGGGTGCGGGCAAGACCATGGTGGTCACCAGTCTCGGGCTGCTCCTGGGCGGGCGCGCGGACGCGGCACTGGTGCGGATCGGGGCCAGGAACGCGGTCGTCGAGGGGCGGATCGCCGTGCCCGGTGACGCCGCCGCCGTCGTGCGGGCCGAGGAGGCCGGGGCCGAGCTGGACGACGGTGCCCTGCTGATCAGCCGTACCGTCTCCGCCGAAGGGCGGTCACGGGCGCATCTGGGCGGACGGTCCGTGCCCGTCGGGATGCTCGCCGAGCTCGCCGACGAGCTGGTGGCCGTGCACGGGCAGACCGACCAGCAGGGGCTGCTGAAGCAGTCACGGCAGCGGCAGGCGCTGGACCGGTACGCGGGTGACGCGGTCGCCGTGCCGCTCGCCAAGTACACCGAGGCCTACCGCCGGCTGCGCACCGTCGCCTCGGAGCTGGAGGAGATCACCACGCGGGCGCGTGAGCGCGCCCAGGAGGCCGATCTGCTGCGCTACGGCCTCGACGAGGTCGCGGCCGTCGAACCGCGCGCCGGCGAGGACGTGGAGCTGGCCGAGGAGGCCGAGCGGCTCGGGCACGCCGAGGCCCTGGCGTCGGCCGCGACGGCCGCGCACGCCGCGCTGGCGGGCGATCCCGAGGACCCCGAGGGCGTGGACGCGGCGACGCTCGTCGCGGGCGCACAGCGGGCCCTGGACGCCGTACGGGCGCACGACCCGGCGCTCGCCGCGCTCGCCGAGCGGATCGGCGAGGTCGGGATCCTGCTGCGGGACGTGGCCGGAGAGCTGGCGGGATACGCCGACGACCTGGACGCCGATCCGCTGCGGCTGGCGGCGGTCGAGGAACGGCGGGCCGCGCTCACCGCGCTGACCAGGAAGTACGGGGAGGACGTCGGCGCCGTGCTGGCCTGGGCCGAGCAGAGCGCGGCCCGGCTGACCGAGCTGGACGGCGACGACGAGCGCATCGGCGAGCTGACCGTCGAGCGGGACGCGCTGCGGGCGGAGCTGGGCGGACTGGCGCAGGCGCTGACCGACGCGCGGACGGAGGCCGCCGAGCGGTTCGCCGCCGCGGTGACCGCCGAGCTGGCCTCGCTCGCCATGCCGCACGCCCGGGTGTCGTTCGCCGTCCGGCAGACCGAGGACCCCGAGGGCGTGGAGGTCGGCGGACGCACGGTCGCGTACGGGCCGTCGGGCGCCGACGAGGTGGAGCTGCTGCTGGCCCCGCACCCGGGTGCGCCGCCGCGGCCCATCGCCAAGGGCGCCTCCGGCGGTGAGCTGTCGCGGGTGATGCTGGCCGTGGAGGTCGTGTTCGCGGGGACCGACCCGGTGCCGACGTACCTCTTCGACGAGGTCGACGCCGGGGTCGGCGGCAAGGCGGCGGTGGAGATCGGGCGGCGCCTGGCGCGCCTCGCGAAGACCGCGCAGGTCGTCGTGGTCACCCATCTGCCGCAGGTCGCCGCGTTCGCCGACCGGCAGCTGCTGGTGGAGAAGACGAACGACGGCTCGGTCACCCGCTCCGGCGTGAAGGTCCTCGAGGGCGAGGAGCGGATCCGGGAGCTGTCCCGCATGCTCGCGGGCCAGGAGGACTCGGAGACGGCCCGCGCCCACGCGGAGGAACTGCTCGCGACGGCGAGGGACGACGCGTAGGGACGCGGGAGCCGTGCGGGGACCGGGTGCGCGCGTCGGCGCCTCACTCCTGTGAGTGAACCGGTCCCGTTCCGTTGCCCCGTGGTCGCGTGCGCGCGGGGATCGTCGTTCCCGGAACACCCGTACGTGCTGGCATCCTTGACGGAGTGACGCGCAGGAAACCGTGCGGCGTGCCCCGGCCGCACCATCCTTCTGTACGTTCTTCGTGACCGTCCCCCGCCGAACCAGGAGTCCCGGGACACGTGACCCCCGTGAGCAGCCACTCACCGCTCGGCCAGGCGCCGCTGCGCACCGTGCAGGTGCTGGGCGGAGGCAACGCCGGCAGCAGCGCGCACGTGCGCTCGCTGGCCGCGGGGCTCGTCGCGCGGGGCGTGAAGGTCACGGTGTGCGCCCCCTCCGAGGCGGAACGCACCTACGACTTCACCGGCGCCGGCGCCGACCACGTGCACGTGCCCCGCAGCAGCGACCCCGTCTCCGTGGCGGCGCTGCGGACGGTGTGCGCCGGCGCCGACCTGGTGCACGCGCACGGGCTGCACGCCTCCTTCCGCGCCGTGCTGGCCCTCGGCGGGCGCCGGGTCGGTACCCCGCTCGTCGTCACCTGGCACGACCGGGCCCATGCCGAGGGAGCGCGCGCCCATCTGCTGCGAGTGCTGGAACGGCGGGTGATGCGGGCCGCCGGCGTGGTGCTCGGCGCCACCTCGGAGCTGGTGGACCGGGCCCGGCTGACCGGCGCGCGGGACGCCCGGCTCGGTCCCGTGGCGCTCCCCGGCCGGCCCCGGGCCGCCGGGCCGGAGGATCCCGACCCGACGCGCGCGAAGATCCGGGCCGAACTAGGCGCCGTCGACCGTCCGTTGCTGCTCGTGGTCGGCTCCCTGGAGCCGCACCGCGGACACGACGTCCTGCTCGACGCCGCGCGCGCGTGGCGCCGTCTCGACCCCGTGCCCCTGGTCGTCGTCGCCGGACAGGGACCGCTGCGCGGCGAGTTGCAGCGGCGGATCGAGGACGAGGGGCTGCCGGTGCTGCTCATCGGCCGCCGTGACGACGTCACCGACCTGCTGACGGCGGCGGACCTCGCGCTGCTGCCGGTCCACCGCGGGCCGGGGCGTTCCGTCATCGCCCAGGAGGCCCTCCACGCGCGACTGCCGCTGGTCGCCGGCGACACGGGCGGCATCTCCGAACTGGTCGGCGACGCCGCCGAACTCGTCCCGCCCGGGGACGCCGGGGCACTCGCCGACGCCGTCGCCGCACTGCTCGGCGACGGCGCGCAGCGCCAGGAGCTGCGCGACCGGGGCGTACGGCAGGCGGCCACCTGGCCGACCGAGGACGAGACGGTCGCCCAGGTCCTCAGCATCTACGACGAGCTGACCCGGCCCATGCCGCTCCGCTGAGCGCCCCTCCGCTAGGGCACGTGGCGGCGGGCCCGCAGGGCCAGGCTCAACGCCAGGACCGTCTGCGGGTCGTCGAGGTCGGTGCCCAGCAACTCCCCGATGCGGGCCAGCCGGTTGTAGAGCGTCTGCCGGTTCAGATGGAGCTCGCGCGCCGTCTCCGCCTTGCGGCCCGCGTGTGCCAAGTACGTCTGGAGCGTGGGCAGCAGGGGCGGCTTGGAGCGGTCGTCGTGGTCCTGGAGGGGGCCGATCGCCCGGGTGACGAACGCCGCCAGGTCCGGGTGGTCGCGCAGCCGCCACAGCAGCAGGTCGATGTCGAGGCGCCGGGCGTCGTACCAGGGCCGGTCGCCGAGGCCCTGGGCCGCGGCCGCCGTCTCCGCCGCGTGCCGCAGACCGGCCGACGCCGCCGCCCACCCGCCGGCCACCCCGACGACCACGACCGGTGGCTGCGCGCCCGGGCGCCGCATCCCCGCCCGTTCCGCACCCGCCCGCAGCGCCGCCGCGACCCGGTCGGCCACCGTCGTCCGCTCCGACTCCGCGCGCAGGCCCAGCAGCAGCGGCACCCGGCCCTCGACCGGCCGCACGCCCAGCAGCACCGGCACCCCGACCGAGGCCAGCTCCTCGGCGACCGCGCGGGCCAGCACCGCCCAGCCGCCGCCGGTGGGGGCGAGGGCGTCGCCGAGCCGCATCACCACCGGCAGCAGCGGGCTGCCGCCCGGCTTGAAGCCGAGGACGCGGGCCTGCGCCGGAGCGTCCTCGGCCGTGATCCGGCCCTCCGCCAGGTCGGTGAGGAAGTCACCGCGCCCGCGCGCCGCCAGCTCCTCCTCCTGCCGTGCCTGCATCAGCACCACGGCGAGGATGCCGGCCGCCCGCTCCGCCGCCATCCGGTGCACCGGCGCCAGGGGGGACCGTACGGGCAGCAGCACCAGCCGGGCGCGCACCGACCCGGCGCCGGCCCCGCCGCCGGGCACGTCCACCAGGACCGAGCCCGCAGGGGGCGGCGTCTCCTTGTGCTGGCCCCGCAGCCCCTCCCACACCTGGAGCGGGTCGGCGCCCTCGGGTCCGGAGCCGGCGGCGTACAGCAGACGGCCGTCAGGCGTCTCCAGGAAGACCGGGTTGCCGGCGAACCCGGCCAGGATGCCCAGCACCTGGGGCACCCCGCCGCCGCCCAGGAGGGCCTCGGTGCAGCGGCGGTGCACCTCCTCGGCCCGCTGGAGCAACGCGTAGTGGCCGTTGACGATCTCGGTGTGGATCTCCTCGGTGACCGTCACGAACGGCACCTCGCGGTGCAGCTGGACCAGCGGCAGCCCGGCCGCGCGGGCGGTGTCCACGAGGGTCGCGGGCAGCCGGGCGAAGCGCGGGCCCAGCTCCACGACCAGGGCCGCGATGCCGCGCTCGGCGAGCGTGCGGACGAACGCCCGCTGCTCGGCGGGGCGCGTGCCGAGGCCGTAGCCCGTGGTCAGCAGGAGCTCGCCGCCCTTGAGGAGGGAGGCGATGTTGGGCACCTCGCCCGCGTGCACCCAGCGCACGGTGCGGTGCAGGCGGTCGGCGCCGGCGACGATCTCCGGCAGGCCGCTGCGCAGGCCGGGCAGTTCCAGGGCCCGTTGCACGGTGATTCCGGTGCCCCGGGGACCGTATCCGCCGTCCCCGAGGCCGTCGCCGCTGTTGACTTTGCCGCTGTCCATGAGCCGGACGCTACCCGCGAGGGCCGCCGGCGGGCACATCGCGGCGAGGCGTCCCGCGTGGGTGCGTCAGGCGGGCCGGATGTTGTGGTTGAACCGGAACACGTTGTCCGGGTCGTACCGCCGCTTCAGCTCCGCGAGCCGGCGGGTGTTCTCGGCGCCCAGTCCGGCCACCACCCGGTCCGCGCCCTCGTCGCCGATGAAGTTGAGGTACACCGCCCCGGTGCCCCAGGGCCCGACGTCCGCGCGGACGTCCCGCACCCACCGGATGCCGCGTTCGTCGTCGCCCGGCTCCTCCCACACGCCGAAGGGGTGCGCCACCCAGGGTGCGTCCCGGTAGGGCACCGGGTAGTCGGCCGGCCCGGCCGAGATCGCGCCGCCCTGCGGGAACAGGATGTGCTGGGTGCCGCTCGGCACGGGCATGGTGTCCGCGAGAGCGCAGTAGGCGGCCACGGCCTGGTCCGGGAGGCCCGTCAGGTACTCGGCCGACCAGTAGTTCCGCAGCCCCGGCGGGTCGTCGAGCATGCACTGGAGGTCGGCGTACGGGATCGCGCCGACCACCTCGGCCTCGTGGGGCAGCGCCAGCAGTGGCTCGGCGAGCCTGCGCAGGTCCGCCTCCGGGCCGGCGTAGGTGAGGAGCACCGTGCACAGCAGGGTGCCCACCAGGTGCGGCGGGACGAAGTCCTCCGGCGGGCCGGTGAGGTAGATGACGGCGCCGCCCGCCTCGTCGGGGCCCCGCTCGATGAGGTCGCGGTAGGCGCGGACGACCTCCTCGCCGGACTCCGGCGGGTACATCAGCATGGCGATGGAGAACTCCGGCAGTTCGTGCAGTCTCAGGGTGAGCGCGGTGGCGACGCCGAAGTTCCCGCCGCCGCCGTGCAGTCCCCAGAAGAGGTCCGGGTTCTCGTCGCCGGCCGCCCGGACCCTGTGGGCGTCGGCGGTGACCAGTTCCACGCCGAGCAGATTGTCCACGGCCAGTCCGAAGAGGCGGTCCAGCCAGCCGGTGCCGCCGCCCAGCACGAAGCCGCCGACGCCGGTGGTGGAGACGCGGCCGCCGGTGGTGGCGAGGCCGTAGGGCTGGGTGGAACGGTCCAGGTCGCTCATCGTGGCCCCGCCGCCGACCCGTACCGCCGCGGCCCCGGGGTGGACCGTCACCTCGTTCATGAGACGCAGGTCGATGACCAGACCGCCGTCGTTGAGGGCCTGGCCGGACACACTGTGCCCGCCGCCGCGCACCGCGATGGGCAGGTCCAGCTCTCTGCCGAAGCGCACGGACCGCACCACGTCGTCCTCGTCCGCGCACCGCGCGATCACCGCGGGCCGCCGGTCGATCATGGCGTTGTGGACGGCCCGGGCCTCGTCGTAACCCGGATCACCGGGGATGAAGACCTCGCCGGTGAGGTCTTCCCGCAGCCCGGCCACCGCCGTATGTGACGTCGAGAGGGAAGTCATGGCCGCCCCCTTCCGCAAGGGGTTGGTGTTTGTCCCCAGCCTAGGCGGGTACGGCCACGCGTTCCCGTCGAGGACGCCTCCTGTCCGGCGCCCTCAGCCTCCGTACGCCCCGCTCGCCGTCAGGCGCAGGGCCGTGTCGATCAGCGGCACGTGGCTGAAGGCCTGCGGGAAGTTGCCGACCTGCCGCTGGAGGCGCGGGTCCCACTCCTCGGCGAGCAGGCCCAGGTCGTTGCGCAGGGACAGCAGCTTCTCGAAGAGCTTGCGGGCCTCGTCCACCCGGCCGATCATCGCCAGGTCGTCGGCCATCCAGAACGAGCAGGCCAGGAAGGCGCCCTCGTCTCCGGGCAGGCCGTCGACGCCCTCGTCCTTGCCGTCCGTCGGGTAGCGCAGGATGAAGCCGTCCGAGGTGGACAGCTCCCGCTGGATCGCCTCGATGGTGCCGATGACCCGCTTGTCGTCCGGCGGCAGGAAGCCCATCTGCGGGATCAGCAGCAGCGAGGCGTCCAGCTCCTGCGAGCCGTAGGACTGCGTGAACGTGTTGCGTTCCCTGTCGTAGCCCTTCTCGCACACGTCCCGGTGGATGTCGTCGCGCAGCTGCTTCCAGCGCTCCAGCGGGCCGTCCGCGTCACCGGACTCGATCAGCTTGATCGTGCGGTCGACCGCGACCCAGGCCATCACCTTGGAGTGCACGAAGTGGCGGCGCGGTCCGCGCACCTCCCAGATGCCCTCGTCCGGCTCCTGCCAGTGGTCCTCGAGGTAGCGGATCAGCTTCAGCTGGAGGACCGAGGCGTAGTCGTTGCGCGCGAGCCCCGTCATGTGGGCCAGGTGCAGGGCCTCGGTCACCTCGCCGTACACGTCCAGCTGGAGCTGGTGGGCCGCGCCGTTGCCCACCCGGACCGGCGTGGAGTTCTCGTAGCCCGGCAGCCAGTCCAGCTCCGCCTCGCCCAGCTCGCGCTCACCGGCGATGCCGTACATGATCTGCAGGTTCTCCGGGTCGCCGGCGACCGCGCGCAGCAGCCACTCGCGCCAGGCGCGGGCCTCCTCGCGGTAGCCGGTGCGCAGCAGCGAGGACAGGGTGATCGCCGCGTCCCGCAGCCAGGTGTAGCGGTAGTCCCAGTTGCGGACGCCGCCGATCTCCTCCGGCAGGGAGGTGGTCGGCGCGGCGACGATGCCGCCGGTGGGGGCGTACGTCAGCGCCTTCAGCGTGATCAGGGAGCGGACCACGGCCTCGCGGTAGGGCCCGTGGTACGTACAGTGCTCGACCCACTCGCGCCAGAAGTCCTCCGTCGCCACCAGCGACTGCTCGGGCTCCGGCAGCGCCGGCGGCTCCTTGTGCGAGGGCTCCCAGGAGATGGTGAACGCGATCCGGTCACCCGGAGTGACCGTGAAGTCCGCGTACGTGGTGAGCGCCTCGCCGTAGGTCTCGGCCTCCGTGTCGAACCACACGGAGTCGGGGCCGGCGACGGCCACCGTGCGCCCCTCGTGCTTGTGCACCCACGGCACGACCCGGCCGTAGCTGAACCGCATCCGCAGCTCCGAGCGCATCGGCACCCGGCCGGAGACGCCCTCCACGATCCGGATCAGCTGCGGGGCGCCGTCACGCGGCGGCATGAAATCGGTCACCCGGACCGTGCCGCGGGGGGTGTCCCACTCGGACTCCAGGATGAGCGAGTCGCCGCGGTAGCCGCGCCGGGCGGCGGCCGGCGGCTCGCCGCCCGGCGCGTGGGCGGGGCCCAGCCGCCAGAAGCCGTGTTCCTCGGTGCCCAGCAGACCGGCGAAGATGGCGTGCGAGTCGAAGCGGGGCAGGCACAGCCAGTCGACTGTGCCGTCCCGGCAGACCAGGGCAGCGGTCTGCATGTCTCCGATGAGTGCGTAGTCTTCGATGCGCCCGGCCACGTGCAACTCCAGTCGAACGGCCACGTCACCCCGCGTGGGGGCGGTCGCTAGTGCGGTCAAGGGGGGTGTCATGCGTTGTTGAGCCATGAAGCGAAGCAGCTGTCCGGCCGTGAAGCCAAACGCTGCACCGCGAACGACAATTGTTGCTCAACGAACTGACGAGCTCTCGTTGTTCCGGTGCTGACGGGCGGGGGGTGGTGCCGTGTCGCCGGGCGGGCTCGGCAGTGAACGTCCGAGCAGGATACGACGCACGTAGATGATCTGTGTGCCCCTCCGGGCAACGCGGGTCCGCCGAACGGGTGACCACCGGGTGAGAATCCGGCGAGCCGTGCGCATACGTGCCCGCGCGTGCGCGGAGCGTGGCCGGAAGCCGTCGCTCTCCGGCGCTGATACGCTGGTAGCCCGTGGACCGGTGGGAGAAAAACCCCGGAACCGCAGCGACGGCGCCGCCGACGACACCCCGGGACGACCGGGCCGTAGGACGGACGCACCGCACCCCAGACCGCGACCACGGGAGCCCCCTCTTGGCCATGCCGCCCAAATCTTCGACGACCAAGCACATCTTCGTCACCGGGGGTGTCGCTTCCTCGCTGGGCAAGGGGCTCACCGCCTCCAGCCTCGGCATGCTGCTGAAGGCACGGGGCCTGCGCGTCGTGATGCAGAAGCTCGACCCGTACCTGAACGTCGACCCCGGCACGATGAACCCCTTCCAGCACGGTGAGGTCTTCGTCACCAACGACGGGGCCGAGACCGACCTGGACATCGGCCACTACGAGCGCTTCCTCGACCGGGACCTGGACGGCTCCGCCAACGTCACCACCGGCCAGGTGTACTCCACCGTGATCGCCAAGGAGCGGCGCGGCGAGTACCTGGGCGACACCGTGCAGGTCATCCCGCACATCACCAACGAGATCAAGCACCGCATCCGCCGCATGGCGACGGACGAGGTGGACGTAGTGATCACCGAGGTCGGCGGCACGGTCGGCGACATCGAGTCGCTGCCGTTCCTGGAGACCGTCCGCCAGGTCCGGCACGAGGTCGGCCGCGACAACGTCTTCGTCGTCCACATCTCGCTCCTGCCCTACATCGGCCCCTCGGGCGAGCTGAAGACCAAGCCGACCCAGCACAGCGTCGCCGCCCTGCGCAACATCGGTATCCAGCCGGACGCGATCGTGCTGCGCTGCGACCGCGAGGTGCCGACCGCGATCAAGCGCAAGATCTCGCTGATGTGCGACGTCGACGAGGACGCGGTCGTGGCCTGCCCCGACGCCCGGTCGATCTACGACATCCCGAAGGTCATCCACACCGAGGGCCTGGACGCCTATGTCGTCCGCAAGCTGGACCTGCCGTTCCGGGACGTGGACTGGACGACCTGGGACGACCTGCTCGACCGGGTCCACAACCCCGAGCACGAGATCGTCATGGCCCTGGTCGGCAAGTACATCGACCTGCCCGACGCCTACCTCTCGGTCACCGAGGCGCTGCGCGCGGGCGGCTTCGCCAACAGGGCCCGCGTGAAGATCAAGTGGGTCACGTCCGACGACTGCAAGACCCCGGCCGGCGCCAAGGCGCAGCTCGGCGACGTCGACGCCATCTGCATCCCGGGCGGCTTCGGCGACCGCGGCGTGCTCGGCAAGGTCGGCGCGATCAAGTACGCCCGCGAGAACAAGATCCCGCTGCTCGGTCTCTGCCTGGGCCTGCAGTGCATCGTGGTCGAGGCCGCGCGCAACCTGGCCGGCATCACGGACGCCAACTCCACCGAGTTCGACCCCGCCACCGCCCACCCGGTCATCTCCACGATGGCCGAGCAGCTGGACATCGTGGCCGGCGAGGGCGACATGGGCGGCACGATGCGGCTCGGCATGTACCCGGCCAAGCTGGCCGAGGGCTCCATCGTGCGCGAGGTGTACGACGGCAAGGAGTACGTCGAGGAGCGGCACCGCCACCGCTACGAGGTGAACAACGCCTACCGCGCGGAGCTGGAGAAGAAGGCCGGCATCGTCTTCTCGGGCACCTCCCCGGACGGCAAGCTCGTCGAGTACGTCGAGTACCCGCGCGAGGTCCACCCCTACCTGGTCGCCACGCAGGCGCACCCGGAGCTGCGCTCGCGCCCGACCCGCCCGCACCCGCTCTTCGCCGGGCTGGTCAAGGCCGCGGTCGAGCGGAAGACGTCGAAGTAGCACACCAGTTGTACGGTGGCCGGGGCGCGTCCATTCAACGGGACGCGTCCCGGCCGCTTCGCGTCGTCTGGAAGGACAGGGCATGACGGGCACGACCATCAAGGACACCCCCGAGGAGTGGGAGGTCCGGGCGACGGAGACCCCCTTCCGGGGCAAGAAGACATCCGTCCGCACGGACGAGGTGGTCATGCCCGACGGCTCCGTCGCGAGCCGCGACTACCAGGTCCACCCCGGCTCCGTGGCCGTCCTCGCCCTGGACGACGAGGGCCGCGTGGTGGTGCTCCGCCAGTACCGGCACCCGGTGCGCGAGAAGCTCTGGGAGATCCCGGCCGGCCTGCTCGACGTGCCCGGCGAGAACCCGCTGCACGCCGCCCAGCGCGAGCTGTACGAGGAGGCGCACGTCAAGGCCGAGGACTGGCGGGTGCTGACCGACATCTACACCACCCCCGGCGGCTGCGACGAGGCCGTGCGGATCTTCCTCGCCCGGAACCTGTCCGAGGCCGAGGGCGAGCGCTTCGTGGTCGAGGACGAAGAGGCCGACATGGAGCTGGCGCGGGTGCCCGTCGCCGACCTGGTCCGGGGGGTGCTTGCCGGCGACCTGCACAACAACAGCCTCATCGTGGGCGTGCTCTCGCTGGTCGCGGCCGAACAGGGCGACGGCCTGGACGCCCTGCGCCCGGCGGATTCTCCGTGGCCGGCCCGCCCCTTCGAGGCCTGAGCCGGACCTCCCGTGCGGGGTGACCGCGAGGACCCCGCACAGCCCGTGCACGACCCTGCGGTGTGACCATCGGTTGATCCGATCAGGGGATGTGCCCGCCGCGCTCCACACGGTCCGTCGCACAGCGTGAACTAGGCTCGGGAAACGCCCGAACCGGAGTTCCGGCGGGCGCCGACGTGCGGTGGATCGGGAGTGTGGCCCGTGACGGATCAGGCGGTGGACACGGACGGCACCAGGCTGTCGGGCGACCCTGCCGAGGAGACTCGGTTCCTGGGCCGCACCCGCGAGCTGAAACAGCTGCGCGCCGACATCGAGCGGGCGGGTCTCGACACCCTCTCCGGCCGCAAGGCCCCCCGCGCGCGCGTGCTCCTCGTGGCGGGCCGGCCCGGCTCCGGCCGTACCGCGCTCGCCGAGGAGCTCGCCGCCCAGGTCGCCGGCCGCTACCCCGACGGGGTGCTGCGGGCCCGGCTGAGCGAGCCGGACGGCCGCCGTGTGCCCGTCGGGCGGCTCGCCCGCGAGCTGCTCACCGAGCTGGACCGGCCCACCCCGCCCGGCGCCTGCGAGGACGACCTCACCGCCGCCCTGCGCGAGGCGCTCGCCGACCGCCGGGTCCTGCTGCTGCTCGACGACGCCGCCGACGCCGAACAGGTCGACGCCCTGCTCCCGGACTCCCCGCACTGCCTCGCCGTCGTCGTCTCCCAGGGCCCGCTGACCGGTATCGCTGACGTCCGGCCCTGCACGCTCGGCGGCCTGGACACCAAGTCGGCCGTGGAGCTGCTGTCCCGGTTCACCGGCTCCGTCCGCATCACCGTCGACCCCCGCGCCGCCGAACAGCTGGCCGAGGTCTGCCAGGCGCAGCCCGCCGCCCTCACCCTGGCCGGCGGCTGGCTCGCCGCCCGCCCCAAGGCGGCCGTCGCCGACCTCGCCCGACAGCTGCACGCCGAGGACGACCAGGGCACGCCGCTCAGCCGCGTCTTCCGCCTCGTCTCCACCTCGCTGCCAGGCACCGCCGCCCGGACCCTGCGCCTGCTCTCCCTCGCCCCGGCCGGCCTGGTCGACCCGCACACCGCGTCCGCCCTCGCCGGCTGCTCCGTCGGCGACGCCCGCGCCCTCCTGGACGAGTTCGTCGCCCTCGGCCTGCTGCACCCGGTCGGCTCGGCGCTGCCGCAGTACGAGGTCCCCGGCTGCCTGTTCCCCCTGCTCCAGACCCTCGCCGCGCGGCACGACCGGCCCGCCGAGCTCCAGCTGGCCCGCGCCCGGATGCTCGAGCGGACGGTGCGGCTGCTGCAGTCGTGCCGGGCGATCACCGAGACCGACAGCGACCGGGCCCGCGAGAAGCTCGACGGCATGCCGCGGGCCCTGCGCTTCCCCACCCCCAGGGCCGCCGCCGACTGGCTGCGCGTGCGCCGGCCCGCCCTGCTGGCCGCGGCCCGCCTCGCGGTCGCCGACGGGGAGCTGGACACCCTCGCCCGCAGGCTGCTGTCCCAGCTGGTGCGCGCCATGGTGGCCCACTTCGGCACCCAGGCCGCGGCGCCCGACCTGTACGACGTCCACCGGCTCGTCCTCGACGTGGCCGAGCGCCGCGACCTGCCCCGGGAGAAGGCGGCGGCCCTGCTGAACCTGGGCGACCTGGACGCCCGTACCGGCCGCACGGCCGAGGCGCTGGTGCGCTACCGGGCCGCGCTGGACGCCGGACGCGCGGCGGACGACCCGTACGCGACCGGCCGCGCGATGGAATCCGTAGGCGGCGCCCACCTGGAGCTCGGGGACTACGACCGGGCCGCCGACTGGTTCGGCCGGGCCCTCGCCCAGCGGCTCGCCCGGGACGAGCGGGGCGACGCGGCCCGGATCTACGGTCGTATCGCCACCGCCCACACCTACGCCGGCCGCTACGGCGAGGCGGTGCGCTCCTGGCGCGCGGCGGTCGCCGGGTACCGCAGGACCGGCGATCTCCCGGCCCACGCACGGGCGTTGAGCGAGCTGGCGCGGGTCCAGGAGTACGCCGGACGCCCCGAGGAGTCGCTGCGCACCTGCCAGGAGGCCGTCGAGTGGGCGCGCCGGGCCGAGGACGTCCGGCTCCAGGCCGCGCTGCACCTCCGGCTCGCCGACACCCTCGACCACCTCGGTGATCCCACGGCCGCCGCCCTGCACAGGAGCACCGCCGAGCGCATGCTGAGGGAAGAACCGGCTGATGCCTGCGAAATCCGCAGCGCTTCCGATGAAGATTGATGCTTTGAAAGGCTAGACAGCGGGAACACCTTCATTAGACTGGCTCTGCCGCACGTTCTCCTGCGGTCTACCCCGGTGTGCCCGAGCCTGAGCGGGTATGCCTAGTAATAGCCCCATTCTCTGAGCCAAGGACCGTGATCCACGTGAAGGTCGGCATTCCCCGCGAGGTCAAGAACAACGAGTTCCGGGTGGCCATCACCCCCGCCGGCGTGCATGAGCTGGTGCGCCACGGTCACCAGGTCGTCGTCGAACGCGACGCCGGCGTCGGCTCCTCCATCCCCAACGAGGAGTACGTCGCCGCCGGTGCGCGGATACTGGACACCGCCGACGAGGTCTGGGCCACCGCCGACCTGGTGCTGAAGGTCAAGGAGCCCATCGCGGAGGAGTACCACCGGCTCCGCAAGGACCAGACGCTGTTCACCTACCTGCACCTGGCCGCCTCCAAGGAGTGCACGGACGCGCTCATCGAGTCCGGCACCACGGCGATCGCCTACGAGACGGTCGAGCTCCCGAACCGCGCGCTGCCGCTGCTCGCCCCCATGTCCGAGGTCGCGGGCCGCCTGGCCCCGCAGGTCGGCGCCTACCACCTGATGGCCGCCAACGGCGGCCGCGGCGTGCTGCCCGGCGGTGTCCCCGGCGTGCTGGCCGGCAAGGCCGTCGTCATCGGCGGCGGCGTCTCCGGCTGGAACGCCGCGCAGATCGCCATCGGCCTGGGCTTCCACGTGACCCTGCTCGACAAGGACATCACCAAGCTCAAGGAAGCCGACAAGATCTTCGGCACGAAGATCCAGACCGTCGTCTCCAACGCCTTCGAGCTGGAGAAGGCCTGCCTGGAGGCCGACCTCGTGATCGGCGCCGTGCTGATCCCGGGCGCCAAGGCCCCGAAGCTGGTCACCAACGAGCTGGTCTCCCGGATGAAGCCCGGAAGTGTCCTTGTCGACATCGCGATCGACCAGGGCGGCTGCTTCGAGGACTCCCACCCGACCACGCACGCCGAGCCGACCTTCCCGGTGCACGGGTCGGTGTTCTACTGCGTCGCCAACATGCCCGGCGCGGTGCCGAACACCTCCACCTACGCGCTGACCAACGCCACGCTGCCGTACATCGTGGAGCTGGCCAACCGCGGCTGGGTCGACGCGCTGCGCCGCGACCCCGCGCTGGCCAAGGGTCTCAACACCCATGACGGCAAGGTCGTTTACAAGGAGGTCGCCGAGGCCCACGGCCTGGAGCACGTCGAGCTGGCCTCGCTGCTCGCCTGACCCGTCACGGCCGGTGAACCGGCCAAGTCGGCAACCGGAAAAGGCGATACGTCAACAGTGGTCGTCAACCCCGCACACCCGGCCGGACCTTGCCCGACAAGGTCCGGCCGGGTGTGTGTATGGTCACTTTGCGATTCTCGGCCAACTCGCCTCGAACGTAACGCTTCAACCGATTCGCGCACCGGTGAAACCTGCTGTGCGACGGCCGTACGCCCTTGACAGGGGGATGTTTCATTGCCGACACATCGGGCCGGGTCCGGCGGATTGTGTTGCTGCGGACGGCCGACACGCCATAGAGTCGCCGAACGTCGGCATGGTGTCACGCTGACCTGTTGAGAAGTTTCCTGGTCACCAAGGAGGTAAGACGACTTGTGAATGAGTCGACATTTACTCCCGGGGGTGGTCAACCAGGAATGCCTGCACGGGCCGAAGGCCCCGGGCGTCTCGAGGCTGTCGGCTCCGTCGCTGTACGCACCTTCGCAGCCGCCCACCAGAGTCCGCAGGCAACTCAGACAGCACACATGAGTATGGATGGCCAACACGTGAACGCCATGGCCGGCGACGGAAGTGGCGCGCCCCGCAACCACTTCGCCGACTACGACGAACTGCCCGAGGGGCACTTCTACGATCCGGACGCCGAGTACGAGCCCGATCCCGAGTACGCCGCCACGCTCGCGCCCGACGCGGCCCGTCAGCGCCGTGAGCGCATCGGCCCGACCGGACGCCCGCTGCCCTACTTCCCGATCCCGGGTCCGCTGACCGATCACGGCCCCGCCAAGATCATCGCGATGTGCAACCAGAAGGGCGGCGTCGGCAAGACCACGTCGACCATCAACCTGGGTGCCGCGCTCGCCGAGTACGGGCGCCGGGTGCTGCTCGTCGACTTCGACCCGCAGGGCGCGCTGTCGGTCGGTCTCGGCGTCAACCCGATGGAGCTCGACCTCACCGTCTACAACCTGCTCATGGAGCGGGGCATGGCGGCCGACGAGGTGCTGCTGAAGACCGCGGTCCCCAACATGGACCTGCTGCCCAGCAACATCGACCTGTCGGCGGCCGAGGTGCAGCTGGTGAGCGAGGTCGCGCGCGAGTCCACGCTCCAGCGGGCGCTGAAGCCGCTGATGGACGACTACGACTACATCGTCATCGACTGCCAGCCCTCGCTCGGCCTGCTCACGGTCAACGCCCTGACGGCCGCGCACAAGGTGATCGTGCCGCTGGAGTGCGAGTTCTTCGCGCTGCGCGGTGTGGCGCTGCTGACCGAGACGATCGAGAAGGTCCAGGAGCGGCTCAACCCCGACCTGGAGCTCGACGGCATCCTCGCCACCATGTACGACTCGCGCACGGTGCACAGCCGTGAGGTGCTCGCGCGGGTCGTCGAGGCGTTCGACGACCACGTCTACCACACGGTCATCGGGCGCACGGTCCGCTTCCCGGAGACCACGGTCGCCGGTGAGCCGATCACCACGTACGCCTCCAACTCCGTCGGTGCCGCCGCCTACCGCCAGCTCGCCAGGGAGGTGCTCGCCCGGTGTCACGCCGAGTGAGTCTGCCGGGGGCCGACGAACTCTTCCGTACGACAGGGGGGACGGCGCTCCAGGCCTCCACCCCGCGGCGACCGGCGGGCGGCGACGCCCGGGTACCGGCTCCGGCGGGGGAGAGCGACCCGGCGGCCGCGGAGGACGCGCCGCAGTCGGTGCCCGCCCAGGGCGGCGAGGGCGCGGAGCACGCGGCGGCGGACGCGGAGACGGCCGCGGCCGGCGAGTCGCGCAGCCGGGGCGCGGAGCGCTCTTCGCGGCGGCAGGACCCCGGGACGGACGCGCAGGAAGGTTCTGCCGCCGCCCAGCCCCGCAAGCGCGGCCGGGCCGCCGCACGGCGCCCCAGCGGCCGTGAACGGCACGACGAGAAGATCACCGTGTACGTCTCCGCCGAGGAACTCATGGACCTGGAGCACGCCAGGCTGGTGCTGCGGGGCGAGCACGGGCTCGCCGTCGACCGCGGCCGGATCGTCCGCGAGGCGGTCGCCGTGGTCCTCGCCGACCTGGAGAGCCGCGGGGACGCCAGCATCCTCGTACGACGGCTGCGCGGGCGGTAGCGGTAGCCTGCGGGGGCGATGACCTCGAACGACGCTCCCCGCCCCGGCGCCCCCGCCGGCCGTCGGCGCGCCCTGGGGAGGGGGCCGGGGGCTCCGCCGGCCGAGCGGCCGACGCCGGTCACCGAGCCGCCCGCCCCAGCCGGGACGGAGGCGTCGGCTTCCGCCGGAACCGAGTCCGGGGAGCCGACGCCCGGCACGGAGCTCGTGGAGGCGCTGCCCGGCACGGAGCTCGTGGAGGCGCTGCCCGGCACGGAGCTCGTGGAGGCGCTGCCCGGCACGGAGCTCGTGGAGGCGCTGCCCGGCACGGAGTTCGTGGAGGCGCTGCCCGGCACGGAGCCCGCGGAGGCGCGGCCCGAAGCGGGGCCGGCCCTGGACGCGCACGGTACGGCAGAGCCCGACGCGGGGCGCGGTGAGCCCGGAGCGGAGTCCGGCACAGGGCCCGCAGGCCGCGCGGTGGCCGCGCAGGGGGGCTCGGGATCCCGTACGGGCCCGCGCGAGCCGTCCGAGGCCGGGCCTGCGGCCCCCGCTACGGAGGACCCGCCGCCGGGCGACGTGTCCGAGGACGCCGGTGACGGTGTCTTCAAGGTGCGGCTCGCCAACTTCGAGGGGCCCTTCGACCTGCTCCTCCAGCTGATCTCCCGGCACAAGATGGACGTCACCGAGGTCGCGCTGTCCAAGGTGACCGACGAGTTCATGGCCCACATCCGGGCGCGGGGAGCGGACTGGGACCTCGACGAGACGACCGAGTTCCTCGTCGTCGCCGCCACCCTGCTCGACCTGAAGGCGGCCCGGCTGCTGCCTGCCGCAGAGGTGGAGGACGAGGCCGACCTCGCCCTGCTGGAGGCCCGCGACCTGCTCTTCGCGCGGCTGCTCCAGTACCGCGCGTACAAGCAGATCGCCGAGATCTTCAACGAGCGGCTGGATGCGGAAGCCCGCCGCTACCCCCGTACCGTCGGCCTCGAACCCCACCACGCCGAGCTGCTGCCCGAGGTCGTCATCAGCATCGGCCCCGAGGGGTTCGCCAAGCTCGCCGTGAAGGCGATGCAGCCCAAGCCCAAGCCGCAGGTCTACGTCGAGCACATCCACGCGCCCCTGGTCAGCGTGCAGGAGCAGGCCGGGATCGTGGTGGCGCGGCTGAGGGAGCTGGGCGAGGCCAGTTTCCGGGTGCTGGTGGAGGACACCGAGGACACCCTCACCGTCGTCGCCCGCTTCCTCGCCCTGCTGGAGCTGTACCGCGAGAAGGCCGTCGCCCTGGACCAGGAGACCGCGCTCGGCGACCTGCTGGTGCGCTGGACCGGCGGGGACGGGGACGCCGAGCCGGTGGTGACCGACGAGTTCGACCGGGGGCCGGACAAGGCCGAGGAGGAGCAGCAGGCGTGAGTGAGCACAGCACGGAGACCGTCGCCGGCCTCGACCTGAGACCGGCCCTCGAGGCCGTCCTCATGGTCGTCGACGAACCCGCGACCGAGGAGCACCTCGCGAAGGTCCTCCAGCGGCCCCGGCGGCAGATCGCGGACGCCCTGCGCGAGCTGGCCGACGAGTACACCGTCCAGGGCCGAGGCTTCGAGCTCAGGCTCGTCGCGGGCGGCTGGCGCTTCTACACCCGCCCCGAGTACGCCGCCGCCGTCGAGGGCTTCGTCCTGGACGGCCAGCACGCCCGCCTCACCCAGGCCGCCCTCGAGACCCTGGCCGTCGTCGCCTACCGCCAGCCGGTCAGCCGCAGCCGCGTCTCCGCGGTGCGCGGCGTGAACTGCGACGGCGTGATGCGCACCCTCCTCCAGCGGGGTCTGGTGGAGGAGGCGGGCACGGAACCCGAAACAGGTGCGATCCTGTACGTGACGACGAACTACTTCCTGGAGCGGATGGGCCTGCGCGGCCTGGACGAGCTCCCGGAGCTCGCGCCCTTCCTCCCGGAGGCGGCGGCGATCGAGGCCGAGACGCTGGAAGGGGTCCCGTCGTTCGATCCGGACGCCCCGGATTCCGAGGACGCAGACGACAAGACGGAACTTTGATGCGAAGCAGCAGCGGCAGGAACAGCAGCGGAAACAACGGCGGGAGCCGTGGTGGCAACAGCGGCGGCCGCGGCGGGAGCAGCGGGGGTCGCGGCAACTACCGCGGCGCCGGCAACAACCGCGACGACAGGCAGGGCGGCCGTCCGAAGAAGCCCCGCCCGGAGGAGCGGCGCTACGACGTGGGCCCCGGTGCCACCCAGGACGGTCCGAAGTCGGGCCGCGGCCCATCGGCCCGCGGTGGCGCCAAGGGCGGCCCGAAGCGGCCCCAGCAGCGGGGCCGCAGCGCCCCGGCCACGTCCCGCGAGTACGAGACCCGCGCCGAGGAGCGCAACCGCGAGCGGTACGCGGGCAAGAAGGACGTCAAGCTGCCCAAGACCTTCCCGGGCGCCGAGCAGGAGGGCGAGCGGCTGCAGAAGGTCCTCGCACGCGCGGGCTACGGCTCCCGTCGGTCCTGCGAGGAGCTGATCGAGCAGGCGCGCGTCGAGGTCAACGGCGAGATCGTGCTGGAGCAGGGCAAGCGGGTCGACCCGGAGAAGGACGAGGTCAAGGTCGACGGCCTGACCGTCGCGACGCAGTCGTACCAGTTCTTCTCGCTGAACAAGCCCGCCGGTGTCGTCTCCACCATGGAGGACCCGGAGGGCCGGCAGTGCCTCGGTGACTACGTCACCAACCGCGAGACCCGTCTCTTCCACGTCGGCCGGCTCGACACCGAGACCGAGGGCGTCATCCTGCTCACCAACCACGGTGAGCTGGCGCACCGCCTGACCCACCCGAAGTACGGCGTGAAGAAGACCTACCTCGCGCACATCGTGGGCCCGATCCCGCGCGACCTCGGCAAGCGGCTGAAGGACGGCATCCAGCTGGAGGACGGGTACGCGCGCGCGGACCACTTCCGGGTCGTGGAGCAGACCGGCAAGAACTACCTGGTCGAGGTCACCCTCCACGAGGGCCGCAAGCACATCGTCCGCCGGATGCTGGCGGAGGCCGGCTTCCCCGTGGACAAGCTCGTGCGCACCGCCTTCGGCCCGATCACGCTGGGCGACCAGAAGTCGGGCTGGCTGCGCCGGCTGTCCAACACGGAGGTCGGGATGCTGATGCAGGAGGTCGACCTCTAGGAGCCGGAAGGCCCGCAGGGTTGTGACGGGCGGCCACCCCCTTTTATAGTCTGAGTGACTATTAAGGGGGTGGCCGTCCGTGCTCGGCTACGACAAGCACGCCTACGAGCCCTTCGCCGTCACCGTCGACCTCGCCGTCCTCACGCTCCGCGCGGGCGCGCTGCACGTGCTGCTGGTCGAGCGGGGACAGGAGCCGTACGCCGGCCGCTGGGCCCTGCCCGGCGGCTTCCTGCTGCCGGACGAGTCGGCCGAGACGGCCGCCCGGCGCGAGCTGGCCGAGGAGACCGGTCTGGCGGAGGTGACCGGGCTGCACCTGGAGCAGCTGCGGACCTACAGCGAGCCCGGCCGGGACCCGAGGATGCGGGTCGTGTCCGTCGCGTTCACGGCGCTGCTGCCCGACCCTCCCGAACCGCACGCGGGCACCGACGCGGCCGAGGCCCGCTGGCTCCCGTACGAGAAGGCGCAGGGCCTCGCCTTCGACCACGACCGGATCCTGGCCGACGCCCGCGAGCGGGTCGGCGCCAAGCTGGAGTACACCTGCCTGGCCACCGCCTTCTGCCCGGCCGAGTTCACGCTCGGCGAGCTGCAGCAGGTCTACGAGACGGTGTGGGGCACCACCCTGGACCGGCCCAACTTCCGCCGCAAGGTCCTCGCCACGCCGGGCTTCGTCGAAGCCGTCCCCGGCGGCGCCCGCCTCACCGGCGGCCGCGGCAAGCCCGCCGCCCTCTACCGCGCCGGCCCGGCCACCGCCCTGCACCCGCCCCTGCTCCGCACCCCTCGGGAAGGACGCCCCGCATGACCACGACCACCGTCACCAAGCGCGCCGCCACCGGGGCGCTCACCGGACTCGCCCTCGGCGACGCGCTGGGATTCCCGACCGAGTTCAGCGACGTCCCGTCGATCCTCGCCAAGTGCGGCCCGTGGCGGGGGATGGAACTGCCCCGGCCGGCCGTCGTCACCGACGACACCCAGATGACGCTGGCCCTGGGGAAGGGGCTGCGGACGGCGACGGACCGCGGGGCCCTGACCCCGGAAGGGATGGTGGAGCCCGTTCGGCACGAGTTCACAGCCTGGAACCGCTCTCCGGAGAACAACCGCGCCCCCGGCAACACCTGCCTCACCGCCTGCGGCCTCCTGGAGCGGCCCGACCGCCCCTGGCAGGACGCCAGTCAGATCCACTCCAAGGGCTGCGGCGCCAACATGCGCGTCGCCCCCGTCGGACTCGTCCCCGGCCTGAGCGACGAACAGCGTGCCGGCGCCGCCCAGTTGCAGTCCGCGCTCACCCACGGCCACCCGACCGCGCTCGCCGCCTCCGACCTCACCGCGCACGCCGTCCGGCTGCTCGCCGAGGGCGCGGAACCGACCGGACTCGTCGGCCTGCTGCGCTCCTACGCCTACGACAACCGCACCCGCTATCACGAGCGCTGGCTCGGCGACCTGTGGACCCGTTCGCAGGACCCCTCGCCGGAGCACTTCATCGCCCGCGGCTGGGACGAGTGCCTGGCGATACTCGACCGGCTCCAGCACGCGGTGCGCACCGTTTCCCCGGAGACCGACCCGTGCCTCGCGGTGGGCGAGGGCTGGATCGCCGAGGAGGCCATGGCGGCCGGCCTGCTCTGCTTCCTGCTCTTCGTCGACGAGCCGCTCACGGCCCTGCGCCGCGGCGCCTGCACCTCCGGCGACTCCGACTCCATCGCCTGCCTCGCGGGCGCCTTCGCGGGCGCGCACCTGGGGGCCGACGCCTGGCCGGCCGACTGGGCGGACCGCATCGAGTACCGGAGCGACCTGCTGGCCCTCGGGGCACTCTGGGACGCTTGAGCGCATGATCGACGCCCTGGACATCGACCTGGCCCCGGTGGTGGCCGAGCAGCCCTTCCCGGTCCTGTTCGCCACCGTCTCCGGCGCCCACCTGTACGGCTTCCCCTCCCGCGACTCGGACGTCGACCTGCGCGGCGTCCACCTGCTGCCCGCCGCCGACCTGGTCGGCCTGCGCGAGCCGGAGGAGACCCGGTCCCGGATGTGGGACCGCGACGGCGTCGAGATGGACCTGGTCACGCACGACCTGCGCAAGTTCGTCCGGCTGATGCTCCGGCGCAACGGCTATGTGCTGGAGCAGCTGCTGTCGCCGCTGGTCGTGCACACCACCGACGCCCACCGGGAGCTGGCCGGGCTCGCGCCGGGCGTGCTCACCAGCCACCACGCCCACCACTACCGGGGTTTCGCGCAGACCCAGTGGCGGCTGTTCGACAAGAGCGGTGAGCTCAAGCCGCTGCTGTACACCTTCCGGGTCCTGCTCACCGGCATCCACCTGATGCGCGCCGGCGAGGTGCAGCCCCATCTGCCCACGCTCGTCGGGGAGGTCGGCGCCGCTCCGGCCTACCTGCCCGAGCTGATCGCCGCCAAGGCCGAGCGCGAGCACGGCGACGCCGCCGTCGACCACGCGCGCGTGCGGGACGACGTGGAGCGGCTGCACACCGTTCTGGACGAGGCGCAGGCCGCGTCAGCGCTGCCCGGCGCCCCGGTCGCGTACGACGCGCTGCACGACTTCGTCGTACGGACCCGCCTGGAGCGCTGAGGCGCGGCGCACGCGGACGAGGAAGTCCTCCACGCGGTGCCGGTCCGGTTCGTCGGGCAGCGGGCTGTGGCGGACGGCCCGCTCGCTCTCCTCCACCAGGCGGGCCATCCGGGCGTCCACCTCCGGCCAGGGCACCTCGCCGCGCTTCACGGCGAGCAGCGCCTCGCGCCGGTCGCCGACGTCGACGGTGAGCGTGCCCGTGCGCAGCAGGTCGCGGGCGGACGTCAGCAGCCGCAGCAGGTGCATCGCGTGCTTCCAGCGCGGGGCGCCGTGCGTGCGCACGTCGGCGTCCAGCTTGCGGCGCTGACCGTGGGCGTAGCGGGTGAACGTCCCGTGGGCCCGGCGGGAGAGGAACGCCCCGCGGAGGGAGAGGAGTTCGAGGCCGGTGTCGTCCACGAAGTCCACCAGCGGGGAGTGCAGGCACTCCAGGATGTTCGGGTTCGCCCGCAGTGCCAGTTCGCAGAAGCGCTCCAGCTCCCAGCTGAACTGCTCCTCGGCCGGCCCCTCGACGTGGGTCGGCGGCTTCTCGAAGCGCCAGAACAGCGGGGTGGGGGCGAGGAACACGCCCCGGCGATCGGTGTCGCTGTCCTCCGTCGCCAGACCGAAGGCGCGCGAACCCATGACACAGGCGTAGATCGTGTGGTCGCGTACCAGGGTCTCGGGGTTCATGCCCGGGAGCGTACGTCGGCCCCTCACGCCAGGCGGACCGAATTTCCCTCCACCGTGATCCGCTTCTCCGGCAGCGGCTTCGTCGCCGGGCCCTGTTCCACCGCGCCGTCGGAGATGGCGAACCTGCTGCCGTGGCAGGCGCAGAGGATGGTGCCGTCGCGCACGTCCGCCACGATGCAGCCCTGGTGGGTGCAGACCGCGGAGAAGGCCTTGAAGTCCCCCTGCTCCGGCTGGGTCACGACGACCTTCTCGGCGTCGAAGACCTTGCCGCCGCCGACCGGGATGTCGCCCGTCGCCGCCAGCTCCCGCCCCGGCGAGGCGGCCGACGAGCCCCCGTCACCGCCCCCGCCGCCGCAGCTCACGGCGAGCGTCACCGCGCCCGTGCAGACGAGGACCGTACGGCGGGTGGGATGGTGTGTCATGGCGTCGCTCCGGGGTGAGGGGGGCGGGGCAGGGCCGGAACCAGCGTCTCAGGAGGCGGGCGCCGGGCACCCGCCCGGCGCGGGCTGACTACGCTGGACGGACCAAGAGCAGTAACGCACGTCAGCAAGGAGCATCGCCGTGGCGGTACGAGCGGTCCGGGGCGCCGTCCAACTGGAACGGGACGAAGCCGGTCACATGGACGAGCAGGTCGCGGCCCTGCTGACCGCCGTCCTGGAACGCAACGGGCTGACCGGGGACGACCTGATCAGCATCTGGTTCACGGCCACGCCCGACCTGCACAGCGACTTCCCGGCAGCCGCCGCCCGCAAGCTCGGCATCACCGACGTCCCGCTGATCTGCGCCCAGGAACTGGACGTCGAGGGCGCCATGCCCCGCGTCGTCCGGATCCTCGCCCACATCGAGTCCGACCGGCCCCGCGCCGAGATCTCCCACGTCTACCTCGGCGCCGCCGCGGCCCTGCGCAAGGACATCGCCCAGTGAGAACCGCACTCGTCATCGGCACCGGCCTCATCGGCACCTCAGCCGCCCTCGCCCTCGCCGCGCGGGGCGTCACCGTGCACCTCGCCGACCACGACCCCGAGCAGGCCCGCACCGCCGCCGCCCTCGGCGCCGGCACCGACGAGGCGCCCGGAGGACCCGTCGACCTCGCGATCGTCGCCGCCCCGCCCGCCCTGGTCGCCGACGTGCTCGCCGACGCCATGGAGCGCGGGCTCGCCCGCGGCTACGTCGACGTGGCCAGCGTCAAGGGCGGCCCCCGGCGCGAACTGGAGGCGCGCGGGCTCGACCTCTCCGCGTACATCGGCACCCACCCCATGTCCGGCCGCGAGAAGTCCGGCCCGCTGGCCGCCACCGGCGACCTCTTCGAGGGCCGTCCCTGGGTGCTGACCCCGACCCGGGACACCGACACCGAGGTGCTCAACCTCGCGCTCGAACTGGTCTCGCACTGCCGGGCCGTGCCGGTCGTGATGGACGCCGACGCCCACGACCGCGCCGTGGCCCTCGTCTCCCACATGCCCCACCTGGTCTCCAGCCTGGTCGCCGCCCGCCTGGAGCACGCCGAGGAGGCCGCCGTACGGCTGTGCGGGCAGGGCATCCGCGACGTGACCCGCATCGCCGCCTCCGACCCCCGGATGTGGATCGACATCCTCTCCGCGAACCCGGGTCCGGTCGCCGACCTGCTCGGCGACGTCGCCGCCGACCTGGAGGAGACGGTGCGGGCCCTGCGCTCCCTCCAGTCCTCCGACGACGACAAGCGCCGCGAGGGCGGCGCGGGCATCGAGGCCGTCCTGCGGCGAGGCAACGCCGGCCAGGTCCGGGTCCCCGGCAAGCACGGCTCCGCGCCGCGCGTCTACGAGACCGTGGTCGTCCTCATCGACGACCAGCCCGGACAGCTCGCCCGCATCTTCGCCGACGCGGGCCGGGCCGGCGTCAACATCGAGGACGTCCGCATCGAGCACGCCACCGGGCAGCAGGCCGGCCTGGTGCAGCTGATGGTGGAGCCGAAGGCCGCCGCCGTGCTGACGGCGGCCCTGAAGGAACGGGGCTGGGCGATCCGGCAGTGAGGCCCGGGTCCGCACCGGGTCATGCGCCTGTCGGAGGGGTCCCGCGGACCCAGTAACCTTGTGCGGGACGCGCTCGCGTCCCGCACACCACTCACCGCACCGCACCAGGAAGGTGTCCCCTCGTGGAAAACGGCGCCGCCCCGACCGCCCCGGCCGTGATTGTCGCCATCGACGGCCCCTCCGGCACGGGCAAGTCGAGCACGTCGAAGGCCGTCGCCGCGCAGCTCGGCCTGAGCTACCTGGACACCGGCGCCCAGTACCGGGCGATCACGTGGTGGATGGTGACCAACGGCATCGACATAGCCGACCCGCACGCCGTCGCGGCCGCGGCCGGCAAGCCCGAGATCGTCTCCGGCACCGACCCGTCCGCCCCGACCATCGTGGTCGACGGCGTGGACGTGGCCGGCCCGATCCGCACCCAGGAGGTCACCTCCAAGGTCAGCGCGGTCAGCGCCGTCCCCGAGGTGCGGACCCGGATCACCGAACTGCAGCGCACCATCGCCGCCGGCGCCGAGCGGGGCATCGTCGTCGAGGGCCGTGACATCGGCACGACCGTGCTGCCCGACGCCGACCTCAAGATCTTCCTGACCGCCTCCCCGGAGGCCCGCGCGGCCCGCCGCAGCGGCGAGCTCAAGGGCGCCGACGTGCAGGCCACCCGCGAGGCCCTGATCAAGCGGGACGCGGCCGACTCCAGCCGCAAGACCTCGCCGCTCGCCAAGGCGGACGACGCGGTCGAGGTGGACACCACCGACCTCACCCTCCCGCAGGTCATCGAGTGCGTCGTCACCCTCGTCGAGGAGAAGCGGGCGGGTAAGTGACCTCACCCTCCGTCCCCTCCGAGAAGGGCGCCGAGGTCGGGCGGCGCATCGGCGTCGGCCTGATGTACGGCCTGTGGAAGCCGCGCGTGCTCGGTGCCTGGCGGGTGCCCACGACCGGCCCGCTGATCTTCGCCGTCAACCACGCGCACAACATCGACGGCCCGATGGTCATGGGCGTGGCGCCCCGGCCGACGCACTTCCTGATCAAGAAGGAGGCGTTCGTCGGACCGCTCGGCCAGTTCCTGACCGGCATCGGCCAGGTCCAGGTGGACCGCGCCTCCACCGACCGCACCGCCATCGCCCGGGCGCTCGGCGTGCTGGAGAGCGGCGGCGTGCTCGGCATATTCCCCGAGGGCACCCGCGGCGAGGGCGACTTCGCCTCGCTGCGCGCCGGCCTCGCCTACTTCGCCGTGCGCGGCGGCGCTCCGATCGTCCCGGTCGCCGTCCTGGGAAGTTCCGAACGGCCCGGGCGGTTGATAAAGGCGCTGCCACCCCTGCGTTCCCGCGTCGACGTCGTCTTCGGCGACCCATTCGACGCCGGTGACGGCAGTGGACGGCGCACCCGCAAGGCGCTCGACGAGGCGACCGAACGCATCCAGAAGCAGCTCACCGCGCACCTGGAAAACGCCAGGCGGCTCACCGGCCGTTAGGCGACACTTGAGTAGTGGATCACCCGGTACAGGGGTGTTCCACCGATCACCACGATGAACGAGGTACGGACTTCATGAACGACGACATCCACTCCGAGGGTTCGGGCGAGGTGCACGACCACGGGGCGCTTGGCGACGCCGAATACGCGCAGTTCATGGAGCTCGCCGCGGAAGAGGGCTTCGACCTGGAGGAGGTCGAGGGCGCCATCGAGGAGGCCGGGCACGGCCCGCTGCCCGTCCTCGCCGTCGTCGGCCGCCCCAATGTCGGCAAGTCGACCCTGGTGAACCGCATCATCGGCCGCCGCGAGGCCGTCGTCGAGGACAAGCCCGGCGTCACCCGCGACCGCGTCACCTACGAGGCCGAGTGGGCGGGCCGCCGCTTCAAGGTCGTCGACACCGGCGGCTGGGAACAGGACGTCCTCGGCATCGACGCCTCCGTCGCCGCCCAGGCCGAGTACGCCATCGAGGCCGCCGACGCGGTCGTCTTCGTCGTGGACGCCAAGGTCGGCGCCACCGACACCGACGAGGCCGTCGTACGGCTGCTGCGCAAGGCCGGCAAGCCCGTCGTGCTGTGCGCCAACAAGGTCGACGGCCCGAGCGGCGAGGCCGACGCGTCCTACCTGTGGTCGCTGGGCCTCGGCGAGCCCCACCCCGTCTCCGCGCTGCACGGGCGCGGCACCGGCGACATGCTCGACAAGGTCCTGGAGGCCCTGCCCGAGGCCCCGGCGCAGACCTTCGGCACGGCGGTCGGCGGCCCGCGCCGCGTGGCCCTCATCGGCCGCCCCAACGTCGGCAAGTCCTCCCTGCTGAACAAGGTGGCGGGCGAGGAGCGCGTCGTCGTCAACGAGCTCGCCGGCACCACCCGCGACCCGGTCGACGAGATGATCGAGCTCGGCGGCAAGACCTGGAAGTTCGTCGACACCGCGGGCATCCGCAAGCGGGTCCACCTCCAGCAGGGCGCCGACTACTACGCCTCGCTGCGCACCGCCGCCGCCGTCGAGAAGGCGGAGGTAGCCGTCGTCCTCATCGACGCCTCCGAGTCCATCTCGGTGCAGGACCAGCGGATCGTCACCATGGCCGTCGAGGCCGGCCGCGCGATCGTCGTCGCCTACAACAAGTGGGACACCCTCGACGAGGAGCGCCGTTACTACCTGGAGCGGGAGATCGAGACGGAGCTCGGCCAGGTGGCGTGGGCCCCGCGGGTCAACGTCTCGGCGCAGACCGGCCGGCACATGGAGAAGCTGGTCCCGGCGATCGAGACCGCCCTCGCCGGCTGGGAGACCCGCGTCCCCACGGGCCGGCTGAACGCCTTCCTCGGCGAGCTGGTCGCCGCCCACCCGCACCCGGTGCGGGGCGGCAAGCAGCCGCGCATCCTGTTCGGCACGCAGGCGGGCACCAAGCCCCCGCGGTTCGTGCTCTTCGCCTCCGGCTTCATCGAGGCGGGCTACCGGCGCTTCATCGAGCGCCGGCTGCGCGAGGAGTTCGGCTTCGAGGGGACGCCGATCCACATCTCGGTGCGGGTGCGCGAGAAGCGCGGCGCCAAGAAGAAGTAGCGAGAGACGGCGAGAAGGGGCGGTCCCGGCCGGGACAGCCCCTTCTCGCCGTTCGTCCGCGCTCAGGCGCCCCTGCGCGGGGCCGGCGGCAGCGCGGCCGGGACGTGGCGCATCGTCCCGGTGCCGTGCGGGCCGAGCTGGCCGACGCGTTGCCACGGCGACGGCTGGCCGGACCGGGTGCTCTGGGCGCCCAGGCTGTAGGCGCTGTAGCCCCGGCCGCGGGACAGGCTGCCGAACCCGGTGAACTCCAGCTCCTCCTCGCCGCTGCGATCCCCCGGCAGCGAGCGGAAGGACCGGACGTACTCGGCGTAGAGCGCGTCGTAGATCGGCGTGGCCGAGGGGCCACCGTGGCGGTGGGAGGAGTCGTATGCGTGCACGTATGTCCAAACGACCCCGGGCCCGAAGGGATGCGGCCCGACGGTGGTCGGCCGCATCCGGTGATCAGGTCCCTGCCAGGGGCAACGCGGCGGCGACCAGCAGTCCGCCGGCCGCCGCCTTGTCCAGTGCCTCGCGCAGCAGATCCTCCCGGGGCTGCCGGCCGATCGTGCCGACCGGCGCCGCGAACAGCAGCACCTGCTGCTGCTTGGCCGCCGCCGTCCGCCAGCCCTCGGTGACCTGGAGGGGCTGGTGCGCCTGCCACCAGGCCACCGGCCGGCCGCCGTCCGCCCCGGGCTGGAGCACCGCGTGCAGCTGGCCCATGGCGAGCAGCACCGACCAGCCGTGCAGCACGGTGGGGACGGTGGACAGCTCGACGACCGGCATGAAGCCCTGCTCGATGAGGAGCGGCAGGAAGTCGTCACCGGTGCCGTGGGTGCCCGGCCGCACGATGGGGGCGGTCGGCTCCACCACCAGGGCCGGGTGCAGCTCGTCGGCGATCAGTACGAGGCCGCTGGTCACGCCCAGCACGGCCTGCTCGGACGCGGCCGGCTGCGGCTGCGGGCGGGCCGCGTCGGCGCTGATGGACTTCACCGCCCCCTGGAGCTGCTCCTCGGTGACCTTGACGACCTGGGAGGGCAGGCAGCCCGCGTGGGCGAAGGCGAGCACGGCCGTCTCGTCCCCGACGAAGAGAACGGTGCTGGTGCGCTCCTGCTCGCAGTCGCCCGGAGTGCGGCAGGACGTGCAGTCGTAGCTGCCCGGGGCCGACTCCCCGGCGAGCAGGCGGTCGGCTTCTTCGTCGCCGATCTCGGCGCGTACGTCGTCGCTGACGTCGAGCATGCGCGGCACGGGTGGCTCCCTCGGGATGCGGTGCGTGACCGGGCCGGGTGGCTCCCGGCCCGCGGTCCGGGTGGGTCCCCGGCTCATGCTGAAGACAACGGGCGATCCGCGGCGGGAGTCACGCCCCATCCCGAACGGAATCGAACCGTCCCGCGCCGGGGACGAGACGGTCACGGCGCCGGGCAGCGGCCGTCAAGTGCGGGGCTTCACAAGGGAGTTGACGAGCGAGGAGGGGTCGGAGGTCGCTGGATCGGTAGGTCGACAAATCCGGAAATCGGCGAATTAACCGGGTGACGGAAAAGCCCTGCCGCCGGATGCGGTAAGCATGTGGGCGAAGCGTGTATTTCCTGTGTCGGTACCCGATCGACGCACGTTCGTTCCGGACCGTTCGAAGGAAAACGAACGGCATGCCTGGGGTGGCTCGGGCACCCTTTTCCGCGCGTTTATTCGAGCGGTCGGCGCGACGCACGGTAATTGTCGCGACGTGCTCGCGGAAGTCGTTCGGAACCGTCCATCCGGGTGAAGGAGTTCAGTCAAAACGCACCCCGTGATCCTGTGACAGAAATGTGACCGAAGGGGTCTTCGGGCCCCCTGATACGGGCCTGGGCTTCCCCGCCCGTGGAGCAGGGCATAGCGTGGTGACATGCCACCGATTCCCACACCCCCCGCCGAACCCCAGGACAGTCCGGACACCTACGTGGGCCTCGAATCCGGGGCGGCCGAACGGCTCGCGCGCGAACGCGGCTGGTCGACGGTGCGGTCGCTGGCACCGGGCACGGTCATCACCATGGAGTACCGCGTGGGCCGCCTCAACTTCGAGGTGAAGGACGGCCGAGTGGCCCGCGCCTGGAAGGGCTGACACGACGCCGACGGCCCCGGCCCCCCTCGATGGGGGGCCGGGGCCGTCGGCGTTGCGGGGAAGGGGCTGTGCGTACCGGCGCCCCCGCGGGCCCGTGGGGAGCGGTCAGCCGCCGGACAGGGGCCGTGCCGCCGGGGCCGTGCTGCGCGGATGGCGGTCGGAGTGCGGCGGGCGGCGGCTGCCCGCCGGGGTGACCGGCGTGCGGTCCGAGCGGGCCGTGTGCGGGCCGGGGGCCAGATACACCGGCGCCCTGGCGGTGCGGGGCGTGGCGACCGGCTCGCGCGCCGGAGCGCCCTCCCGGCCGGGGGCGGAGTGCGCGAGCACCACGGGCGTGGCGACCGGCCCCCCGGCCTGCCGCGGACGGCCGCGCCGGGCGGACCACCGGTCCCGCAGGCCGAGGATCCAGGCCTCGGTGCGGCTGATCAGCGGCTCGAACCACGGCAGCGCCAGCAGGATCAGCAGCCCCGCCGCCCAGCCGAGGAGCACGTCGCTGAGCCAGTGCGTACCGAGGTAGACGGTGGACATCCCGACCCCGAGGGAGGTGACCGCCGACAGCGCCGACAGCCAGCGCCGCGCCCTCGGCGTCGACGCCAGATAGGCCAGGATGCCCCAGGTGACGACGGCGTTCGCGGTGTGACCGCTCGGAAATATATCGCCGCCGAGACCCATCTCGTTCGCGCCGACCGTGGTCGCGTAGTGCGGTCCCAGCCGGCCCATGCCGATCTTGGCGGCGCCGACGGTCACGTTCAGCAGCAGCAGCGACGTGCCGAGCGCGAGCAGCGGACGCAGGGTGTGCTGACGCCAGGACCGCCAGCCGAGCCACGCCGCGACCATCACCGCCGTGGGGCCGCGCTGGCCCAGGACCACGTAGTAGTCGACGAACGCGTGGATCTCCGGCCACTGCTGGTAGGGCCGGAAGAACATGACCTGCCAGTCGAGCCGGACCAGCCACGAGGTGATCAGCACGGCCCACACGATCGCGATATAGAACGCGAGGGTGCCGGAGAACAGCGCAATGCGGTGCCGGCTCATCACCGGCACATCTAGGTGGGCCGGTCGTTCCGGCTCCCGGTCGAGTCTCGCGAACACCCGGTCCAGACGGGTGAGGTTCCGTTCGGTACGCACCCAATCGACGTTACAGCGAGTGAGGAGTGATCCCCGACGAAACAACGGCTTTGTGATGACGATGTGATGTGGGATTCCTCTCAGGAGTGGTCTTTTTCCGAGGAATCCGTAATCCGGTCCGGCAGTGGGCCTCAATTCCTTTGATCGGCCCGGTCGAGGGTTTTATCGTGCTTATTAATTCGTTAACCGAATGCTGGTACGGAATTCTTCCCCCGCTCATCGGACGGACGGGTCCCGTCAGGGCGGACCGGAGCCGTTCAGCCAGAACGCGCCGTACCCGGCCGAGACGACGGCGACCCCGGCGACCACCAGCGCCGACCTGGAGGTCCGCAGCCCGGCCAGGGCGAGGGCGGGCGGCAGCAGCAGGGGGAAGGCGGGCAGCAGCAGCCGGGGCTTCGAGCCGAAGTAGCTCGACGCGCACAGGGCGAGCGCCATGACGATCCCCGAGTACACCAGCAGCGCGAGCGGCTGGCGCCGCCGTACACAGACGACGTACAGCCACACCAGCAGGGCGACCCCGGCGATCAGGCCGGCGCCCGCCAGGGCCGACGGGAACGACGTGAGTTTCGCGCCGGCGAACCGGGCGAAGGACACTCCACCGTCGAAACCGTTGCGCCAGCCGGCCTGGACGTCGAGGTAGCCGAGCGGGCCCCTGCCGGTGCGGTGGCCCACCCACAGCACGTATCCGGCGGCGCCCAGGGGCGCGAGGAGCATGCCGAGCACGGCGGTGGCGCTCCGGCTGCGCCGGAGGGCCGTGACGGCCGCCGCCCACACCGCCGCCGTCACCGCGAGCCCGACCGGCCGGGTCAGACCGGCCAGCGCGGCCAGCGCCCCCGCCGTCACCCAGCGCCCGGTCAGCACCGCGTACAGCGACCAGGCGGCGAGCGCGGTGAACAGTGACTCGCTGTACGCCATCGACTGCACGATCCCCACCGGCAGCACGGCCCACAGCAGCACCGCGCACACCCCGGCCCTGCGGCCGTACACGTGCTCCGTCACCGCGAAGATCCCCCAGGCCGCCGCGAGCGAGGCGAGCAGGCTCACCACGAAGCCCGCGTCGGCGTACGACAGCGGGCTCACGGCCGCGCCCAGCCGCTCCAGCCAGGGCAGGAGGGGGAAGAAGGCCAGATTGGAGTGCACGTCGCCGTTGGGCAGGTGCACCTCGTAGCCGTACCCCAGCTCGGCGACCCTGGTGTACCAGAGGGAGTCCCAGCGGGCGGTCAGCAGCGTGTACGCGCTCTTGTCCCGCGCGGCGCTCCACAGGGCCAGGCCGAGCAGGCCCAGGGCGCGGACGGCCGCGTAGCCGAGGAGCGCCGGGGCGGCCCGGCGCAGGGCTCCGGCGCGGTCCGCCACCACGCGTGTTTCAAGATCGGTCACGGGCCGATTATCCGCCGGACACCCGGCGGGCCGGCCGGCCGGGGCGGTCGGCCGCGGCCGTCGCCCGGGGTGACGGCCCGCCCGATGGCCGGGTGGGGCGCGGTGGGCGCGGTGGCGCACACCACACACCTCACGCGAGATGTGTGAGCCCGGCCACGCGGGTGTGCGAGTGACTCGCGTACGCTGGCGAGTCACTCGCGTTCCGCCCACGGCCCGGAGACCCCGCTCCTCTCCGGCCGAGCCGCCGGGGAGTCCCCACCCCGCGCTGGCCGCCGGGCGCGAGGGAACATCTTGGAGGTACGTGCATGTCCGGGACGACCACGGCTGCCGCCGCGCTGCGCCACCGGGCTGCCGGGGCCGGCGCCAACCGCTGGGTGGTCCTCGTCGTCCTCTGCGTCAGCCTGCTGCTCGTCGCCGTCGACGCCACCGTCCTGCACGTGGCGGTCCCCGCCGTCACGGAGGACCTGAGGCCCGGCGCGATCGAACTGCTCTGGATCGTCGACGTCTACCCCCTCGTCTGCGCCTCGCTGCTGATCCTCTTCGGCACGCTGGGCGACCGCGTCGGCCGCAGACGGATCCTGCTCCTCGGATACGCGCTCTTCGGCGTCGCCTCCGCGCTGGCGGCGCTCGCCGAGGGCGCCCAGGTGCTGATCGCGGCCCGTGCGCTGCTCGGCGTCGGCGGGGCGATGATCATGCCGGCGACGCTGTCGATCCTGCGGCAGGTCTTCCCCGACCGGCGGGAGCGGGCACTGGCCATCGGCGTCTGGAGCGCCGTGGCCGCGGTGGGCGCGGCGGTCGGGCCGCTGCTCGGCGGCTTCCTGCTCGAGCACTTCTGGTGGGGCTCGGTGTTCCTCGTCAACATCCCGTTGATGCTGGTCAGCCTGCCGGTGGGAAGGCTGCTGCTGCCCGAGTCCAAGGGCGACGGCACCGGCCCCTGGGACGTCGTCGGCGCGCTGATGGCGGCGGCCGGCCTGTTCGGGGTCGTCCTGGGGGTGAAGCGGCTCGGCGGCGGGGAGCCGGTGGTGAGCCCGCTCACCGTGCTGCCGCTGGTGCTGGGCGCGGCGCTGCTGGCGGGCTTCGTGCGCCGGCAGCGACGGCGTACGCATCCGCTGGTGGATCTCGCGATGTTCCGGCGGCCGGCGTTCAGCACGTCGGTGGGCTGCATCGTGCTGGCCATGCTGGCGTTGGTCGGGCTCGAGCTGATCGCGGCGCAGTATCTGCAGCTGGTGCTCGGGCTGTCGCCGCTGGAGACCGGGCTGCGGCTGCTGCCGCTGACCTTCGCGGCGATGGCGGCCGGGCTGGCGGGCGCGCGTCTGCTGCGACGGTTCGGACCGCGGCGCATGGTGTGCGCGGGGTTCTGTCTGACGGCGGTGGCGGTGGTGCTGCTGACGGCGATGGGCCGGGCGGACAACTGCGCGCTGCTGCTGTCCGGGTTCGTGCTGCTCGGCTTCGGGCTGGAGACGACGCTGTTCGGGGCGTACGAGTCGATGCTGAGCGAGGCGCCGCCGGAGCAGTCCGGTGGGGCGGCGGCGATCGGGGAGACGTCGTACCAGCTGGGCGCGGGGATCGGGATCGCGCTGCTGGGCAGTGTGATGAACGCGGCGTACGCGCCCGGGGTGACGGGCGGGGTGCCCAGGGTGCCGGCGTCGGCGTCGGTGGCGGCGGGGCATTCGCTGGGGGAGGCGTACGAGGTTGCCGCGCAGCTCGGGGGGCCTGCGGGGGCTGCGCTGCGGCGGACCGCGGGTGATGCGTTCGTGCACGGGCTGCATGTGACATTGCTGGTGAGTGCGGGGTTGTTGTTGCTGGGGGCGGTGATGGCGTTGCGGTTGCCGCGGGTGATGCAGTGCGAGGAGGACGGGGAGGCGGTGGCGGTGCCTGCGCCTCGGGACGCGGTGGATTCACGCGTCTCGGTGTGACGCGGGAGGTCTCCCACCCGCGCACCACCCGTTCACCGCCGGCCGAGAGGTGACCGTCGCCTGTGGGGGTACGCCGCCGTCGGCGGCTGCGGGCCGTCGGGGGTCTCCCACCCGCGCACCATCCGTTCGCCGCCGGTCGGGCTCGGTTCCGGCGGCGGTGGGCCTGCTGGGAGGGGCGCTCCACCGTGAGCCGCCTGCGGTGGCGTACCCCCACGGGCGACGTCCACCACCTTCCGGTTGGCGGTGAACGGGTGGTGCGTGGGTGGGAGAGCATGGTGGACGTGAGGTGCGGCGCGTCGTAACGTCGGCTCGAGTAGCGTGACTAGCAGCGCTAGTTTTCCAGAGCCCCGGAGGGTGTTCCATGGCCTCGTCCCAGAAGTTGCCCGCGTTCGACCCCGTCGATCCCCTCGGCATCGACGACCTGCTGGAGCCGGAGGACCTCGCGGTCCGGGACACCGTGCGGGGCTGGGCCGCCGACCGCGTGCTGCCGCACATCGCGGACTGGTACGAGAAGGGGGAGCTGCCCGGGATCCGGGAGCTCGCCCGCGAGCTCGGGAGCATCGGCGCGCTCGGCATGTCGCTCGAGGGGTACGGCTGCGCCGGCGCGAGTGCCGTGCAGTACGGACTGGCCTGTCTCGAGCTGGAGGCCGCCGACTCCGGAATCCGCTCGCTCGTCTCCGTGCAGGGCTCCCTCGCCATGTACGCCATCCACCGCTTCGGCAGCGAGGAGCAGAAGCAGGCGTGGCTGCCGCGCATGGCCGCCGGTGAGGTCATCGGGTGCTTCGGGCTCACCGAGCCCGACCACGGGTCCGACCCGGCCAACATGCGCACCCGTGCCAAGCGCGACTCCGGGGGCGACTGGGTGCTCAACGGCCGCAAGATGTGGATCACCAACGGGTCCGTGGCCGGCGTCGCCGTGGTGTGGGCGCAGACCGAGGAGGGGATTCGCGGGTTCGTCGTCCCGGCCGACAGCCCCGGCTTCTCCGCCCCCGAGATCAAGCACAAGTGGTCCCTGCGGGCCAGCGTCACCAGCGAGCTGGTCCTCGACGACGTACGGCTGCCCGCCGACGCCGTGCTGCCCGAGGTCATCGGTCTGCGCGGGCCGCTCAGCTGTCTCTCCCACGCCCGCTACGGCATCGTCTGGGGCGCGATGGGCGCGGCCCGCAGTTCCTTCGAGGCGGCCGTCGAGTACGCGAAGTCGCGGGAGCAGTTCGGACGGCCCATCGGCGGCTTCCAGCTGACCCAGGCCAAACTCGCCGACATGGCGGTCGAACTGCACAAGGGCATTCTGCTCGCCCACCACCTCGGGCGGCGCATGGACGCCGGACGCCTGCGTCCCGAGCAGGTCAGCTTCGGCAAGCTCAACAACGTGCGCGAGGCCATCGAGATCTGCCGCACGGCCCGTACGATCCTCGGCGCCAACGGGATCTCCCTCGAGTACCCCGTGATGCGGCACGCGACGAACCTGGAATCGGTGCTCACCTACGAGGGCACCGTCGAGATGCACCAGCTGGTGCTGGGCAAGGCGCTCACCGGCCTCGACGCCTTCCGGTAGAGACGCCGGCGGGGGAGCGGCAAAGCGGTGCGGGGCCGTGTGCGCGGCCCCGCCTCAGCTCTGGTTGAAGAACCCGTCCGACCGGTGCGCGGCCGGGTCGCCGCTGATCACCTGGGTGTCGGCCGGGCTCAGCAGGAACACCCGGGTGGAGACCCGCTCGATCGAACCCCGCAGGCCGAAGATCAGCCCGGCCGCGAAGTCCACGACGCGCTTGGCGTCGCCGGCCTCCATGGCCGTCAGGTTCATGATGACCGGGACACCGTCCCGGAACATCTCGCCGATGGCACGTGCGTCCCGGAAGCTGTCCGGGGTGACCGTGCCGATCCGGCGGCCCCTCTCCTCGGCGACGTCCGAGGCCACCTTCACCCGCGGGTCCGTGACCCAGGCGTCCGGGGACTCGGTGCCCTCCGAGTAGTCGTCGTCGTAGTAGCGCTCGTCATCGTTGTCGTCGACGAGGCCGAGCCACGCACTCGCCTTGCGTACCGATCCCATGGACGCCTCCTCTCACAGCGGTCTTTCGTGCCTTCCGCATCCCTATGGTCATCCATGATGCGGACGTCGCGCCAAGTGGATAGACGCCGCCCGGGGGGTTTGTGACGGTACTGGTGCACAGCGAATCCGTCGAGAGTCCTTGTGTCCCAAGGGTCGTTTCCCAAACGGGTGCTGACTGTGAGTGAAATATGATTCTTCCCGGCGGACGGGTGAGTCAGGGTGCGTACGGGTGACGGCGGCTGTCGGTACGATGCCGCAGCTCAGCGTCGCACGTACCCACGGGGGAGAGTCGTGTTCGGAATCGTCAGGCCCTGCAGGCACCGGCTCGGAGAGAGCCTCACCAGCCAGTGGATGGCGCATTTGTGCGGGCTGTGCCTCGCACTGCGCAAGGACCACGGACAGTTCGCGCGCATCGTGACGAACTATGACGGGCTGCTCATATCGGTGTTGACGGAGGCTCAGGCCGAGCGGGGCGGCGCGGGCGCCGGGCGGCGTACGGCGGGTCCGTGCCCGCTGCGCGGGATGCGCACCGCGTCCGTCGCGCACGGCGAGGGCGCCCGGCTCGCGGCGGCCGTCTCCCTGGTGCTGGCCTCGGCGAAGGTGCGCGACCACGTCGCCGACGGGGACGGACTGCTGGCCCGGCGGCCCGTGGCCCGCGCCGCCCGCCGGGTGGCCGCCGGCTGGGACGCGGCCGGCCGCCGCAGCGGCGGTGCCGTCGGATTCGACACCGCCGTCCTCGTCGACGCCGTGGACCGGCAGGCCGGCATCGAGACGCTCGCCGGGCCCGGGACGCCTCTCCTGACCGTCACCGAGCCGACCGAGACCGCCACCGCCGCCGCGTTCGCGCACACCGCCCACCTCGCCGGCCGGCCGGACAACGCCGGGCCGCTCGCCGAGGCGGGGCGCCTGTTCGGACGGCTCGCCCATCTCCTGGACGCCGTGGAGGACCAGGAGGCCGACGCCGCCTCGGGCGCCTGGAACCCGCTCACCGCCACCGGCACCCCGCGCACGGAGGCCCGCCGGCTGGCCGACGACGCCGTGCACGGGATACGGCTGGCGCTGCGCGAGGTCGCCTGGGGGTCCGGGGTCTCCCCGGGAGGACACAGCACCGGCCGGCGGCTGGTGCACCGGCTGCTGGTGCACGAGTTGGGCACCTCCGTCGACCGCGCCTTCGGCACCCCCTCCTGCGCGCACGGCAGCCACCCGTACTCCCCGCCCGGCGCTCCCGGCGGCCCCGGTGCGCCGATGCCCCCGGAGCCGCCGCACCGCGACCGGCGGGGACTGCTCGCGGGGTGCGCCGTGTGGCTGGGGCTGGCCTGCACGTGCCAGATGTGCTGCGGCACCTTCGAGGACCCCTGGACCAGGCAGCGCCGGGAAGGACTGTTCCAGAGCTGCAGTGACTGCTGCGACTGCTGTGACTGCTGCAGCAACTGCGGCGACGCCTGCTGCTGTTGCGGCGACGGCTGCGACTGCGGGTGCGACTGCTGAGAGGCCGCCGCCCCGCCGTCGGCCGCCGTCAGTCCTTCAGCTCGGGGGGCGAGATCTCGGACTCGGCGATCGCCGACTCCGTCGTCCCCCACTTCTTCAGGATCTCGTCGTACGTCCCGTCGGCGATGAGCCCGTTCACCGCCGCCTGGAGTGCGGGCGCCAGCTTCGACCCCTTCTTCAGGGCGAAGCCGACGTCCAGACGGCGGAACTCGTTCAGGAACTTCAGGCCCTCCTGCTGGGCGACGGCGTAGCGCAGGCCGTTGATGGTGGACATCACGACGTCGCTGCGGCCCTGCTGGAGCGAGGACCACAGGGCGCCCTGCTCGCCGTAGGTCTGCACCTCGTAGGCCTTCTCGCCGGCGTCCGTGCACCGGTGCCTGTTCTCCTCCAGCGTGGCCTCGAAGGTGGTGCCGGCGCCGGTGGCCACCTTGAGCCCGCACAGCTGCGTGAGATCGGTGACCTTCGACAGGTCGCTGTCCTTCCGGGCGGCGAAGCCCTGGCCGTCGTTGATGTAGGTGACGAAGTCGATCGTCTTGCGCCGCTCCTCGGTCACGCCGAAGTTGGCGGCGCCGACGTCGTACTTGCCGCTGTCCAGGGCGGGCAGGATCGCCTCGAAGGACGCCTGCTCGGTCTTCAGCTCGATGCCGAGCGCCCTGGCGACGGCGTTCGCGAAGTCGACGTCCTGGCCGGTCAGCGTCTTGCCGTCGGACAGATAGGTGGTGCCGGGCGGGGTGCCGCCGACGGTCACGGCGAGGGTGACCTTCCCGGTGCCGGGCGGCAGCAGCTTCACCGCGGCCGGGTTCTCCTTCACGCCGGAGACCACGTCCGTGGTCGGGACCGCGTCGGAGCCGGCCGCCGCGCCCGCCACGTCCCCGGCGGGATCGCCGGAGCCGCACGCGGTGAGGAGCAGGGCCGCCGAGGCGATCAGGGCAAGAGGCGCGAAGAGTATCTTTCGGGCACGCGTGGGCGTACGCATGGCAGGGGTCTCCTGAGAACGGAAGAAGGCAAAGGCGGCACGAGGGGAGGGGTGCGCGTGTGAAGGCGTGAAAAGAAAGCGGGAACCCGAAAAGCCCCGACGGAGGAGTCAGGCGATCAGGGCATGCAGGGGGGTCGGCTCAACAGGAAGAGGACCACACTCGACCGAAGTCGATGTGGGAGCGCGTGACCAGCCACTGCTGCGGATGCATGGGCCAAGTGGAACAGGCATCCGGTTCCGCGTCAACGACTTGAGACGCACGGCTCACAGTGTGGACGGCCTTGACAGCGCACCGAAACCGCACCGTACTCTCGGCCCACGGCTCTGCTGAGGGGCTCGGCCGTGTGAAGGCACCACCCACCGTGTCCGACTGACTCGATGTCACGGAGCCTTCGCATGTCCTCCGACACCCTCGACCGCCCCGCCGCCGTACCGGACGCCCCGGACAAGGCGGACGTTCCGCGGATCGTCCCGCAACGCCGCCTCGGCCAGTGGATCGCCGCCGTCGCCGTCCTGGTCCTCCTCGGACTGGCCGTCAACTCCGTCCTGCGCAACGACGCCTTCCAATGGGACGTCGTCGCCGGCTACTTCACCTCCGACGCCGTCCTGCGCGGCCTGTGGCTCACCCTGTGGCTGACCGCCGTCGTCATGGTCCTCGGCTTCGCGCTGGGCACCCTGCTCGCCGCGTTCCGGCTCTCCGCCAACCCCGTATTGCGCGCCGTGAGCTGGGGCTACGTCTGGCTGTTCCGGTCGATACCGATCCTTGTGCAGCTCCTGCTGTGGTTCAACATCGGCGCCCTGTACCCGCAGGTCCTCGGCGTGAAGACCGTCGACCTGCTCGGCCCGGTCACCGTCGCGGTCATCGGCCTGACCCTGCACGAGGCCGCGTACGCGGCCGAGGTGGTGCGCGGCGGCATCCTCTCCGTGGACCGGGGCCAGACCGAGGCCGCCCAGGCCCTCGGCCTCGGCCGGTGGCGCCGGTGGCGGCGGATCGTGCTCCCGCAGGCGATGCGCTCCATCGTGCCGCCGGCCGGCAACATGCTGATCGGCACCCTCAAGGGCACCTCCATCGTCAGCGTCATCGCCGTCCAGGACCTGCTCTACTCGGTCCAGCTCGTCTACCACCGCACCTACCAGGTCATCCCCCTGCTGATGGTGGCCACCGTCTGGTACACCGTCGTCACCTCGGTGCTCAGCGCCGGCCAGTACTACGTCGAGAAGCACTACGCCCGCGGCACGGAGCGCACCCGATGACCCGGCCCGCGCTGGTGATCGTCGGCGCCGGACCGCGCGGCACCGGCCTGCTGGAGCGCATCGCCGCCAACGCGCCCGAGCTGTACGGCGAGACCGGCCTCGACATCCACCTCGTCGACCCGCACCCGCCGGGCGCCGGGCGGATCTGGCGCGAGGAGCAGTCGCCGCTGCTGTGGATGAACTCGCACGCCCAGGACGTCACCATGTTCACCGACGAGACGGTGGAGATGGCAGGGCCCGTCCGGCCGGGCCCCACCCTGCACGAGTGGGCGGGCCTGGACGGCCGCACCTTCGCCGGGCGCCGGGTGCAGGGCGCCTATCTGCGCTGGGCGTACGAGCGGGCCGTGGCCGGTCTGCCCCCGGGCTTCGTGGTGTACCACCACGCCCGGCGCGCGGTGCGGGTCGACGGCCCGCGCGAGGGACGCCAGCGGGTGTGGCTCCAGGGCCGCACCCTGCCCCTCCTCGCCGACCTGGTCGTCCTCACCCTCGGCCACCTCGACGCCGAACCCGACGACGAGCAGCGGGAACTCACGGCGTACGCCCGCGCCCACGGCCTCGTCCACCTCCCGCCGGACTTCACCGCCGACAGCGACCTGTCCGCGCTGCGCCCCGGCGACGACGTTCTCGTCCGCGGCTTCGGGCTGGCCTTCGTCGACCTGATGGTGCTGCTGACCGAGGGCAGGGGCGGACGGTACGACGGCGACACGTACGTGCCGTCCGGGCGGGAGCCGGTGCTGTACGTCGGCTCGCGGCGCGGGGTGCCGTACCACTCCAAGATCGGCTACGACTGGACCGGCGACCGGCCGCCGCTGCCGCGGTTCTTCGGGCCCGCCGAGACCGAGGCGCTGCTCGCCCGGCCGGACGGCTTCGACTTCCGGCGCGACGTGTGGCCGCTGGTCGAGAAGGAGCTGGGCTTCGCCCACTACCACCGGCTGTTCACCGCCCACCCCGAGCGGGTGACCCTCGACTGGCCCGCCTTCGAGGCCCGGTACGCCGCCGCGGACCCCGCCGAACGCGCTGCCCTCGTCGCCGCCGCCGTGCCCGACCCCGCCGACCGGCTCGACCTCGCCGCCCTCGACCGGCCCCTCGACGGGGTGCGCCACGGCACCCACGACGAGCTCCAGGAGGGGCTGCGCCGGTACGTCGAGGACGACCTGCGGCGCCGTCACGACTCCGAGCACAGCCCCGACCTGGCCGTCTTCCTCGCCCTGCTCTCCGTCTACGGGCAGCTGGTCCGGCTCGGCGACGTCGGCGGCTGGTGGCACGGCTTCTTCAGCTACCTTGCCTCCGGCCCGCCCGCCCCCCGGCTGCGCCAGCTGCTCGCACTGTCCCGGGCCGGCGTCGTCCGCTTCCTGGGCGCCGGCATGACCGTCACCGCCGAGGACGGCGTCTTCCGGGCCTGCGGCGCGAGCGTGCCCGGCCATGTGGTGGAGGCCCGCGCGCTGGTCGAGGCCCGGCTGCCGCACCCCACCGTCGAGCGGGCCCGCGACCCGCTCCTGCGCGCGCTGCACGACGACGGCGCCGCCGCCACCCCCGACGGGCTGCTGGCCGTCGACCGGGCCGACGGACGAGTCCTGGACCGGTCCGGCCTGCCGCACCCGAGGCGGTTCGCGCTCGGCCCGCACACCGACGCGCGTGGCTCCGGCGCCTTCACCCGGCCCCGCACCGGCGGAGTGGCGTTCCGGCAGAACGACGCCACCGCACGGGCCCTGCTGGCCTTCCTGCACACCCCCACCGGTCCCGCCACGGACCACCGCCCCCGGCTCGAGGAGTCCACGCGATGAGCGTCATGGTCGACATCAGGTCCGTCCACAAGAGCTTCGGCGCCCTGGAGGTCCTCAAGGGCATCGACCTCACCGTGCGCAGCGGCGAGGTCACCGTGATCCTCGGCCCGTCCGGCTCCGGCAAGTCCACGCTGCTGCGCACCGTCAACCACCTGGAGAAGGTCGACCGGGGCGTGGTCACCGTGGACGGCGCCCTGATCGGCTACCGGCGCACCGGCGACCGGCTGCGCGAGCTGCCCGAACGCGAGGTGCTCCGGCAGCGCACCCGGATCGGCTTCGTCTTCCAGAACTTCCATCTCTTCCCGCACCTGACGGTCCTGGAGAACATCACCGAGGCGCCGGTGTCCGCGCTGAAGCGGCCCCGCCGCGAGGCCGTCGAGGCCGCGCGCCGGCTGCTGGACCGGGTCGGGCTCGCCGACAAGGCGGACGCCTACCCCCGCCACCTGTCGGGCGGCCAGCAGCTGGGGGTGCCCCCAGGCCGTTCAGGCACTGGGGGAGGGTCGCCATCGCGCGGGCGCTGGCCCTGGAGCCGAAGCTGCTCCTGTTCGACGAACCGACCTCCGCCCTCGACCCCGAGCTGGTCGGGGAGGTCCTCGACGTCATCAAGGACCTGGCCCGGCAGGGCACCACCATGATCCTGGTCACGCACGAGATCGGCTTCGCCCGCGAGGTCGCCGACACCGTGGTGTTCATGGACGACGGCCGCGTCGTCGAGCAGGGCCCGCCCGGTGACGTACTGGCCCGCCCGCGTCACGAGCGCACCAGGGCGTTCCTCTCCAAGGTCCTCTGATCCCCGGATCCCGATGCCCGCTCCCCGGATCCCGACGCTGCTGCCGGAAAGGTTCTCCTCCGCATGGCCTCCTCACACGACCGGCGCCGGCTGCACCTGGCCGTCGCCCTCGACCAGCCGTCGGTGCACGACGCCGGCTCCTACGTGGACGCGGCACGGCTCGCCGAACGCGGCGCGCTGGACTTCGTGACCCTGGACGAGGGCTTGGGCCGCCCCGGGCCCGACGCGCTCGCCGTCCTGGCCCGGGTCGCCCCCGCCACGCGGCGCGTCGGCCTGGTCCCGACCGTCACCACCACGCACACCGAGCCCGTCCACGTCCACGCCGCCGTGGCCACCCTCGACCGGGTCAGCCACGGCCGGGCCGGCTGGCGGATCGGGGTGTCCGCCGGCGAGGGCGAGGCCCGTCTCCTCGGCCGGCGCCGCGCCGTACTCGCCGAGGCCCTGTGGCAGGAGGCCGGCGAGGTGGCCGACGTGGCGGAGAGGCTGTGGGACCGCTGGGAGGACGACGCCGAGATCCGGGACGTGGCCACGGGCCGCTTCGTGGACCGGGACAAGCTGCACCACGTCGACTCCACCGGCACCCACTTCTCGGTCAAGGGCCCCTCCGTCGTGCCGCGGCCCCCGCAGGGCCACCCCGTCCGCGTCGTCGACGCCACCGAGCCGCCCGCCCGCGGGGTCGCCGCCCGGTACGCCGACGTGGCCCTCGTCCGCACCGCGCATCCCGCCGAGGCCGCCGCCGCACGGGCCGGGCTGCGGACCTCGGCCGCCGCCCAGGGCCGCGACCCGGACGCCCTGCGCGTCCTCGCCGCCCTGGACGTCGACCTCGGCGACGGCGAGTACGCGGCCGAGCGCGGCCACGGCGGGGGCGGACCCCGGCCCACCCCGCGCGGCCCGCTGTACCGGGGCGGCCCCGTCGACCTGGCGGAACTCATCGCCGCCTGGCACCGCGAGGGCACCGTCGACGGCTTCCATCTCACCCCGGCCGAGTCACGCCGCGACCTGGAACGGCTCGTCAACGGCACCGTCCCGCTGCTCCAGCACCGGGGACTGTTCCGCACCTTCTACCCGGGCAGCACGCTCCGGGAGCACCTGGACCTGGGCCGGCCCGCCAACCGGTACGCCGCAGGAGGGGCGTCATGACCGCACGCAGAAGAAGGGACTGTCCATCCGGCAGACCCGGAGTACGAGGGCGGCACCCTGTGCTCGCACCTCGGTCTCGCCGAGCCGGTGTGTAAGGGTTGATCCCATGACGACGGACGCATCCGAGGCGTGGAAGCGCTGGCACGAGCAGCGCGAGGAGACGGTGTCGGCGCCCTACGGGCCGCTCGCGCTGACCGGCACGCACTGGCTGGAGGATCATCCGGACGGCCGGCTCCCGGACATCCCGGGGACCTGGACGGCGGACGGCGACGCCGTCGTGCTGACGGCCACCGGGGCCGACGGGCTGACCGTGGACGACCGGCCGCTGGACGGCGAGGCACGGCTCGCCGCCGACCCGGGACCGGCGAGCGCGGCCCGGGTCGCCCACGGCGAGCGGCGCCTGGTCGTGCTGCTCCGCGAAGGCGCCTGGGGGGTGCGTGACTTCGACCCGGCCGCCGAGGCACGGCGCGCGTTCACCGGCATCGCGGCCACGCCCTACGACCCGCGCTGGTCGGTGCCGGGACGCTTCACGCCGTACGACACCGGACGGCGCAGTGTGCGGGTGCCGAACGCGGACGGGCGGGAGCGCGGGCTCGGCCTCGGCGGGGAACTGGCCTTCGCGCTGGACGGACGGGAGCACACGCTCCAGGTGACCGTGGAGGGCGACGGCTCGCTGTGGGCCGTCTTCGCGGACACCACCAGCGGAAGCACCAGTTACCGCTTCCGGTTCCTGCGCCCGGCCGCGCCGGACGCAGAGGGGCGCACGACGGTCGACTTCAACCGCGCGCTGCTGCCGCCGTGCGCGTTCGCCGACCACTTCATCTGCCCTTTCCCGCCGCCGGGGAACACGCTGGAGGCCGGCATCGAGGCGGGGGAGCGCGAACTGCGCTGACGTCCTGCGGGGGTTGGCGGCGGCCGGCCGATGGTTGAAGGCCGAAAGGCACTCTTGCGCCGACCGGCCGTTCGGCCGAATACTCCAACCTCAGCGCTTGTCAGGGGCACGGCGCGTCCGGAACCCGGGCGTCCGTCCGCTGGCTGCGCCTCACGGGCCCCAACCCCACGAGAGGGCCCCCGACTTCCTTTGTGGAGGAACGAAAAGTGAGGATCAAGCGCACCAACCCCCGCAGCGGCATCTCGAGACGCACCCGGCTGATCGCCGTATCCACCGGTCTCGTGGCCGCAGCCGCGATCGCGGTCCCCAGCGCGACCGCGGCACCCACCCCGGCCACCTTCAGCGCCGCCGAGCTGAACAGCGCGAGCGCCGCGGTGCTCCAGGCCGACGTCCCCGGCACCGCCTGGGCCGTCGACAGCGCCACCGGCCGGCTGGTCGTCACCGCCGACAGCACGGTCACCCAGGCCGAGATCGCGAAGATCAAGGAGCAGGCCGGCGACAAGGCCGGCGCGCTCACGATCAAGCGCACCCCCGGCACGTTCAACAAGCTCATCCAGGGCGGTGACGCCATCTACGCGAGCAGCTGGCGCTGCTCCCTCGGCTTCAACGTCCGTGCGAGCAACGGCACCGAGTACTTCCTGACCGCCGGTCACTGCACCGACGGCGCCGGCACCTGGTGGTCCAACTCCGGGCACACCACGACCCTCGGCACCACCGCCGGCTCCAGCTTCCCGGGCAACGACTACGGCATCGTCCGGTACACCAACACGTCCGTCAGCAAGCCCGGCACCGCGAACGGCGTGGACATCACCCGCGCCGCCACGCCGAGCGTGGGCACCACCGTCATCCGCGACGGTTCCACCAGCGGCACCCACAGCGGCCGGGTCACCGCGCTGAACGCCACCGTCAACTACGGCGGCGGCGACATCGTCTCCGGGCTGATCCAGACCACGGTCTGCGCCGAGCCCGGCGACTCCGGCGGCCCGCTCTACGGCAGCAACGGCGTCGCCTACGGCCTGACCTCCGGCGGCAGCGGCAACTGCTCCTCCGGCGGCACGACGTTCTTCCAGCCGGTGACGGAGGCCCTGAGCGCCTACGGCGTCAGCGTCTACTGAGACCGGCCCACAGCGCAGCCGGCAGCGCCACGAGCCCCCGCACGCAGCCCGCGTGCGGGGGCTTCCCCTTGCCCGGCTGCCCGCCCCGGCGTTCGCGGTGCGATGTCGCTCCGCGAATCCTCCTGGAAGGGACATGATTGGTGAAGGACCTGTGACCGCGCTGGAGTTGTCGTGCGCACGTCCTTCAGTCGACCTTGTGTGCGGCCTGTGGAGTCGGAAGAGTGAACGCTCGTCAACCAGCCTTCCGGCCCGCGAGGTCCCCACAACCTGCGGGCCGACCCCCCACAGGAGGACGTGAGTTGAAGCACCGACGCATACCCAGGCGGCGGGCAGCCGTGGTAGGTGCGGGCATCACCGCACTGGTCGCCGCGGGAGTCACCTTCCAGAGTGCGAACGCCAGCGAGTCCCCGAAGGCCTCCGCGCCCGAGACCCTGTCGGTCACGGCGGCCGGAAAGCTCGCCTCCACACTGCTCGGCGACCTCGGCGCCGACGCGGCGGGCACGTACTACGACGCCCAGGCGAAGAGCCTCGTCGTCAACGTGCTCGACGAGGCCGCCGCGCAGACCGTCGAGGAGGCCGGCGCCAAGGCGAGAGTCGTCGAGAACTCGCTCGCCGACCTGAAGAGCGCCCGCACCACCCTCGCCGAGGACGCCACGATCCCGGGCACCTCGTGGGCGACCGACCCGACCAGCAACAAGGTCGTCGTCACCGCCGACCGCACGGTCTCCGCGGCCGAGTGGGCCAAGCTGACCAAGGTGGTCGACGGGCTCGGCGCCAAGGCCGAACTCAAGCGGACCAAGGGTGAGTACAAGCCCTTCGTCTCGGGCGGCGACGCCATCACCGGAGGCGGCGGGCGCTGCTCGCTCGGCTTCAACGTGACCAAGGGCGGCGAGCCGTACTTCCTCACCGCCGGGCACTGCACCGAGGCCATCTCCAGCTGGTCGGACTCCTCCGGCACGGTGATCGGCCAGAACGAGGCCTCCAGCTTCCCGGACAACGACTACGGCCTGGTCAAGTACACCGCCGACGTGGCCCACCCGAGCGAGGTGAACCTCTACAACGGCTCCGCCCAGGCCATCTCGGGCGCCGCCGAGGCCACCGTCGGCATGCAGGTGACCCGCAGCGGCTCGACCACCCAGGTGCACGACGGCACGGTCACCGGCCTGGACGCCACCGTGAACTACGGCAACGGCGACATCGTCAACGGCCTGATCCAGACCGACGTCTGCGCCGAGCCCGGCGACAGCGGCGGCTCGCTCTTCTCGGGCGACAAGGCCATCGGCCTCACCTCCGGCGGCAGCGGCGACTGCACCTCGGGCGGCGAGACCTTCTTCCAGCCGGTGACGGAGGCCCTGTCGGCCACCGGTACGCAGATCGGCTGAGCCGCACACGGTACGCAGAAGTCCCGTCCCGCGCGCGAGGGGCGGGACTTCCGCGTGCCCGTGCGCGGTACGGCGGTCAGCCCGCCTCGGCGGGCGGCCGCGTGGGCAGCTCCGTCTCCCGCCGCCGGCCGCGCAGCACGGCCGCCAGCAGCGTGATCGCCGTTCCCGCGACCGCCCACGCCCACAGCACCAGCAGGGAGAGGGTCTGGTCGTTGCCCTTGAAGTACGCGACCGAGCGGGCCGCCCAGGTGCCCGCCCCCGGCGGCAGTGCCGGGCCGATCGCCCTCCAGAACGGCGGCAGCAGCGGCAGCGGGAAGGCGCCGCCCGCGCTCGGGTTGCCCGCGACCACCACCAGCAGGATCGCCAGCCCGATGCCGACGATCCCGAAGAGGCCCTGGAGCGCGAGCGTGGCGGCGCCCACCGCGAAGGTGATCAGGGCGCCCAGCCCCCACAGGTCCACCACGCTGCCGGGCAGCGCGCCCAGGATCGGCCCGACGATCACCGCGCCGCCCAGACCGCCGACGATCGCGACCAGCGCCATCACGATCAGCCGGATCGCCGCGCGACGCAGGTTGGCGGGCCGGGCCCCGGTGCTGATCGCCAGGATCGACGCGCACAGATAGCCGCCGACACACCAGCCCACGACCAGATAGAAGGACGACAGCCCGTCGAAGTCGTGGCGTGAGGCCGGGGCCACGTCGACGACCCGCACCGCGCGCCCCTCGGCCTTGTCGGCCCTGCCGACGATGGCCTCCAGGGTGGTGGCGAGGACGGTGCCGCCGCCGGAGGCGACCAGCAGGGTGTCCGTACGGCTCCGCGGGTCCACGATCAGGGCGCCGTCGATCTCCCGGTCCATGATCTGCTGCCGGGCGCTCGCCGCGTCGGCCACCGTGCGCGGGTCCAGCGGCGCCCCGGGCAGCCGCTCCAGCCGGGCCACCGCCTGCTCGGCCGCGTTCTCGGGTGCGACGACGCCGAAGGGCACGTCCTTCGGCCGGGGATCGTGCAGCGCTCCCACGTAGGAGGCGATGAACAGCAGCTGGAGCGCGAGCACCCCGAGCACGAGAAGGGTGGCGCGCGGAGTGACGGCGTCCTTCACCTCCCTGAGGAAGGAGCCGCTCCGGGAGGCGGTGACCGGGGTGTGCGACATGTCCCCACGCTCCGGGGCGGCGGGTGTTTGCGCAGGTGGGAGGGGGCCGAACGGATGTCGCACACACATTCGAAAATTGGTCTATGGTGGGGGTGAGGTAGTTGGGAACAGGCGTTCGATAAGGCGTCGGTTCATGAGAGCGGGAGGTGCGTGTGCCGGGTTTCACGCATCTGCACACCGTCTCCGGGTTCTCCCTGCGCTACGGCGCCTCCCACCCGGAGCGGCTGGCCGAGCAGGCCGCCGAACGGGGCATGGACGCCCTCGCGCTCACCGACCGCGACACCCTCGCGGGCACGGTCCGCTTCGCCAAGGCCTGCGCGAAGGCGGGCGTCCGCCCCCTGTTCGGCGCGGAGCTCGCGGTCGCGGCCCCCGAGCCCGAGACCGGCCGCACGGACACCTCCGTACGCCGGGACCGGCGCCGCACCCCCGTGCGCGGAGGCGCCTTCGTCGACGAGTCGGCCCCCCGGGTCACCTTCCTCGCCCGCGACGGCGCCCGCGGCTGGGCCGACCTGTGCCGCCTGGTCTCCGCCGCCCACACCGCGGGGACCACGCCGCTGCTGTCCTGGCCCGACAACCACGCCGACGGCCTGACCGTCCTGCTCGGCCCCGGCTCCGACGTCGGCCGAGCCCTCGCCGCCGGCCGCCCCGACCGCGCGGTGAGGCTCCTCGCCCCCTGGCGGGAGGTCTACGGCGACGCCCTGCGCCTGGAGGCCGTCTGGCACGGCCGCAAAGGGACCGGCCCCGGGTCCCTGCGCCTGGCCGCCCGCACCGTCGGCTTCGCCGCCGAACAGGGCGTCCGTCCGGTGCTCACCAACGCCGTCCGCTATGCCGACCCCGGCCAGGGCGAGGTCGCCGACGTCCTGGACGCCGCCCGCCGCCTGGTCCCGATCGACGCCGGCAAGGAGCTCGACTCCGGCGAGGCCTGGCTCAAGGACGCCGGTGCCATGCGGCAGGCCGCCGAGCGGATCGTCGAGTCCGCGGGCTTCCGGCGCGAGGCCGCCCTCCGTCTGCTGGAGCAGACCAGGGCCACGGCCGCCGAGTGCCTGGTCGACCCCGAGGACGACCTCGGCATGGGCGCCGTCCACTTCCCCGAACCGCACCTCGTCGGCGCCGGCCGCCGCACCGCCCAGCGCGCGCTCGCCTCCCGGGCGGCGGCGGGCATGGTGCTGCGCGGCTACGACCGGCGCCGCGGTCACCGGGAGTACTGGGAGCGTATGCACCACGAGCTGGACATCATCGCCCACCACGGCTTCGCCTCGTACTTCCTCACCGTCGCCCAGGTCGTGGACGACGTACGGCACATGGGCATCCGGGTCGCCGCGCGCGGCTCCGGCGCGGGCTCCCTCGTCAACCACCTCCTCGGCATCGCGCACGCCGACCCGGTCGAACACGGGCTGCTGATGGAGCGGTTCCTGTCCAAGGAGCGGGTCGTGCTGCCCGACATCGACATCGACGTGGAGTCCGCGCGCCGCCTGGAGGTCTACCGCGCGATCATCGACCGGTTCGGCACGGAGCGGGTCGCCACGGTCGCCATGCCGGAGACGTACCGGGTGCGCCACGCCATCCGCGACGTCGGTGCCGCCCTGTCCATGGACCCGGCCGAGATCGACCGCGTCGCCAAGTCCTTCCCGCACATCCGCGCCCGCGACGCCCGCGCGGCGCTGGAGGAACTGCCCGAGCTGAAGGAGCTGGCGGGGGAGAAGGAGCGGTACGGCAAGCTCTGGGAGCTGGTCGAGGGCCTCGACGCCCTCCCGCGCGGCGTCGCCATGCACCCCTGCGGAGTGCTGCTGTCGGACGCCTCCCTGCTCTCCCGTACGCCGGTCATGCCGACCAGTGGCGAGGGCTTCCCGATGGCCCAGTTCGACAAGGACGACGTGGAGGACCTCGGGCTGCTCAAGCTGGACGTGCTCGGGGTGCGGATGCAGTCGGCGATGGCCCACGCGGTCGCCGAGGTCGAGCGGGCCACGGGCACCGAGGTCGACCTGGACGCGATCGCGGAGGGCGACCCGGCGACGTACCGGCTGATCCGCTCCACCGAGACGCTGGGCTGCTTCCAGATCGAGTCGCCGGGACAGCGGGACCTGGTCGGGCGGCTCCAGCCGGCCACCTTCCACGACCTCGTCGTGGACATCTCGCTCTTCCGGCCCGGCCCGGTCGCCGCCGACATGGTGCGGCCGTTCATCGAGGCCCGGCACGGGCGGGCGCCGGTGCGCTACCCGCACGAGGACCTGTCGGAGCCGCTGGAGGGGACGTACGGGGTCGTCGTCTTCCACGAGCAGATCATCGACATCGTCGACATCATGACCGGCTGTGGACGCGGTGAGGCCGACCGGGTGCGGCGCGGGCTGTCCGACCCGGAGTCGCAGGGGCGGATCAAGGTGTGGTTCGCCCAGCACGCGACGGCGAACGGCTATGACGCGGAAACGATTCAGCGGACCTGGGAGATCGTCGAGGCCTTCGGGTCCTACGGCTTCTGCAAGGCGCACGCGGTCGCCTTCGCGGTGCCGACGTACCAGTCCGCATGGCTGAAGGCCCACCATCCGGCCGCCTTCTACGCCGGGCTGCTCACCCACGACCCCGGCATGTACCCCAAGCGGCTGCTGCTGGCGGACGCGCGGCGGCGCGGGGTGCCGATCCTGCCGCTGGACGTGAACAAGTCGGGGGTCGCACACACGATCGAACTGGTGTCTGAATCAAAGGGGCCGGGGAAGTGGGGGCTGCGCCTCGCCCTCTCCGACGTGCACGGCATCAGCGAGGCCGAGGCGGAACGGATCGCCGCGGGGCGGCCCTACGCCTCCCTGCTCGACTTCTGGGAACGGGCCCGCCCCAGCAGGCCGCTGGCCGGACGGCTCGCCCAGGTCGGCGCGCTGGACGCGTTCGGCGCCAACCGGCGCGACCTGCAACTGCACCTGACCGAGCTGCACCGCGGCGCCCGCGGTGGACGCGGGGGTCAACTCCCCCTGTCCGGCGGGCGGAAGACCGCGTCGGCCGGGCTGCCCGACCTCACCTCGGCGGAGAAGCTCAGCGCCGAACTGGGCGTGCTCTCCATGGACGCCTCGCGCAATCTGATGGACGACCACCGCACCTTCCTGCGCGAGCTGGGCGTGGTGTCGGCCAAGCGGCTGCGCGAGGCCCGGCACGGGGAGACGGTGCTGGTCGCGGGTGCCAAGGCGGCCACCCAGACCCCGCCGATCCGCTCCGGGCGGCGGGTCATCTTCTCCACCCTGGACGACGGCTCTGGCCTGGTCGACCTCGCCTTCTTCGACGACTCGCACGACGCCTGCGCGCACACCGTCTTCCACTCCTGGCTGCTGCTGGTGCGCGGGGTGGTGCAGCGGCGCGGCCCGCGCAGCCTCAGCGTGGTCGGCTCCGCGGCGTGGAACCTCGCCGACCTGCTGGAGGTGCGCCGGGAGGAGGGGCTGGAGGGCGTCGCCGCCCGGCTGGCCGGAGCGGGCGGCGCCCAGGGGGACGACCCCGAGGGCGGCCCGGCGCGCCGCCGCCTCGCCGGTTCGGACGGACGGCCAGCACCGGCCGGCTCCGCGGCCCAGGACCCGATGGAGCGGCAGCGGACGATCCGCATGTCCACCGGGTACGAGATGCACCCCTGGGCCGATCTGCGCCCCGCGGGCGAAGGGTCCGCGGTCGGAAGGAAGTTGTGGCACCAGAGTCCGGGGAGTGCGGGATGACGATTCTCTGCGTACGTTTCCAGCTGCCGCCGATGTACGAGGCGGCCCTGCCCGAACTGCTCGGGCTCCTGGAGGAGTTCACACCGGTCGTCGAGGCGCTGCCGCCGGACGGCGCGCTGGCCGACCTGCGCGGCGCCGAGCGGTACTTCGGGCGCGACGCCGTGGAACTGGCCTCGGTGATCCGCGTCCGCGCCCTCGCCCTGTACGGCGTCGACTGCGTGATCGGCGCCGGGCCCGGCCCGATGCTGGCCCGCATGGCCCTGCGCGACGCCCGGCCGGGGCTCACCCGCGCGGTGCCCGTGGGTGAGGAGCGGGAGTTCCTCGCCGGCAAGCCCGTCGTCGCGCTGCCCGGCGTCGGCACCGCCACCGCCCGCACGCTGTGCGAGTACGGCCTCGACACCCTCGGCCGGGTCGCCGCCGCGCCCCTGTCCACGCTCCAGCGCCTGGTCGGCGCGAGGGCCGGGCGCGAGCTGCACGAGAAGGCCCAGGGCGTCGACCGCGGCCGGGTCGTCCCCAACGGGGTCTCCCTCCCCCACTCTCGGCTTCGCTCGAGCGGGGGGACCCCCACCCTGGCCACCGACCGCCCCTTCACCCGCGACGAACTCGACCCCGCCCGGCACCGCCGCGCCCTGCTCTCGGCCGCCGAGGAACTGGGCGCCCGGCTGCGCACCGTGGACAAGGTGTGCCGCATCCTCACCCTCACCGTCCGCTACGCCGACCGGTCGGCCACCACCCGCAGCCGCACCCTGAAGGAACCGACCGCGCACTCGGCGGCGCTGACGCGGACCGCGTACGACCTGTACGAGGCGTTGGGCCTCCAGCGGGCCCGGGTCCGCTCGATCGCCCTGCGCGCCGAGGATCTGGCCCCCGCCGAGCAGGCCTCCCACCAGCTCACCTTCGATCCCGTGGACGAGAAGGTCCGCCGGATCGAGGAGGTCGCGGACCGCGCGCGGGCGAAGTTCGGACCGAGGGCGGTGATGCCCGGGTCGCTGGCGGCGTGATCCCCCGACGCGCGTCAGTTGGCCCACGGGGGAGTGATCCGGCTGCCGTCGGCCAGCTCCGCCTCCAGACCGACGGAGGTGGTGACCCAGGACGTCGCGGGGCGGGCGGTGGGGTTCTCCACGGAGAGGGTCGCACCCCGGTTGATGATCACGGTGTCGCCCGCGGTGACGCGCTCGGTGCGGCCGTCGAGGGTGATCAGCAGCTCGCCGGTGAGCAGATGGAAGATCTCCTCCCGGCTGACGGTGTGCGCCGGAGCCTTCGTCCCCGCGGGGATCTCGCCCCGCCAGGCGCACAGCTCCCTGCTGCCGCTGCGGGGGGCGGCGTACGAGACGAAGCGTACGCCGTGGATCTCATGGGTGACGCCTTCGGACGAGCGGACGACGGGCATGACGGTCTCCTCGGGAAAGTGGCCACGTTCGACTGATTGGTCAAGCAGCTTGACCAACTCCTCGCGACCTATGGTCAAGCTGCTTGACCAATCAGTCAAGGGTGCTTCAATGCCCCCGTGCAGAACTCCGAAGCCATGGCCCTGTCCGTCGCCCTGCTCGCCGCCGCCGGCGGGCTCACGCAGCGCATCCACGAGGGCGTCGTCGCCCGCGGCTTCCAAGAGCTGCGGCCCGCCCACGGCTTCGCCTTCGCCCGGCTCGCCCCCGACGGCGCGACGGCCACCGAACTCGCCGCGCATCTCGGGGTGACCAAGCAGGCCGCCGGTCAGCTCGTCGACGAGCTGGTCCGCAAGGGGTACGCCGAACGCCGGCCCCACCCCGCCGACGCGCGGGCCCGGCTGGTCGTGCTGACCGAGCGGGGGCGGGCGTGCACGCGGGCCGCCGAGGAGGCGGCGGCCGAGGCCGTGCGTGCGTGGTCCGACGTGATCGGCGACGACGGGGCCCGTGCGCTGCACGGCCTGCTGGCGCGCGTCGCGCCCAACGGCCCCGTGCGACCCAGCTGGTGACCATTTATCACTCGAGCTCCGGCGGAGTCCGGTTATCACTGGAAGTTTTTACTGACGCGTAACTTCACAGCTGGACTACTCGCCCGTAACTTGACGAGTGAACAGCATCCCGTGATCCGGATCACAGGGCGTCCTGCCGTCGCACCTCCCTTGAGCCGCAAGGAGATCACCCGATGCTGCCCTGGAAGCGAGTGCTCAGACCCCTGGCCGCGCTGCTGCTGACCGCCGCGGCCGCCCTGGTTCCCGCCACCTCCGCGCACGCCGCCGACGCGCGTCCCAGCAGCGGCTGGAACGACTACACCTGCAAGCCGTCCGCCGCCCACCCCCGCCCCGTCGTCCTGGTCCACGGCACCTTCGGGAACTCCGTCGACAACTGGCTGGGCCTCGCGCCCTACCTGACGAGCCGGGGCTACTGCGTCTTCTCCCTCGACTACGGGCAACTGCCCGGCGTCCCGCTCTTCCACGGCCTCGGACCGGTCGAGAAGTCGGCCGAGCAGCTCTCCGCCCACGTCGACAAGGTGCTCGCCGCGACCGGCGCCGCGAAGGCCGACCTCGTCGGCCACTCGCAGGGCGGCATGATGCCCCGCTACTACCTGAAGTTCCTCGGCGGAGCCGGCAAGGTGAACGCCCTCGTCGGCATCGCGCCCAGCAACCACGGCACCACCCTGTCCGGCCTCACCAACCTGCTGCCGTACTTCCCGGGCATCGGGGACCTGCTGAACGAGAACACTCCGGCCCTCGCCGACCAGGTCGTCGGCTCCGACCTCCTCACCAAGCTCAACGAGGGCGGCGACACCGTGCCCGGCGTCCGCTACACCGTCATCGCCACCCGCTACGACGAGGTGGTCACGCCGTACCGCGGCCAGTACCTGAACGGGCCGAACGTGCGCAACGTCCTGCTCCAGGACCTGTGCCCGCTCGACCTCTCCGAGCACCTGGCGATCGGGCTGATCGACCGGATCGCCTTCCACGAGGTGGTCAACGCCCTCGACCCGGCGCACGCCACCCCGACCACCTGCGCCTCGGTCTTCAGCTGATCCCGGCGTGTCTCGCGCCCGACGCGGGGCTCGTCCGGCCTGAGCCGCCGGACGAGCCCCGCGTTCCCCCGTGGTCACTGGGGTACCTGGGGTGCCTGGGGTCAGCGACCGTGCCGGCCGCCGTCCAGCGCCCGCCGGCGCACCGAGGCGAACAGCACCGCCGCGCCGAGCGCGAGGGTCGCGGCCCCGCCGACGGCGAGATACGTGGTGCTGCCGTCGCCGCCCGTCTCGGCGAGGTCCGCGGTGCCCCCGGCCGCCTTGACGCGGTTGGGCCCGTCCGCCGCAGGGGCCGTGGAGCCGGCCGGTCCGGCCGGTTCGGTCGGGTCCGTCGTCGTGGTGGCGTCCTGGTCGCCGTGCCCGTGGTGCTCGACCGTCGACCTGTCGGCCGCCGCCGCGAGCTGCTCCTCGGACGGCGCGGAGGCCGAGGGTGCCGGGGCGGCGCCGCCCGCCGTGTCGCCGCCCGCCTCACCGCTGCCGCCGCCGGTACCGCCGAAGGACACGTCCGAGCAGGAGTAGAAGGCCTCCGGGCTGTCCGAGCGCTGCCACACCGCGTACAGCACGTGCTTGCCCGACCGCTCGGGCAGGGCGCCCGAGAACGTGTAGTGACCGCCCGACGCCACCGGGTCGGTGACCGTCGCCACCGGCGCCGAAAGGTCCAGGTCGGACCACTTGAGCGCACCCGCCGGATCGAAGCCGGGCTTGGTGATGTACACCTTGAAGGTGCCCTTGTGCGGCGCGGTCACGCGGTACTTGAAGGTGTACGAGCCGCTGTTCACCGCGGTCGCCGGCCAGTCGGCGCGGGCCAGGTCGAGGCCCTTGAACTCCTCGCTGTTCGCGCTGCACAGCCTGCCGTCCGGGATCAGCTCCTGGTGCCGGCCGGCGGCGTCGCCGATGCGGATGCCGTTCCAGTCGTAGAGCGCCTGGGTGCCGCCCGCCGCCACGGCCGCCCGGCACGCGGCCGACGTCGGGCTCTCGGGGCCCTCGGCGTAACACTGCGACACCCGGCTGACCGGGTCGCCCATCGAGCCGTGCGCCGACGCGGGCGCGGCGGCCAGCGCGGTCAGGGCGAGCGGGGCGAGGCCGGCGACGACGGTGGCGGCGGCGACCCTGCGGGGTGCGGGCATGGGGAACTCCTCGACGGTCACTGGGACATGGGCCGAAACCCGTGGGGTGACCAGCAAGCTAGCCCCTGGACACCGCGAACCCGCCTGCTGGGAGCGGGTGCGCGCGATCTTTATGGCCGCGTTAAGGGAGTGCTCAGACTGCGCTCAGGTAACTACCGTTCGCCGTATGGACGACGAGAGGATCAGGCGGGCGGCCGCCGCCGACGTGCCCGCGGTGGCGGCCGTCACCGACGCGGCGTACCGGCCGTACATCGAGCGCATCGGGGTCGTGCCGCAGCCGATGGAGGCGGACCACGCGGCGGACGTGGCCGCGGGGAAGGTGTTCGTCACGGAGGCGGAGCCGGGCGCGCCCGTCGTGGGCCTCGTGGTGCTGGAGGCGTTGGGAGACCATCTGTTCCTCGACAGCATCGCCGTCCACCCCGACGCGCACGGCACGGGCGTGGGGCGACGGCTGCTGCGGTTCGTGGACGCGCAGGCACGTGCGCTGGGCCTGCCCGAGGTCAGGCTCTACACGAACGCGCTGATGACGGAGAACCAAAAGATCTACCCGAAGTACGGGTACGAGGTCGTGGAACGACGCGTGGACGGCCCCTACGACCGGGTCCACTACCGTAAGCGGCTGCTCTGACGGGTCTCGCGCGTCTCATGGCCGGGCGCCCGGTCAGTTGTCCGGCCACCACGTGCGGGCGATGTCCTTGCGGACCTCCGGGCGCCCCGCGGGGCGCTCGTCGGCCTCCTCGCGGACTCGGCGGGCGTCGGTCTTCTTCAGGGGCTTCTGCACGGTCAGACGGCGCATGGCTGCCTCCTCACGGATCCACCGGGTTCCGCATTCTCACGGAGGTAGACCCTTTCCCCGAGAGTTCCCCATCGATGCATCGCTGTCAGTGGTGGATGTCACTCTGTGACGCATGACGAGCAACAGTGACGGGACGACGGGGCCGGACGTCGACTGGGACGCACGGGCCGCCACCTTCGACGAGGAGTCCGACCACGGGCTGCGCGACCCCGGCGTGCGCCGGGCCTGGGCCGCCCGGCTGCGCTCCTGGCTGCCCGAGCGGCCCGGTGACGTCCTCGACCTGGGCTGCGGCACCGGCAGCCTGTCGCTCCTCGCCGCCGAGCAGGGACACCGGGTGACCGGCGTCGACCTCTCCCCGGCCATGCTCCGGCTGGCCCGCGCCAAACTCGCCGGCCGTGACGCACGGTTCCTGACCGGTGACGCCGCGGCGCCGCCGGTGGGCGGGCGGCGCTTCGACACCGTCCTGGTCCGGCACGTGCTGTGGACCCTGCCCGACCAGGGCCGCGTCCTGGCGCACTGGCGGGAGCTGCTGCGGCCGGGCGGACGGCTCGTCCTCGTCGAGGGCGTGTGGGGGAGCGTCACCCCGGTCGGTATACCAGCCGGCCGGCTCACCGCGCTCCTCGCCCCGCTCGGCGGGCGGATCCAGGTGGAACGACTGTCGGACGACCCGGCGTTGTGGGGCAAGGAGGTCGATGACGAGCGGTACGCGGTGGTCGCGCTGCCCGCGCCCGCCGCGGTGCCTATGCCAGCAGGTCGGTGAAACCGTCCCCGCGGGCGAGCCGCTCCAGCTCGTCCAGCGCGCCCACGGCGGCAGCGGCGGCCCCCGGGTCCCGCTCCGCCAGGCCGCTCCCGGCGAACTCGTCCTCGTCCAGCCGCCGTACGTCCGTGCCGTCCGCGGAGCGCCACAGGTCCAGGTCGAGGTCCTCGACGACCAGTTCCGTCCCCGTCAGCACGGCGGGCCGGGTGACGTCGCAGTACCAGCCCTTCACCGCGCCCGTGGCGGTGCTGACCTCCTTGACCGAGTACCAGCGGTCGCGCCAGTAGTACTCGGTGAAGACGTCGCCCGCCTCGAAGCGCACGAAGCCGAAGTCGCGGACGCCGGCACCGGCCCAGGGGGCACGGACCACGACCCGCGTGCCGTCGTCGTGCAGCAGCTCGCCCGGGTAACGGATCTTCGTGCGGCCCGCCTTGACCAGGACGACCTCCACCTGGTCCGGGGCGTCAGCCGAGTTCGCGGACATAGCGCACCTCCGTCGCACAGGCCTCGTAGCCGAGGCCCTTGTTGATGGCGAGCATCGGACCGTTGCCGGTGTCGTTGCCCGTGAAGGCCTCCGTGCACCCCGCCGCGCGGGCACGGCGCAGGGAGTCGGTCTTGGCGGCCTTGGCCAGGCCCTTGCCGCGATGGGCGCGGACCGTGCCGGTCATGGCGGTCGAGTAGCCGGTGCCGGCGGTGTAGGCGAGGCTGAAGGCGGCCGGGCGGCCGTCGACGAGCGCGACCGTGGTCAGCTCCCGGTTCAGCAGCGGATGCCGCCAGGTCTCCTCCAGCCAGGCCTCGTAGTCCGTGAACTCGTAGTCGACGTCGCTCGGTTCGTCCGACGCCGTCTCGGCGTCCAGTTCGAACAACGGGCGGGGGTCGTCCGCGAAGTCGGCTGCCGTGCGGAGTTCGACACCGGCGGGAAGCGTCGGCGCGGCCGGGAGCGGGGCGTTCACCAGGTCCAGCCGGAGGAAGTGGGCCGAGCGCCGCCGTTCGTAGCCGTGCCGCTCGGCGAAGGCCGTGTTGGCGGGCTCGTCCAGCACCCAGGCGAACAGCTTCGTCGCGCCCTCGGCGGCCAGATACTCCTCGGCCGTGCGCGCCAGCAGCCCGCCGGCCCCGCGCCGGACCCGGTCCGGGTGGACGTAGACGTTGAGGAACCCCTGCCCGGGCTCCGGGCTGTCGTGGACCAGACCGACCTGGGCCGTGCCGATGATCTCGCCGTCCTCCTCCGCGACCAGGGAGCGGAATCGCGCCCGCGGGTGGGTCCGGGTGAGGGCGTGGACGATCGAGTCCGGGGTGAACAGGATGTACGGCAGGGCCGCGTGCCGGACCTGGGCGAAGCCCTCCAGGTCGGCCCGCACTCCGGGGCGCAGATCGCGCACGATGACGGTCATGGGGCCGCACGCTACGCGGGGCCGGGGCACGATGCCTCCGGATTTCCGGCGGGTGCGGGACAATCGCCGGGTGACCTTGACGATCCACATCGACGACGGCGTCCCGCCCTACGAGCAGGTGCGCGCACAGATCTCCGAACAGGCGCGGTCCGGCGCGCTGCCGGTCGGGTACCGGCTGCCGACGGTGCGGGGACTGGCCGAGTCCCTGGGACTCGCGGCCAACACGGTCGCCAAGGCGTACCGGGCGCTGGAGGCGGACGGGGTGATCGAGACGCGGGGGCGCAACGGAACGTTCGTAGCTGCGGCGGGCGATGCGGCGGAGCGGGAGGTGGCGTCCGCGGCGCGGGAGTTCGCCTCGCGGGCTCGGAGGCTGGGGGTGTCGGAGGGGGATGCGGTGGCCGCGGTGCGGGACGCTCTGCGGGTCGCTTATGGGGATTGAGCGCCGTTGGGGTGTTTGACCGGTGCCGGCTGCGGGTGTGCGGGGGCTGGTCGCGCCCCGCGGCGGAGCCGCTGATCGTCACAGCCCCGCGCCCCTTCGGGGCACGTTCGGGTGGCCGTCAGGTTCGCCGTGCGGGCCAGTCGGGCGAATGCCACCGCGTCTCGGACCGCCGCTCCGGTCGGGTCGTTGTTGAAGTACGTGTAGACGTCCGCCGTGTCCGGCCAGGTTGTGGCGATGCGGTCCAGCCACGTCGCCAGGGAGCGGCGGCCGTAGTGCGGCCAGGGGGTGGCGCGGCCCTCGTGGAAGCGGACGTAGCCCCAGTCGGCGGTGCGCCACAGCGGGGTGACCGGACGGGCCAGGACGTCGGCCCAGCACAGGGCAGCGCCCCGGGACTCCAGGACCCCGCGCACCTCGGGCGTCCACCAGGACTCGTGCCGGGGCTCCACCGCGACCCGTGTGCCGGGCGGGAAGCAGGCCAGGCAGGCGTCGAGGAGGGCCGCGTCGGCACGGAGGGTCGGCGGGAGCTGGAGCAGGACCGGGCCGAGGCGGTCGCCCAGGCCCGCCGCGTGGGTCAGCAGGCGCTCGACCGGCTCCGCCGGGTCCCGCAGGCGCTTGATGTGGGTGAGATAACGGCTCGCCTTGACCGCGACCACGAAGTCCGGCGGCACCCGCTCCCGCCAGCCCTCGAAGGTCTCCCGCGTGGGCAGCCGGTAGAACGCGTTGTTGATCTCCACCGTCGCGAAGGCGGCCGCGTACCGCTCGAGCCACAGCCGTACGGGCAGGCCGGGCGGGTACAGGACGTCCCGCCAGTCCCGGTACTGCCAGCCCGACGTGCCGACGAACAGGGTCATACCCCCATCGAACAGCTACAGGTACAGCCCCGCCTCCGCGCCGTCCCGCGGCTCCGGCAGCGTGGTCGGCGAGGTGCCCCGGCGCAGCGCGAACAGCTCCGCCAGCGTCGCGCCCTCCCTGCCGACGCCCTCCTCGGTGCCGAGCCAGTCCACCGCCTCCCGGCGGGTGAGCGGACCCACCTCGATGCGGGCCAGGCAGCGGCCGGGGCGGACGACGGCGGGGTGCAGCCGCTCCAAGTCCTCGTTGGTCGTCACCCCGACCAGGACGTTGCGGCCCTGGCCCAGCAGGCCGTCCGTGAGGTTCAGCAGCCGGGACAGGGCCTGCCCGGCGGTGTGCTTGGCCTCGCCGCGGATCAGCTCGTCGCAGTCCTCCAGCAGCAGCAGCCGCCAGCGGCCCTTGCCCGCCGCGTCCTCCTCGCCGATGGCGATGTCCATCAGATAGCCGACGTCGGAGAAGAGCCGCTCGGGGTCCAGCACGCAGTCCACCTGGCACCAGTCCCGCCACGAGCGGGCCAGGGTGCGCAGCGCCGAGGTCTTGCCGGTGCCCGGCGGACCGTGCAGGAGCAGCAGCCGGCCCGCGATGTCCTCGGGCGTCGTCTTCATCAGGCCGTCCATCGCCTGCGCGACCGGTGCCGTGTAGTTGGCCCGGACCTCGTCCCAGGTGCCGGCCGAGATCTGCCGGGTGGTGCGGTGCGGGCCGCGCCGCGGGGAGACGTACCAGAAGCCCATGGTGACGTTCTCCGGCTGCGGTTCCGGCTCGTCCGTCGCGCCCTGCGTCGCCTCGCCGAGCACCTTCTGGGCCAGGTCGGCGCTGGTCGCGGTCACCGTGACGTCGGCGCCCCGGCTCCAGCGGGAGACGAGCAGCGTCCAGCCGTCGCCCTCCGCCAGGGTCGCGCTGCGGTCGTCGTCGCGGGCGACGCGCAGCACGCGCGCGCCGGGCGGCAGCAGCGTCGCACCGGAGCGCACCCGGTCGATGTTCGAGGCGTGCGCGAACGGCTGCTCGCCGGTGGCGAAACGGCCGAGGAACAGCGCGTCGACCACGTCGGAGGGGGAGTCGCTGTCGTCGACGTTGAGCCGGATCGGCAGGGCGTCGTGCGGGTTCACGGACATGCCGCCATGATCGGGCACACGGAGGCCGCGTGCACCCGGTTTCCCGGGCCCACGCGGCAGACGCTGCGCCTGACGGCCGGCGGTTCAGGCACCGGCCGTCAGTCGCCTCGCCCGCGCCCGCCGTGCCCCGCGGAGCACGGCGTACCCCTTGGTCAGCGCACGGTCGCGGGCGAACGTGCGGGCGATCGCGCGCCCCTCGAGGAGCCGGGCGAACTCCTCCGGCCCCGTGCTGCGGCGCACGGTGACCCGCCTGAGGGCGTACGGCCCCTGGCGCCGGCGTGCCAGGCCGTTGCCGACGGCGAGCGCCTGGGCGTACCCCGTCTCGCGCACCGCCCGCCGCACCCGGCGGTCCGAGTAGCCGTACGGGTAGGCGAACGAGACGGGTCCGGCGCCCAGTCGGTCGGTGAGGATCTCCCGGCAGTGGATCAGCTCGTACCGCAGCGGGCCCTCGCCGAGCTGGTCGAGCTGCGGATGCGTGTGACTGTGCCCCCCGATCTCCACGCCCGCGGCGGCCAGTTCGCTGACCTGGTCCCAGTCGAGCATGGTGTCCGGGGCGCCGCCGGTGTCGTAGGGGCCGCGCAGCCAGCCGGTCGTGACGAACAGCGTGGCCGGGAAGCCGTGCCCGGTGAGGACGGGCAGCGCGTGCCGGTGCACGCCCTCGTAGCCGTCGTCGAAGGTGATGAGGACCGGCCGCTCCGGCAGCGGGCGGCCGGAGCGCCAGGCGGCGGCCAGCTCCGCCGTGCCGACCGGAGTGAGGCCGCGGCCGGCGATCGCCGCCATCTGCTCGGCGAAGGCCTCCGGCGTCACGGACAGGGCGCGGGCCGCCGGTGCCGGGTCGGCCGCGACAGCGTGGTACATGAGGACCGGCACCCGCGCGTCGGCCACAGACACCTCAGCCATGCGCGCCTCCCTCCGCCGGTCCGACGGGTGCCACCGAGAACGTGGCCCCGCCCCGTCGCGCCCGTACGCTGCCCACCACATAGCCGCCCGCCGCCGTGAGCACCCCGGCGACGATGGCCCCCGCCCGGCGCGCACCGCCCGGCCGGGCCAGCGCGGCGTCGCGCAGACCGCGCACCACCCCGGCCGGCAGGACGCGGGTGGTGTACCGGCGTTCGGACTCCAGCCCCTTGTCCGCCCCGACGCTCCTGGCCACCAGCGCCTTGGACAGGCCCTCGGCGTAGGTGCGGGTGCGGAAGTAGCCGAAGTGCTCGCGCGCCCCGGGCACCCGGTGGTGGATCACCGCCCGGTCGTCGATCAGCAGCACCGCGTCGGGCCGGGCGCGCGTGAGCCGGATGCACAGCTCCGTCTCCTCGCAGCCCAGCGGGCGCCTGTCGCCGTCGCGTCCGATGCCGGTGGCGAAGCCGCCCGCCGCGTCGAACGCCTCGCGCCGGAAGGAGGCGTTGCCGCCGAGCACGTTGCGCACCCGGACCCGGCCGGGCGGCAGGCCGCGGTACGTGCAGCCCACCACCCAGTCGAACTCCTCCGGGAACCAGTCCGGCCGGCGCCCCGACGCCCAGACGGGCTCCGTGCGCCCGCCGACGGCCATGACCGCCGGGTCGGTGTACCCGGCGGCGAGGTGCCGCAGCCAGTCGCGCTCGGCCACGGCGTCGTCGTCGAGGAAGGCGACGACCTCGCCGCGCGAGGCCGCGATGCCGGTGTTGCGGCCGGCCGACAGCCCGCGGGGGCCCGCGTTCGCCAGCACCCGCACGGCGCCGGCCTCCTTGTACTCCTTCAGCAGCCGGTCCCGGAGCGGCTCGTTGTGGTCGACGACCAGCAGCGTCTCCAGAGCCGGGCGGGACTGCGCCCGCACCGAGGAGACCGCCGCGAGGATGTCCTCCCAGCGCTCCTCGGTGTAGACGCAGATCACCACCGAGACCGTGAGCGGGGTGCCGGCAGTGCTCAAGACACCTTCCCCCGCGCCGAGCCGACCGACACGAGCGTCGGCGCGTGCCCGCGGCTGCGCAGCGCACGCCGGTTGGAGCGCTCGTCGAGGATCACTCTGAGCACTCGCAGCCCGTCGCGCACGGCGCGCAGATTGCTCACGCCGTGGATGCGCAGGTACTCGTGGCTGGGGATCTCCTGCACCTTGAGGCCGGCCTTGACGACCCGGATGTTCATCAGGGTCTCGACCTCGAAGCCGGTGCAGTCGAGGTCGATCTTGTCCAGGCAGTGCCGCCAGAACGCGTTGTAGCCGTAGCAGAGGTCGGTGTAGCGGGCGCCGAACTTCCGGTTGACGACCGCGCACAGGGCGCGGTTGCCGAGCTTGCGGATGAAGGTCATGTCGTCGGTGCCGCCGCCGTTGGCGAAGCGTGAGCCCTTGGCGAAGTCGGCCCCGGAGACCAGGGCGGAGACGTACGACACGATCTCCTGGCCGTCGGCCGAGCCGTCGGCGTCGACCATCACGATGATGTCGCCGGTGCACGCCTCGAAGCCGGTGATCAGCGCGTCGCCCTTGCCCTTGCCGCGCTGCTCGACCACCTTGACGTCGGGCCACAGCTCCCGGGCGACCTCGACGGTGCCGTCGGTGGAGTTGCCGTCCACGAGGACGACCTCGTGGATCCAGTCGGGCAGGGTCTTGAAGACGTAGGGAAGGTTCTCCGCCTCGTTCATCGCGGGGATGACCACGCTCACCGGCGGAGCGATGGCCAGGTGCGAGGAGACGGGCCGGTACTTCCCGGCGGGTGACGGATCGTCGTCCGTGACCGCCGGCTGCAGAACTGAGCTCATGAGTCTGGTCCCTCTCGTCCGGCGGACCGCCCGCCCCAGGGGCGGTCCGGCTCTGAATCCGGTTCGAAAGGGGGGTTCTCACCCACGGCGCGACGGCATGGACCCCCGTGCGTGCCAGGTGAGCTGGCGAAGCCTGTCGACGCCCGCAAGAGAAAAGGCAGCCGACCGCGCGGCACGGCCCGGTCACCGATGCGGTCACCGAGCACGGCACCCCCCTACCGCGCGCCCCGCCCCGGTCCGCCGCGGCCTCGAGCCCTCCCCTGAGCCGCTTGCCGACGTACCGATGCGGGAGATGTATGACGGTATTGACGATTGAACCCGTATGGCAAGACCTGAAACGAGGTCTCACGTTTTTGTTGTTTTGCCGTCATCCGTTCTTGTCGAGGGGCGATCTCGCGCGGGTGTGGGTCCCCAGACCGTTCCGCTTTGCCCCCCGAAGCCCAAGATGCCGGGCCTCAATGTGGCCCAGCCCGTCGCAGAGCGTCAAGACGGCACTGGTGTTCCCACCGATTCTCGTCCGATTTTGAATCATCGTCAGCCATTTCTTGGCATGGACACTTCCAGTCAACACGCGTAGCTGGTACCACGGTTGCGGCAGAGATCCTGCTAAAGGGAGGTTCCATGAGACGTTTCCGACTTATCGGCTTCCTGGCTTCAGCCCTCCTGGCCGCCGGCGCCGCCCTCACCGGGGCCGCCTCGGCCCAGGCGTCCCCGGCCGCGGTGTCCGGCGGCTACGTGGCCCTCGGCGACTCCTACTCCTCCGGCGTCGGAGCGGGCAGCTACATCAGCTCCAGCGGAGACTGCAAGCGCAGCACCAAGGCCCACCCGTACCTCTGGGCCGCCGCCCACTCGCCCTCGTCCTTCGACTTCACCGCCTGCTCCGGCGCCCGTACGGGTGATGTTCTCGCCGGACAGCTCGGCCCGCTCAGCTCCTCCACGGGCCTCGTCTCGATCAGCATCGGCGGCAACGACGCCGGGTTCGCCGACGTCATGACGACCTGTGTGCTCCAGTCCGACAGCTCCTGCCTGGCGCGGATCGCCACCGCGCGGGCGTACGTCGAACAGACCCTGCCCGGCAACCTCGACAACGTCTACTCCACCATCCGCAGCAAGGCCCCGAACGCCCGCGTCGTCGTCATCGGCTACCCGCGCTTCTACAAGCTCGGCACCTCATGCGTCGGTCTCTCCGAGACCAAGCGGAAGGCGATCAACGACGCCTCCGACCTGCTCAACACCACCATCGCCAAGCGCGCCGCCGACCACGGCTTCACCTTCGGCGACGTGCGGTCCACCTTCACCGGGCACGAGATCTGCTCCGGCAGCGCCTGGCTGCACAGCGTGAACTGGCTCAACATCGGTGAGTCGTACCACCCGACCGCGGCCGGGCAGTCGGGCGGCTACCTGCCGGTCCTCGACGCCGCCGCCTGACCCGAAGCGGAAGGAGAAGCGGAAGAGCTGGAGGAGGGGGAGGCCCCGCCCGTCGGGGTCTCCGTCTCCGTCTCGCAGGCCACCGAGAACGCCACCGCGTCCGAGGTGGCCTCCACCGGCTCCCGCACCTCCACGCGGACGGCGCTCTCGAACGCGCCGCCGTCGTGGTCCGTCGTCACGACGACGTCGTCCTGCCGCGAGCGGCCACCGTCCGCAGGGAAGGACAGGGTCCGCCAGCCCGGCTCGGAGACCTTCCCGTCCTCCGTCACCCAGCGGTAACGGACCCGGGCGGGCAGCCTCCCCACCGTGAACGTCGCCGTGAACGCGGGGGCCTGGCCGTGCGGCGGGGGACAGCTCCCCGAGTAGTGGGTGTGCGAGCCCGTCACGGTCACCCGCACCGACTGCGGCGGGGGACTGCTTCCGGGACCGCCGCTCCCGGAACCGGCCGACGGACTCGGCTCCGCGCCGTCGTCGCGGCTCGGTGCCGTCGAACCCGCCCCCGGAGTCCCGCTCGCACCCGAACCCCTCGCACCGCCACCGCCGTCCGAGCGGTCCAGCAGCACGTACGTCAGTCCGGCCAGCGCGAGCGCGAGCACGGCCAGCCCCACGACCAGCACGGCCCGCGCGCGGCCCTCCCGGTGCCCGGACGCCGGGGGCCCGGGGCCGTCCGGCGTCACGGGCACGGGCATCGGCGGCGTCGGCGACACCGGCCCGGACCGGGCCACGACCGTCGGGTCGTAGGCGCCGGCCGGCGCCGTCTGCGCGAGCGGCGGGCCCTCCCCGTCCCCGGCGGGGGTGCCGCCGGCCCCGACGAGCCGCAGGTCCCGCTCGGCCCGCTCGGCCGACAGCCGCCACGCCGGGTCCTTGCGCAGCAGCCCTTCGACGACGGGCGCGAGCGCGCCGGCCCGCCGCGGCGGCGGCAGCTCCTCGTCGACGACCGCCCGCAGGGTGCTCAGCGGAGTGTCCTGGCGGAACGGCGAGGCTCCCTCGACGGCCGCGTACAGCAGTACGCCCAGCGACCACAGGTCGGACTCCGGACCGGGCGTGCGGCCCAGGGCCCGTTCGGGGGCGAGGTACTCGGGGGAGCCCACGACCTCGCCGGTCATGGTGAGGGCGGAGCTGCCCTCGAGCGTGGCGATCCCGAAGTCGGTGAGCACCACCCGGCCGTCGTCGGCCAGCAGCACGTTGGCCGGCTTCACGTCCCGGTGCAGCACGCCCGCCGCGTGCGCGGCCCGCAGCGCGGCCAGCACCTCGGCGCCGACACGGGCGGCCCGCCGCGGCTCCAGCGGACCCTCCGCGTCCAGCAGGTCGGCCAGGGACAGGCCGCGCACCAGCTCCATCACGATCCAGGGCCGGCCGCCGTCGGTGGCCACGTCGTACACCGTGACGACATTGCGATGGGCGACGCGGGCGGCGGACCGGGCCTCCCGCTCCAGCCGGGCGTACATCCGGCGCACCTCGGCGTCCGGGAGCCCGGCGGGCGCTCGGACCTCCTTGACGGCGACCTCGCGGTGCAGGACCTCGTCGCGGGCCCGCCACACCGTGCCCATGCCGCCCTCGCCGAGCGGGGACAGGAGCCGGTAGCGGCCGGCGACCACACGCTCACTGCCGGGCTCTTCGAACACCGGCGCCCCCTATGACGTCTCGCGCGGACTCGCCCCGCACTGATCCCGGAGATTCTTCCCAAAGTAGCTCAGTCCGACCGGGTTGCCGCCTCCCTGGACACCGATCCGGCACCGACGGGCGGGGCGCGGCCGGCGCCCTCCCCTCCGCCGTGGCCGATTGCCCGCCCGCGGACCCGCGTTTTCCGCCCTCTGATCCGTAACTCCTCCGGAGGGCACGGGCGTTGCCACGGACCGGCGAGACGGACGGGCCCGGCACGGCTCGCGGAGAGGGAGGGGAACCGGGTGGAGGCGGACGAACTGCTGACGCTCGTGGCGGACGGCGACCAGGAGGCGTTCGAGAAGCTGTACGGACTGGTGTCCGGCCCCGTTTTCGGGCTCGTCCGACGCGTGGTGCGCGACCCCGCCCAGTCCGAGGAGGTGGCCCAGGAGGTGCTGCTCGAACTGTGGCGGTCCGCCGCCCGGTTCGACCCCCGCCGGGGCAGCGCCCTGTCCTGGGTCCTCACCCTCGCCCACCGCCGCGCCGTCGACCGGGTGCGCAGCGCCCGCGCGGCCGGCGAGCGCGAACGGCGCGAGGCCCGGCGCGCCCACCACCCGGCCTTCGACCAGGTCCTGGAGGAGGTCGAGGCCGGCCTCGAACGCGAGTGGGTGCGCCGCTGCCTGGACCGGCTGACCGCCCTCCAGCGCCAGTCCGTCACCCTCGCCTACTACGACGGCTACACCTACCGGGAGGTCGCCGAACGGCTCTCCCTTCCCCTGGGCACGGTGAAGACACGGATGAGAGACGGACTCGCCCGCCTGCGCGACTGCCTGGGAGGCGCCGCATGAGCCTCTTCGGCCGGAGGTTTCCGCGCCGCGGGGACCTCCACTCGCTCGCCGCGCCCTACGCGCTCGACGCCCTCGACGGTCGCGAACGCGTCCGCTTCGAGAAGCACCTCGGGACCTGCGCCCACTGCCCGGCCGAGGTGCGGGACCTGACCGAGGACGCCGTGCGCCTGGCCTGGTCCGCGGCCGCCCCCGCGCCCGCCGCCCTGCGCGAGCGCGTCCTGGCCGCCGTACGCGCCACGGCACAGGACCCCGCCCCCGGGCGCGGGCCGGAGCACCGGCCGTCGCCGCACGCGCGGGGCGTACGGCCGGTCCCGGGACGCTCCCGCGCAACCCGCCCGCGCGCCCTGGCGCTGCCGTTCGCCACCGTGACCGCCGCCGCGTCGCTCGTCGTCGCCGCGCTCTTCGGCGTGCAGGCCGGCCGGACCCAGGACCGGCTGGACACCGCCCGCGACCGGGCGCGTGAGATCGCCCACGTCCTGTCGGCCCCGGACGCCCGTGCCGCCGGCGGCACGGACGACCGGGGGCGTGGTGTCACGGTGGTCGCCTCCGCGTCCGAGGGGCGCGCGGTGGTCACCCTGCGCGGATACGGCGAGCCCCCGGGCGGCCGCGTGCACCAGTTGTGGCTCCTGCGCCCCGGCGCGGGACCGCGCTCCCTGGGGCTCTTCGACGGCGACACGCCCCTGATCGCCTCCCGCCTCGACCGATCCTCGACGTCACTCGCCGTGACCGTCGAACCCGGTGGGGGCTCGTCCCGGCCGACGAGCAGGCCCGTTGTCCAACTCGCCCTGGAATCTGTTGGATTCGGAGAGTAATCGTCAACACCCTTACGGGGAAGGTGAATCCTGTGACCGCGATACACGGCTGCCTCACCGGGGCGATAGGGTTACCCTGCCCGGGCCGGGTGGACTCGTACGGGTGGGGAGTGACATGGAACAGATAACAGTGCGCAGCAGGGCAAGGGTGCCCGCGATCACCTGCGGGAGCAGCGCGACCAGTTCGCGTCTCGACCGCCATCTCGCGGTGCTCGGAGGCCCCGCCCTTCCGCAGCGGGAGACGGTGGAGGCGACGTCGCTGATGCGCGAGCTGACCGCGCGTGAGCCCGCGCACCGGCGCAGCAGCAGGGGCGCCCGCGTCCGCGGGGTCTCGCTCTTCGCACCCCTGCGCCGGCTCCGCCGCTCGCTCTTCGGCGGCAACTGAGGCCCGCGCCCCGGCGATCACACCGTCCCGGCGCGGCGCCGCGCACCCGGCCGTCATCCCCACGGCACGCGGTGGCGCCCCCGGTGTGATCCCGGCGCGGGCACGTCCCCGTCCCGCCGTGTCCCCGCCCGGCGGCGACGAAGAACCAGGCCCGCTAACGCTCGCCGTGCGCGTACCGGCGTACGGCGAGCGGCATGAACACCGCCAGCAGTACCGCGCACCAGGCCAGCGACCCGGCGACGGGGTGCGCCACCGGCCAGGCGGCCCCCTCCGGCACGGGCGCGTTGCCGAAGAGATCGCGCAGCGCCGTGGTCACCGCGCTGATCGGATTCCACTCGGCGACCGTGCGCAGCCACCCCGGCAGTCCCTCGGCCGGGATGTACGCGTTGGAGAGCAACGGCAGGACGAACGTCGCCCCGCCCAGCTGGCCGGCGGCCTCCTCGCTCCGGGTGAGCAGCCCCAGGAAGATCCCGATCCACGTCGTCGCGAACCGGAACAGCAGCAACAGCCCCACGGCCCCCGCCGCGCCGAGCGCGCCGCCCTCCACCCGCCAGCCCACGGCGAGCCCCACCAGCAGGAACGGCACCGTCCCGGCGGCCGTGACGAGCACGTCCGCGACCGCCTGCCCGAGCGGTACCGCCGCCCGGCTCACCGGCAGGGTGCGCAGCCGGTCCGTCACGCCCCGGTGCGTGTCCTGGGCGGCCTGGAACATGCCCGTCATGATCCCGTTCGCCGCCGTCGCCACCAGCAGACCCGGCACCAGGAAGGACCGGTACTCCGCGCCCGGCATGGCCAGCGCGCTGCCGAAGACGTATCCGAAGAACAGCAGCATCGTCACCGGCATCGTCTGGGTGAGGATCAGCAGCCCCGGATTGTTGCGGAGCCGCCGCAGCTGCCGGCCCAGCATCGCGGCGCCGTCGTACACCAGGTCGTACGGCGTGGTCGTCCCGGTCGCGCGTTCCGTCGTCGTGCTCATGCCGCGAGCTCCTTGCTGCCGGTCAGGCGGAGGAAGACGTCGTCGAGGGTCGGCGGGCGCAGGCTCGCGTCCACCAACGGCACGCCCGCCGCGTCGAGTTCGCGCACCAGGCGCGGGAGCGTGAGCGCCGGGTCGGTGCTCACCGCGCCGACGGCCCGGCGCTCGTGGTCGAGCACCGGCTCGGTCCCGGTGAGCCGGTCGAGGACGGCTGCCGCCCGCCCCATGGCGTCCGGGTCCGCGACGACGGCCTCCGCGTGCGCCCCGACCAGCGCCTTGAGTCCGGCCGGCGACCCCGTGTGCGCCACCCGTCCCCGGTCGACCAGGACGATGTCGTCGGCGAGACGGTCGGCCTCCTCCAGGTACTGCGTGGTCAGCACCACGGTCGTGCCGTCCTCCTTCAGGGCCCGCACGGCGTCCCAGATCTGATTGCGGCTGGCCGGGTCGAGGCCGGTCGTCGGCTCGTCCAGGAAGAGCACCTCGGGCCGGCGGATCAGGCTCGCCGCCAGGTCGAGGCGGCGCCGCATGCCCCCCGACAGGGTCGAGGCGGGCCGGTCCGCGGCCTCGGTCAGGCCGAACCGCTCGAGCAGCCCGGCGGCCCGCGCGGAGGCGTCCCGCACCCGGTGCAGCCGGGCGAACAGCCGCAGGTTCTGGCGCCCGGTGAGGTCCCCGTCGACCGAGGCGTACTGCCCGGTCACGCCGATCCTGCGGCGGACGGCCGCGGCCTCCCGTACGAGGTCGTGCCCCGCGACGCGCGCCGAGCCGGAGTCCGGCCGCAGCAGCGTGGTCAGCAGCCGCACCGCCGTGGTCTTGCCCGCCCCGTTCGGTCCGAGCAGCCCGCACACCGTGCCCTCGGCCACCGCGAGATCCAGCCCGCGCAGGGCGCGCACGTCGCCGAACCGCTTCTCCAGACCCTCACTAAGTACAGCGTACGTAGTAGTCATGGGGTGACCATAGCGCACTACGTACGCTGTACGTAACTAGGATGGTGGCCGAGGTGATGAACGATGGCGGGCCGAGCGGCCGTACCCGAAGTGATCTGGGCGCGCCCCGAGCGCACCGGCCGGGGGCCCAGGCCGGCGTACACCCGCGCCGACATCGCCGCCGCCTCGGTGCGGATCGCCGACGCCGAGGGCCTGGACGCGGTCTCGATGCGCCGCGTCGCCTCCGAACTGGGCTGCGGCACCATGTCGCTGTACAACTACGTCCCCCGCAAGGAGGACCTGCACGAGCTGATGATGGACGCCGTCAGCGGCGAGCACGAACTGTGGGAGCCGAGCGGTGACTGGCGCGCCGACATGCTCCGGGTCGCCCACCAGACCCGCACGCTGATGCACCGCCACCCCTGGATCCCGCGCCTGATGTCCCCGGTCTACGGCTTCAGCCCCAACGCCCTGCGCTACCTGGAGCACTGCCTGGCCTGCCTCGACCCCCTGGAGGCGTCCTACGGCACGAAGATGGAGCTGGTGGCGATGGTGAACGGCGTCGTGACGACATATGTCGGCAACGAACTCGCCACCGTCGAGCGCACCCGCTCCCTGCCCTGGTCCCAGGAGCAGGAGGACGCGGTGCGGATCGCCTACCTGGGCCGCCGGCTCGCGAGCGGCGCCTACCCGCGACTGGCCGCCTCCTTCACGGAGGACGCCGGCCCGATCGACCTGGAAGCGGTGTTCGAGCGGGCACTGGAGAGGGTGCTGGACGGCTTCGCCTAGAGTCTGGCCGCGAAGTCCCTCCGTCCGCCCGTTTGGCAGGAGGGACCGTGCGGACACCGCCCCAGGGCCTCGGCGGTGGCCGGCCTCTACAGCAACGCCAGTTGGCCCTCCGGGCCCTCCTCCGGGCCGGCGAGGACCGACGCCGGGCGGTGGGCCGACGCGGGGGCCGGCAGGACGCCCGCCGTCCGCAGTTCCGTGGCCGTGACCGGGTCCGTGACCGTCAGCTCCGCGCACTGCGGGCGCACTTCGGCCAGCAGGGCGAGCACCGTGATCAGCTCCAGCAGCTCGGACGTCCAGGCCTGCGGCCACCCGGCCGGGCGGATCGCCGCCAGCGTGCCCGGCTCGCCCCCGGCGGTACGGGCCGCGAACCACTGCTCCAGCACCCTCACCCCGCCCGCCTCGAAGTCCCAGGCCTCCGGCGGCACCGGGGAGACGCGGCCCTCGTCGAGGTGCAGGGTCTCCTCGTCCCGGTCGTAGCGCACGGTCAGCGGGCGCGCGGGCAGCGGGGCGCGGACGTAGGGCCGGCGTCCGCCGGGCAGCTTGGGGCGTTCCCCGTCCCGGCGCATCAGCCACAGCGCGCGGCGGCCCAGCGCGACACCGTGCTCCCACTGCGCGGGGTCGGCGGTCAGCGGCACGACGGGACCGGGCCGGACGGCCGCCACCATCCACGCCAGCACGTCCAGCGGATCGGGGCGCACCCCGAGCCGGCCGGCCAGGTAATCCAGCAGTCCGGGGGCCAGATTGGGCTCGGCCCCGCCCGGGCGCCGGTGCAGCGGGCGGACGCGGGCCGGACCGAACAGGGGCAGCCGCGAGGTCGCGAGCAGGAACGGGCCGGCCGCACCGGACACCTCCACCACGAAGACCTGACGGTCGTCGGCCACCCGCCACAGCTCGGGACGGGCCGCGTCGATCAGCCGGTGGTCGGGGATCAGCCACTGCTCGTCGAAGGGCGCGCTCAGCACCCGGACCGGCTCGGGACAGCGCCCGGAGGCGCGCAGCAGCCGGTCCGTCCCACCGGAGGTGCCCGGCAGCTGTCCGACCGCCGAGTGCAGCGTGCGCGAGCGCGTCGGCTCGAACAGAGCCTCCCGGTCCGGTCCCTCCGCCTTCACCAGGGCGTCCCAGCGGGCCCTGAGGGACGCCGGGTCGGGGGCCGCCGGCCAGCTGCGGCCGAGCCGCGGCGGTGCGACGGACCACGGCATGAGGTCCGCCGGCCGCGGAGCGTCGTCGTACGTCACGCCCGGCATCGTACGACGCGGCGCCACGGCCTCAGGTGGCGTCCAGGGTGACCGTGAAGGAGAAACGGTCCCCCCGGTAGTGGATGACGGCCACGTCCAGCACTCGTCCCGCCGGGTCGTAGGTGATGCCCGTGTAGTGCAGGATCGGGCTGAGCAGCGGCACCTCGAGCAGCCGCGCCGTCTCCGGGTCGGCGAGCCGCGCCTCCACCGTGTCCGTGATCCGGCTGATCTCCATGCCCACCACGTCCCGCAGCACCTTGGTCATCGGCCAACGGGCCAGGTCGTCCAGGTCGATCCGGGCGGCGACCTCCGGACGGACGTAGTTGCGGGCGTGGTTGGTGGGCTCGCCGGTCTTCTCGTCACAGCGCAGCCGGTGGTACGCGGCCGCCTCGGCCAGGTCCGGGAAGTACTCGGCGAGGCCGGGCGGCACGGGGGCGGTGCCGTGGCTCAGCAGCTCGGCCTTCATGCCGGACTGCTGAGCCACGATGGCGTCCACCGAGCCCAGCAGCCGCACCGGGGCGCCCCGCCGGGCGTGCGGCTCGATGAACGTGCCGCGCCGGCGGTGGCGGGTGATCAGTCCCTCGTCCTCCAGCTCCTTGAGCGCCTGCCGCATGGTCAGCACGCTCACCCCGTAGTGACCGGCCAGCTGCTCCTCGGTGGGCAGGCGCAGCGGGTCCCGGGGCGAGCGGCCGAGTATCGAGGCGCGCAGCGACTGCGACACCTGGTACCAGAGCGGCAGCTTGCGGTTCAGGACGATGGAGTCCGGGGCGAAGGAGGTCACGGGCCATCCGTACCGGTAGGGGAATCCTCAGTGCAAGGGGCGGAAGTGACGCTCCATCCCCCGCCAGACGTCGTCGTAGCGCTGCTGGAGGTGGTCCGCGCGGGTCGCCTGGGGCGTCAGGGTCACCGGCCACCGGGTCTCGAACATGAACGCCAGACCGTCGTCGATCTTCTGCGGCTTCAGCTCGGCGGCGCTCGCCCGGTCGAAGGTCTCCCGGTCCGGGCCGTGCGCCGACATCATGTTGTGCAGCGAGCCGCCGCCCGGCACGAAGCCTTCCGCCTTGGCGTCGTAGGCGCCCTCGATCAGGCCCATGTACTCGCTCATCACGTTCCGGTGGAAGTACGGCGGCCGGAAGGTGTCCTCGCCCACCAGCCAGCGCGGCGCGAACACCACGAAGTCGACGCCCGCGAGACCCGGGGTGTCCGACGGGGAGGTGAGCACCGTGAAGATCGACGGATCGGGGTGGTCGTACGAGATCGAGCCGATCACATTGAAACGGCGCAGGTCGTAGACGTACGGCACGTAATTGCCGTGCCAGGCGACCACGTCTAGCGGGGAGTGGTCGTAGACGGCCGTCCAGAGGTTCCCGCAGAACTTGTTGACCACCTCCACCGGGCCCGCCGCGCCCTCGCCGTCCTCGAACGCGGCGACCGGGGCCAGGAAGTCGCGGGCGTTGGCGAGGCCGTTGGCGCCGATCGGGCCGAGGTCGGGCAGGCGGAAGGGAGCGCCGTAGTTCTCGCAGACGTAGCCGCGGGCGTCCGCGTCCAGCAGCTCCACCCGGAAACGCACCCCGCGCGGGATCAGCGCCACATGGCCCGGCTCGGCGTGCAGCAGCCCGAACTCCGTGCGCAGCAGCAGGCCGCCGCGCTCCGGGACGATCAGCAGCTCGCCGTCCGCGTCGCTGAAGACCCGCTCCATCGAGGCGTTGGCGTGGTACAGGTGCACGGCCATGCCGGTGCGCTGGGTCGCGTCACCGTTGCCGCCGAGGGTCCACAGGCCCGCCACGAAGTCCGTCCCGGCCTCGGGCTCGGGCAGCGGGTTCCACCGCAGCCGGTTGGGGTCCGGCACGCACTGGGTGAACGGCGCGGTGCGGATCGCGCCGTTGCCCGTCCGGGTGAACGCCGGGTGCGCGGCCGAGGGGCGGATGCGATACAGCCACGAGCGCCGGTTGTGCGCCCGCGGCTCGGTGAATGCCGAGCCGCTGAGCTGCTCTGCGTACAGCCCGAGGGGCGCGCGCTGGGGCGAGTTCCGGCCCTCGGGGAGGGCGCCCGGAACCGCCTGCGAACTGTGCTCGTTGCCGAAGCCGGACAGGTAGGTCAGGCCCTCCGCGGTCTTCCGCGCGTCCCCGCTCATCGATCGCTCCCTCGCCTTCTGATTCCTATGGCACACCGTAGGATTGCGGTTTCCCGGGCGCAAGAGGGCGGGCGGATCTTCGCCTCCTCCCCGGGGACGATGACCGGAACCAGACCCTGGGGGGATCCGGAGTGTCGGACCCGTGTTCTACCCTCCCGGCATGTCGTGGACGCGGGGAGCAGCCGCCGCGCTCGCGGTCTGTGTCCTGTTGCTGACCGGATCCGCGGGCTGCGGCTCCGGTGACGGGGAAGAACCGGGGACCGGGGCGTCGCCGGCGTCGGCCGGCAGACTCCTCGGCGACACCGACGAGGACGGCCGGCGCTACCGCGAGGCGGACGCCGGGCCCGCACCCGAGGTCGGCATCGTGGTGAAGCCCAACGCCGACGACAGCTGGGACGTCCGCCTGACCGTCCGCGACTTCCGCTTCTCACCGGCCGGCACGGAGGCGACGGCGGTGGCCGGCCGCGGCGTCGCGCACCTCTTCGTCGACGGGGACTTCCTCACCCTCCTGCGCGGCCCGCGCCACCGCCTGCCCGCCGGGCTCGTCCCGCGCGGCACCCACCACGTCACCGTGCGGCTGTACGCCGACGACGGCACCGTCTGGGCGGTCGACGGCGAGCCGGTGGAGAGCACGGCCGACATCACGGCCTCGGGCTCGGAGCCGACCGGGGCCACGGAGCCGACGCTCCGCGAGGACGAGGCCCCGCTCGGCGCCGCCGCCGTCCCTCCGCGTACCGGGGGTCACGGTTCCCCGGGCCGCGGCGGAGAGGCATCATGATGCACGTGCCCCACGCGACCCCGCTCCGTCGTGCCCCCGTGCAGCGGCGCAGCGCCGAACGGCTGACCAGGATCCTCGACGCCTGCGCCGCCCTCCTCGACGAGGTCGGCTACGACGCGCTGAGCACCCGGGCCGTCGCCCAGCGCGCCGGCGTGCCCATCGGCTCCGTGTACCGCTTCTTCGGCAACAAGCGGCAGATGGCCGACGCGCTGGCCCAGCGCAACCTCGAGCGCTACGCCGAGCGCGTGACCGAACGGCTGACGGACACCGGCGACGGGGGCTGGCGCGACGCCCTCGACGCGGTGCTGGACGAGTACCTGGCGATGAAGCGGACCGCGCCCGGCTTCTCCCTCGTCGACTTCGGCAACCAGATACCGGTCGGTGACCGCCACGCCGAGCCCAACCACCGCGTCGCCGACCGGGTCACGGAGCTGCTCGCCGGCTACCTCGGCCGCCGGCCCGACGACGCCATGCGCCGGGCCTTCCTGGTCGCCGTGGAGACCGCCGACACCCTCGTCCAGCTCGCCTTCCGGGTCTCGCCGGACGGCGACGAGGCGATCATCCACGAGGCCCGGGAGCTGCTGGTGGCGTATCTGGGGCGGGTGCTCGACTGACGCGGCGGCCGTCGCCTCCGGATGCCGGACGGGAGCACGGGGAGGCCGCCGTCCCGGGATGCCCGACGAGTGCACGGCGAGGCTGCGGCGCCTGGAGGCCCGACGGACGGGCCGGGAGGTCGCCGTCTGCCGATGCTCGGCCGACGGGCCGGGGGAGATCGCCGTACTCGGGTGCCTGGCCGACGTGCCGGGAGGCCGGCGTGTCCGGGTGCCCCGATCGATGCGCGGGGAGGCCGGCGTGTCCGGGTGCGCGACCGGCGCGCGCCGGGCCGCCGCCGCCCCGGCTGTTCCGATGTCCCGAAGGTCTCCCCTCCATGCCTACCGGTCGGTATGCTCGCCGCGAGGTTCCACGTCCGCGCGTCACCGCCGCCCTCCGGGAGGACCCGTGCCCCGCTCCGCCCTGCGCATCTGCCCCCTGTGCGAGGCCACCTGCGGCCTCACCCTGAGCATCGACGGCACCAGGGTCACCGCCGCCCGCGGCGACCGCGACGATGTCTTCAGCCGCGGGTTCGTCTGCCCCAAGGGCGCCTCCTTCGGCGCCCTCGACGCGGACCCCGACCGGCTGCGCGCCCCCCTCGTGCGCCGGGACGGCGAGCTGCGCGAGGCCACCTGGGAGGAGGCGTTCGACGCGGTCGCCGCGGGCCTCCGCCCCGTCGCCGACGGGCACGGACCCCACGCCGTGGGCCTCGTCCTCGGCAACCCCAACGTGCACACCATGGCCGGCGCCCTCTACCCGAACCTCCTGCTCGGCGCCCTCGGCACCCGGAGCCTCTTCACCGCCTCCACGCTCGACCAGATGCCCAAGCACGTCTCGAGCGGCCTGCTGTACGGCGACGCGAACGCCATCCCCGTGCCCGACCTCGACCGCACCGACCACCTCCTGCTCATCGGCGCCAACCCGCTGGAGTCCAACGGCAGTCTGTGCACCGCACCCGACTTCCCGGGCCGGCTCAAGGCGCTCAAGGCCCGCGGCGGCACCCTCACCGTCGTCGACCCGCGCCGCACCCGCACCGCGAGGCTCGCCGACCGGCACGTCGCCATCCGCCCCGGCACGGACGCCCTGCTCCTGGCCGCGACGGCCCAGGTCCTCTTCGAGGAGGACCTGGTGGACCTCGGTGCCCTCGCCCCGCACGTCGAGGGAGTGGCAGAACTCGCCGACACCGTACGGGACTTCACACCGGAGTCCGTCGCCGCCGCCTGCGACGTCGACGCCGGGACGACCCGCGCCCTCGCCCGCGAACTCGCCGCCGCCCCCACCGCCGCCGTCTACGGCCGCATCGGCAGCTGCACCGTCCCGCACGGCACTCTCGCCAGCTGGCTCGTGGACGTCCTCAACATCCTCACCGGCAACCTCGACCGCCCCGGCGGCGCCCTCTTCCCGCAGGCCGCCACCGACCGGACCCCGCGCCCCGCCGGCCCCGGACGCGGCTTCGCGCTCGGCCGCTGGCACTCCCGGGTGAGCGGACACCCCGAGGCGAAGGGCGAACTGCCGCTGTCCGCCCTCGCCGAGGAGATCGACACCGCCACCGAGGACGGCACACCGGTCCGCGCGCTCATCACGATCGCCGCCAACCCCGTCCTGTCCGCCCCCGACGGCGACCGGCTCGACAAGGCGCTGGACTCGCTCGACTTCATGGTCAGCGTCGACCCCTACCTGAACGAGACCTCGCGCCACGCACACGTCGTCCTGCCGCCGCCCCCGCCGTCCCAGAGCCCGCACCACGACTTCGCCTTCAACACCCTCGCCGTGCGCAACCAGGTCCGCTACACCCGTCCCGCCGTCCCGCTGCAACCGGGCCGCATGGCCGAGACCGAGATCCTGGCCAGGCTGATCCTCGCCGCCACCGGCCGGCCCGGCGCCGACCCGGCCGCCGTCGACGCCACGGTGATCGAGCAGACCCTCGCCAAGGCGGTACGGGACCCGCACTCACCCGTGCACCGACGCGACCCGCGCGACCTCGCCGCCCTCCTCACCGGCACCGACGGCCCCGAACGGCGGCTCGACATGATGCTGCGCCTCGGCCCCTACGGCGACGGCTTCGGCGCCCGCCCCGGCGGCCTCACGCTGGAGCGGCTGCTCGCCCACCCCCACGGCATCGACCTCGGCCCGCTGCGCCCGCGCCTGCCCCAGCCGCTGAAGACCCGCAGCGGCAAGGTCGAGCTGCTGCCCGCGCCGATCGCCGCCGACCTGCCGCGCCTCGCGCGCTCCCTTACCGAGCGCGCGACCGGGCTCGTCCTGGTCGGCCGCCGCCACCTGCGGTCCAACAACAGCTGGATGCACAACGTCCCCGCCCTCACCGGCGGCTCCAACCGCTGCACCCTGCACCTCAACCCCGACGACGCCGCCCGGCTCGGCGTACGGGACGGGCAGCCGGTGCGCGTCAAGGGCGCCGGGGGAGAGGTGACCGCGCCCGCCGAGGTCACCGACACCGTCCGCCCCGGCGTGGTCAGCCTCCCGCACGGCTGGGGCCACGACCGCCCCGGCACCCGCCTCACCCACGCCGCCGGCGACCCCGGCGTCAACGTCAACCAGCTCCTCGACGGCACCCTGCTGGACCCGCTCTCGGGCAACGCCGTCCTCAACGGCATCCCCATAACGCTCACCCCGCTGACCGGCACAAAGCTGTGACCTGGAGTTTTGCGCTTATTGCTCGCGTGTCAACATCTTGTTAACGCGGCTTTGCGCCCCCTAACGTCGCTCGCACCGCCTGCCCCGGTGGGATGTTCAAGGGCGAACGTTAGGTATCCACTCATGCTGACCATCCTCGGCTTCGCCATGATCGCGACCTTCCTGGTCCTGATCATGATGAAGAAGATGTCGCCGATCGCGGCACTCGTGCTGATTCCCGCGCTGTTCTGCGTGTTCGTCGGCAAGGGCGCCCACCTCGGTGACTACGTCATCGACGGCGTGTCCAGCCTCGCCCCCACCGCGGCGATGCTCATGTTCGCGATCGTCTACTTCGGTGTGATGATCGACGTCGGGCTGTTCGACCCGATCGTCCGCGCCATCCTGAAGTTCTGCAAAGCCGACCCGATGCGGATCGTCGTCGGCACGGCGCTGCTGGCCGCGATCGTCTCCCTGGACGGTGACGGCTCGACCACCTTCATGATCACGGTCTCGGCGATGTACCCGCTGTACAAGCGCCTCAAGATGAGCCTGGTCGTGATGACGGGCGTCGCCGCGATGGCCAACGGCGTGATGAACACCCTGCCCTGGGGCGGCCCCACCGCCCGCGCCGCCACCGCGCTGAAGGTCGACGCCACCGACATCTTCGTCCCCATGATCCCGGCCCTGGCCGCCGGACTGGTCGCCGTCCTCGTCCTGGCCTACGTCCTCGGTCTGCGCGAGCGCCGGCGCGTCGGCACGCTGACGCTGGACGAGGCGCTGGTGCGGGCGGACGAGACGGAGACGGCACTCGTCGGTGCCGGCGCCGGCACGGTCACCGGAGGCACCGCCGGCGGCAAGGGCTCCGGTACCGGCGAGGCGCCGGGAACGGGCAAGGCGTCCGTGTCAGCCGCGGGCTCGGGCGAGCCGGCCGAGCGGGACGGCACGGCGGACGACGAGTTCCAGGGCCTCGACCCGCACCGGGCCACCCTGCGGCCCAAGCTGTACTGGTTCAACGCGCTGCTCACCGTCGCCCTGCTGGCCGCCATGATCATGGAGCTGCTGCCGATCCCGGTGCTGTTCCTGATCGGCGCCGCGCTCGCCCTCACCGTCAACTTCCCGCACATCCCCGACCAGAAGGCCCGCATCGCGGCCCACGCCGACAACGTCCTCAACGTCTCCGGCATGGTCTTCGCCGCCGCCGTCTTCACCGGCGTCCTCACCGGCACCGGCATGGTCGACCACATGGCCAACTGGCTGGTGGACACCATCCCCGACGGCATGGGCCCGCACATGGGCCTCGTCACCGGCCTGCTGAGCCTGCCGCTGACCTACTTCATGTCGAACGACGGCTTCTACTTCGGCGTCCTGCCGGTGCTCGCCGAGGCCGGCCACGCGCACGGCGTGCCGACGCTGGAGATCGCCCGCGCCTCGATCGTCGGCCAGCCGCTGCACATGTCCAGCCCGCTCGTCCCCGCCGTGTACGTCCTGGTCGGCATGGCCAAGGTCGAGTTCGGCGACCACACGCGGTTCGTGGTGAAGTGGGCCGTCCTGACGAGCCTGGTGATCCTCGCGGCGGGCATCCTGTTCGGCATCATCTGATCACCAGGAAGGAAACGATCATGGCGCCCGGTGGGAACCGCGGCTGGCTGCTCCGCCTCGTCATCGCCTTCGGCTTCGCGCAGGGGGCGGTGTCGATGGCCCGGCCCGCCGTCTCCTACCGGGCCCTCGCGCTGGGCGCGGACGAGCAGGCGGTCGGTGTCATCGCCGGTGTGTACGCCCTGCTGCCGCTGTTCGCCGCCGTACCGCTGGGCCGCCGCACCGACCACGGCCGCTGCGCGCCGCTACTGCCCGTCGGAGTGGTGCTCATCGCCGGCGGCTGCGCGCTGAGCGGTGCCGCCGGGTCCCTGTGGGCGATGGCCCTGTGGAGCGGCGTCATGGGCCTCGGACACCTCTGCTTCGTCATCGGCGCCCAGTCCCTGGTCGCCCGCCAGTCCGCGCCGCACGAACAGGACCGCAACTTCGGCCACTTCACCATCGGGGCCTCGCTCGGCCAGCTCGTCGGCCCCATCGCCGCGGGCGCGCTGATCGGCGGCCCCGACATGGCCGGCAGCAGCGCGCTCGCCCTGGTCGTCGCGGGCGCGGGCGCGGCCGTCGCCTTCACGTCGCTGTGGCGCATAGAGCACCCGACGGGCGCAGGCCCGCGTACGGCACAGGGGCCGCGCGTGCCGGTGGGCGGCATCCTGCGGTCCCGTGGTGTGCCCGCGGGCATCCTGATCAGCCTGTCGGTGCTGTCCGCGACCGACATCCTCACCGCCTACCTGCCGGTGGTCGGCGAGCACCGGAGCATCTCCCCGGCCGTCATCGGCGTCCTGCTCAGCCTGCGCGCCGCGGCCACGATCGCCTGCCGGCTGGTGCTGACGCCCCTGCTGCGCCGGCTCGGGCGCACCGTCCTGCTCACCGTCACCTGTCTGCTGGCGGCCGTGCTGTGCGCCGGGGTCGCGCTGCCGGTGCCGGTGTGGGCGCTGGGCGTGATGCTCGTCGTCCTGGGCTTCTGTCTGGGGGTCGGCCAGCCGCTGTCCATGACGACCGTCGTCCAGGCGGCTCCCGACGAGGCCCGCTCCACCGCCCTCGCGCTGCGCCTGACCGGCAATCGCCTCGGTCAGGTCGCCGCGCCCGCCGCGGCCGGGTTGATCGCCGGTGTCGCGGGCGTGGCCGCGCCCTTCGTGATGCTCGGCGCCCTGCTCCTGCTCTCCTCGGGCGTCGCCCTGCGCTCCCCGTCCGGACCGGCATCCGACCGCCCGTCCGCCGGCCGCCCCGACCGGGCCCGGTCGTCGTCCCGTCGTACGGCGTGCCAGGGCGGTGGCCGCCAGGAGGGCCCGCCGGGCCACGGGGGATGATGGGGGCGACCACAAGCGAATCGGGGGAACGACCGTGACCGTGCTCGTCCTGAGCGGTGTCCTGCTGCTCGTCGTCGGAGGCTGCGTCTGCGTGGTGTGGGCGGCCCGGGGCGGCCCGCGCTGGGTCCGCGGAGTGGCCCGCGTGACCCTCGCGGCCGGCGAACTGGCCCGCGCCTCCCGCCGCTCGTCCGGCCGCTCGAGCGGCGGCGACGACTCGGACGGGTGACGCTGCGCGCACCCGCACGCCGGTCGTGACAAGCCGGCCCCGCCGAGGGCAGGGGCGATCCCGGCCGGGCAGTTGCGCCTCGCCGGGCGCCGCCGGTCGTCGGTCCCGCAGTACCGGGCCCGGTCCCGGCCGCCTGGTCGTTGCCCGGCCGGACCGTCCGGCTGCGAAGCCGCACAGGGCGGGGACGGGGCCGGTCGTGCCGTACAAGCCGCGCAGCGCCGAGCGGGCCCCGGCCGCCCGGTCGTCTGCCCGGCCGGGCCCGACAGCTGACCGGCGCGAGGGCGGGCCCTGCCGCCGGACCCGCGGCGCCGGTCCGCCCGCCCGCGCGGCGACAGCGCCCGCCCCCGCGGCGACACCGCATTGATCACCCCCTGAGACACCCCCGCACCTGAATCCGGGCGTCCGCTTTCTCGGTATACGGACGCTTCCGCGAGTTGGCGTCCGGTGTCTTCCCCGGCCGCGCACAGTCCGTTAACTTCCGTGACTCACAAGCCCCGTGCGTCCCGTGCGAGGCGTCCGTCCGCGAAGACCCAGCGCCCAGTGAGCCCCCGGGGACACTCCATGACACGCGCCATCTCCCTGCACGACGTGAGCAAGACCTACGCGCGAGGCGTCCGCGTGGTGGACCGGCTGTCGCTGGACATCGCGCCCGGCGAGTTCCTCGTCCTGCTCGGCCCCTCCGGCTGCGGCAAGTCCACCCTCCTGCGCATGATCGCGGGCCTGGAGGAGATCACCGAGGGCCGGCTCCTGCTGGACGGCGAGTACGCCAACGACCTGCTCCCCGCCGAGCGGCGCATGTCGATGGTCTTCCAGAACTTCGCCCTGTACCCCAACATGACCACCCGCGGGAACATCGGCTTCCCGCTGCGCGTCGAGGCACCCCAGGCCGACCACCGCCCCCGCGTGGACGCCACCGCCCGCATGCTGGGCATCGAGGACCTCCTGGACCGCTTCCCCGCCCAGCTCTCCGGCGGCGAACGCCAGCGCGTCGCCATGGGCCGGGCCATCTCCCGCCGGCCCACCGCCTTCCTGATGGACGAACCGCTCTCCAACCTCGACGCCAAACTCCGCAACCACCTGCGCGCCGAGATCACGGGCCTGACCCGCGAACTGGGCGTCACCACCGTCTACGTCACCCACGACCAGTCCGAGGCCATGTCCCTCGGCGACCGCGTCGCCGTCCTGCGCGGCGGCGTGCTCCAGCAGGTGGACACCCCGCGCACCGTCTACGCCCTGCCGCGCAACGTCTTCGTGGCGGCCTTCATCGGCACCCCGCGCATCAACCTGCTGCGCGGCCTCGTGCGCGCCCCGCTCGACGGCGCGATGACCATCAGTCTGGGCAAGCAGTTCCTGCGCCTGCCCGAACCGCTCTCCCTGGACCACCAGTTGCTCCGCGTCCAGCAGGGCCGCGAGGTCATCGTGGGCCTCAGGTCCGAGGCCGTCCGGATCGCGGACCCCGCCTCGGCCCGACCGGGCGAGGTGCTGCTCACCGGCCTGGTGGAGCACGTCGAGTTCCAGGGGCACGAGGTCCTGGTCCACTTCAACACCGGTTCCCGGCCCGCCGTCGTGCCCGACCTGGAGGCGCCGCGCCCCGCCGCCCGCCCCGCGGGGCGCCGCCGCGACGGCACGGTCCTCGACCGGCTGAAGGAGCGGGCGGGTGCCCTGCGCGCCGGTCCGGTGGTGGTCATGGACGAACCCGCGGAGGCCGCGCCCGCCGTCACCGCCCCCGACGGCCGCCTGCCCGGCGACCTGATCGTGCGCACCACCCCCGACATGCACCTCCGTCACGGCATGCAGGTCCCCCTCCTCGTCGACCTCGCCCACCTCTTCGTCTTCGACCAGCACGGCGAGCGGATCTGTCCCGCTCCGGCGCGTCTGCCGGACCTGGAGGAGTGATTCCGGCCGCATCCGGCCCTCCGGGAGGGTGAGCCGCGCCACCATGGTGGCCGCCCCTGGTGCCGTAAAACTATCGGCGCTAGTTTGGGGCGACGACGAGGCCCGCCCGGAAGGAACGCGATGAAGGCACACGACGGCATGTACATCGACGGAGCCTGGCGCCCCGCCGACGGCCGGGACACGATCGACGTGGTGAACCCGGCCGACGAGCAGGTGATCGGCAAGGTCCCCGCCGGCACCGCCCTGGACGTGGACACCGCCGTACGGGCCGCCCGCGCCGCCCTGCCGGGCTGGGCCGCCACCCCGCCCGCCGAACGCGCCGCGCGGCTGGCCGCCCTTCGGGACGTGCTGGCGGCCCGCAAGGACGAGATCGCCGAGACCGTCACCGCCGAGCTCGGCTCACCGCTGCCGTTCTCGCAGGCCGTGCACGCCGCCGTCCCCCTCGCGGTCGCCGGCTCCTACGCCGAGCTGGCGGCCACGTACGCCTTCGAGGAGAAGGTGGGCAACTCCGTCGTCCACCACGAGCCGGTCGGCGTGGTCGGCGCCATCACCCCCTGGAACTACCCGCTCCACCAGATCGTCGCCAAGGTCGCCCCGGCGCTCGCGGCCGGCTGCACGGTCGTCCTGAAGCCCGCCGAGGACACCCCGCTCACCGCGCAGCTCTTCGCCGAGGCCGTGCACGAGGCCGGCGTCCCGGCGGGCGTCTTCAACCTGGTCACCGGCCTCGGCCCGGTCGCCGGGCAGGCCCTCGCCGAGCACGCGGACGTCGACCTGGTCTCCTTCACCGGCTCCACCGCCGTCGGCCGCCGCATCGGCGCGATCGCCGGCGCCGCCGTCAAGCGGGTCGCCCTGGAACTCGGCGGCAAGTCCGCCAATGTGATCCTCCCGAGCGCCGACCTGGCCAGGGCCGTGGGCGTCGGCGTCGCCAACGTCATGTCCAACTCCGGCCAGACGTGCAGCGCGTGGACGCGGATGCTGGTCCACCGCGACCAGTACGACGAGGCCGTGACGCTCGCCGCCGAAGCCGCCGCGAAGTACGGCGACCGGATCGGCCCGGTCGTCAACGCCAAGCAGCAGGAGCGGGTGCGCGGCTACATCGAGAAGGGCGTCGCCGAGGGCGCGCGCCTCGTCGCGGGCGGCCCCGAGGCCCCGCGCGAGAAGGGCTACTTCGTCAGCCCTACCGTCCTCGCCGACGTGACCGAGGACATGACCGTCGCCCAGGAGGAGATCTTCGGACCCGTCCTGACCGTCCTGCGCTACGAGGACGAGGAGGACGCCCTGCGGATCGCCAACGGCACGGTGTACGGCCTCGCCGGGGCCGTCTGGGCCGGGGACGAGGCGGAGGCCGTCGCCTTCGCCCGCCGCATGGACACCGGCCAGGTCGACATCAACGGCGGCCGCTTCAACCCGCTGGCCCCCTTCGGCGGCTACAAGCAGTCGGGCGTCGGCCGCGAACTGGGCGCGCACGGCCTCACCGAGTACCTCCAGACCAAGTCCCTCCAGTTCTAGCCCGCAGGGGAGTCGTCCACGTCATGGCCGTCCGTACCGCAGTCCGTGCCGCCGTCGTACCCGCCGTCGGCGCCCCGCTGGAGGTCACCGGCATAGAGCTGCCCGAGCCCGGCCCCGGCCAGGTCCGGGTGAGGCTCGCCGCAGCCGGGGTCTGCCACTCCGACCTGTCCCTGTCCAACGGCACCATGCGCGTGCCGCTCCCCGCCGTCCTCGGCCACGAGGGCGCCGGCACGGTCGTCGCCGTCGGCGAGGGCGTCACCCACGTCGCGCCCGGCGACGGCGTCGTCCTCAACTGGGCCCCGTCCTGCGGGGCCTGTCACGCCTGCTCGCTCGGCGAGGTCTGGCTGTGCGCGAACGCCCTGACCGGCGCCGCAAACGTGCACGCCCGCCGCGCCGACGACGGCACCGACCTGCACCCCGGCCTGAACGTCGCCGCGTTCGCCGAGGAGACGGTCGTGGCCGCGTCCTGCGTGCTGCCCTGCCCGGACGGCATCCCGCTGGCCGACGCCGCGCTGCTCGGCTGCGCCGTCCTCACCGGCTACGGCGCCGTCCACCACTCGGCGAAGGTCCGCGAGGGCGAGACCGTCGCGGTGTTCGGCGCCGGGGGAGTGGGCCTCGCCGCCCTCCAGGCCACCCGGATCGCGGGCGCGTCGAAGATCATCGCCGTCGACGTGTCCCCGGAGAAGGAGGAGCTGGCCCGTGCCGCCGGCGCCACCGACTTCCTGATCGCCTCCGACACCACCGCCCGCGAGATCCGCGCCCTCACCGGCAAGCAGGGCGTCGACGCGGCCGTCGAGTGCGTCGGCCGCGCGGTCACCATCCGCACGGCCTGGGACTCCACCCGGCGCGGCGGACGCACCACGGTCGTCGGCATCGGCGGCAAGGACCAGCAGGTCGCCTTCAACGCCCTGGAGATCTTCCACTGGGGCCGCACCCTCTCCGGCTGCGTCTACGGCAACGCCGACCCGGCCCGCGACCTCCCGGTCCTGGCCGAGCACGTCCGCACCGGACGCCTCGACCTCGGCGCCCTGGTGACGGAACGCATCGCCCTCGACGGCATCCCGGCCGCCTTCGAGAACATGCTGGCCGGCAAGGGCGGCAGGGCGCTGGTGGTCTTCTAGGGGCCCGGGCCTCACCGGTCACCGGCGTCGTCAGCGCCGCCCCGCGTCCGCGCGGCGCGGCTCCGGGGCCCCGCCCGGCTCCGGAGCCGCCGCCGCGCGCTTGCCGGACCGCGACACCGCCACGCCCGCCAGGCACAGCGCGCCGCCCGCCAGCGTGAGCAGCCCCGGCACCTCGCCGAGCGCCAGCCACGACATCAGGACGACGAGGGCGGGCACCGCGTAGGTCGTCGCGCCCATCCGGCCGGCGGTCGTCCGGGCCAGGGCGTACGCCCACGTCGTGAACGCCAGCGCGGTCGGGAACACGCCCAGGTAGACCATGTTGAGCGTCGCGGAGACGGGCGCGTCGGCCGCCTCCGACACCAGCTGCCCCAGGAACGGCAGGCACAGCACCGCCCCGACCAGGCACCCGAACGTCGTCACCTGGAGCGCGCTCGCGTGTCCCAGCGCGGGCTTCTGCGCGACCACCCCGCCCGCGTACGCCACGGCCGCCAGCAGGCACAGCACCACCCCGAGCAGCGAGGAGCCGCCCCCGCCGGACATCGACAGCCCCACGGTCACCGCACCGGCGAACGACACCGCCATCCCCATGAGCAGCCGCGGCGGCAGCGCGTCCCCGAGCAGCCGGGCGCCGAGCAGCGCGATGAGGATCGGCCCCACGTTCACCACCAGGGCGGCCGTGCCGGCGTCGACCTGCTGCTCGCCCCAGTTCAGGACGACCATGTAGAAGCCGAACCACAGCAGCCCGGATATCGCGATCCCCCGCCAGGCCGGCCGCGGCGGCAGCCCTTCCCGGCGCAGCAGCCAGATCACGCCAAGCGTCAGCGCGCCCGACAGCAGCCGCCCGAGCGCCAGCGCGCCCGGTGAGTACGCCTCACCCGCGCTGCGGATGGAGACGAAGGCGGAGGCCCACAGGACGACGGTGACGGTGGCGGCGCCGGCGGCGAGAAGTCCGGCACGACGGGACGGGGCGGTGCTCATCATGCTCCTGAGGCTAGGAAGGAAGGGCAGGGGGGACCGGCGGCTTTCGGACGGGGACCCACGGGCTCAGCGCAGCGCCGCCGGGTCGATGCCCAGCAGCTCGGACAGCGCGCCCTCGCCGGCCGGCGTCACCTTGACCGCCCGCTCCGAGCCGATGCGCACGCACCAGCCCGCGTCCAGCGCGTGCCGGCACAGGGCCGCTCCGGCGACGCCCGCGAGATGCGGACGGCGTTCGGTCCAGTCGAGGCAGGCCCGGGCCAACGGCCGGCGGCCCGTCGGCCGCAGGGCGATCCCGGCGGCCCCGAACCAGTCGAGCCCCGCGTCGGTGAGCGCGAAGCCGGTGTCCTGGCGCAGCAGTCCGCGCCCGGTCAGCGCGTCGGTGACCGTGATGCCGAGCCGCCCGGCGAGATGGTCGTAGCAGGTGCGCCCGCGGGCCATCGCCGAACCGGCGCTCGACGCCCGCAGGGTGCGCGGACGCCGGGCCGCCGCCTCGGGGGCGACCTGCGCGGCCAGGTCCTCCACGAGGTGTGCGATCCGCTCGTCGGCCAGCCGCACGTACCGGTGCCGGCCCTGGCGTTCCTCGGCGAGCAGCCCGCCCGCGACGAGCTTGCCGAGGTGTTCGCTCAGCGTCGACGCGGCCACGCCCGCGTGCCGGGCCAGCTCGCCCGCGGTCCACGCCCGCCCGTCGAGCAGTGCCAGCAGGCAGGCGGCCCGCGTCTCGTCGGCGATCAGCCCGGCCAACCGTGCGAGGCCGGGTGCCTCGCCGTCTCTGTCGGTCATGCGTCCAGGATGGGGCACGGACACTTCGGTGGGCGCCGAAGTGTCCTCAGGCCTGCCGCGCCGTCTGCTCGTACTGCTGGGCCAGTCCGTCCAGCAGGGCCGTCAGCCCCGTCTCGAAGGCCCGCTCGTCGATCTTCTCCTGCTGCTCGGCCAGGAGGTGCGCCTTGCCGAGGTGCGGGTAGTCGGCGGGGTCGTAGGCGTCGGCGTCGTCCGGGAAGCCCCGGGCGAAGGAGCCGAGCGCGGAGCCCATGACGAAGTACCGCATCAGCGCGCCGATGGACGTGGCCTGCGCGGGCGGCCAGCCCGCCGCGACCATCGCGCCGTAGACGGCGTCCGCGAGGTGCAGCGCGGCCGGGCGGCGGCCGGGCCCGTGGGCCAGCACCGGGACGATGTTCGGGTGGTCGCGCAGGGCCGCGCGGTAGGAGACGGCCCAGTCGTGCAGCGCCGTCCGCCAGTCCCGGCCGTCCTCGAACATCGACAGGTCGACCTGCGCGCTCACCGAGTCGGCGACGGCCTCCAGGATCTCGTCCTTGGTGCGGAAGTGGTTGTAGAGCGAGGGCCCGCTGACCCCCAGCTCCGCCGCGAGCCGGCGCGTGGAGACGGCGGCGAGGCCCTCCGCGTCCACCAGCGCGCGGGCCGTCTCGACGATCCGGTCGGTGCTGAGCAGGGGCTTGCGCGGTCGGGCCATGGCGCACATAGTAGGGCTGCGCACGTAAACTAGCAGTGCTAATTTAAATGTCCGGCTTTCAAGGTACGCCTGTCCGGATCCGTCTTCTGTGGGGTGACCCGTCATGAACCTGGAGCTCAGCGAGGAGCAGACCGCCGTGCGGCAGCTCGCCCGGGACTTCGTGGAGCGCGAGATCGCCCCCCACGTCGTCGCCTGGGACCGAGCCGAGGAGGTGGACCGGTCCCTCGTCAAGAAGCTCGGCGAGGTGGGCTTCCTCGGGCTCACCGTCGACGAGGAGTACGGCGGCAGCGGCGGCGACCACCTCGCGTACTGCCTGGTGACGGAGGAGCTGGGGCGCGGCGACAGCTCCGTGCGCGGCATCGTCTCCGTCTCCCTCGGCCTGGTCGCCAAGACCATCGCCGCCTGGGGGGACGAGGAGCAGAAGCGCCGCTGGCTGCCGGGGCTGACCTCCGGCGAGTACGTCGGCTGCTTCGGCCTGACCGAGCCCGGCACCGGGTCGGACGCCGGGAACCTCTCCACGCGCGCGGTCCGCGACGGCGACGACTACGTCATCAACGGCACCAAGATGTTCATCACCAACGGCACCTGGGCCGACGTCGTCCTGCTCTTCGCCCGCTCCACCGACGCCCCCGGCCACAAGGGCGTCTCCGCCTTCCTCGTCCCCGCCGACACCCCCGGCCTGACCCGCCGCACCGTCCACGGCAAGCTCGGCCTGCGCGGCCAGGCCACCGCCGAACTGGTCCTGGAGGACGTGCGCGTCCCCGCCTCCGCCATGCTGGCTCCCGAGGGCAAGGGCTTCTCGGTCGCCATGTCGGCCCTCGCCAAGGGGCGGATGTCCGTCGCGGCAGGCTGCGTCGGCATCGCGCAGGCGGCGCTGGACGCGGCGGTGAGGTACGCGGGCGAGCGTGAGCAGTTCGGGAAGACCATCGCCCACCACCAGCTGGTGCAGGAGCTGATCAGTGACATCGCCCTGGACGTGGACGCGGCCAGGCTGCTGACCTGGCGGGTCGCCGACCTGATCGACCGCGGGCAGCCCTTCGCGGTCGAGTCGTCCAAGGCCAAGCTCTTCGCCTCGGAGGCCGCCGTCCGCGCCGCCAACAACGCCCTCCAGGTCTTCGGCGGCTACGGCTACATCGACGAGTACCCGGCCGGCAAGCTGCTGCGCGACGCCCGTGTGATGACCCTCTACGAGGGCACCAGCCAGATCCAGAAGCTGGTCATCGGGCGGGCGCTCACCGGGGTCTCGGCCTTCTGAGTACGTGAACTGAGTACGTCGGCGGATGTGGTGGGCGCCACATCCGCCGACGCTTGTCCCCATGAGTGAGACACCGGTCAAGCAGCAGAGCACCGCCGCCTTCTACGGGCAGGCCGTCGCGTCGTTCGCCGTCGCCATGATCGCCACCGCCATCGGCATCTACCGGCTCCAGGCCGATGCGTGGGTGCGCGCCTTCCTCGCCATCGCCGTCCTGTACCTCGTCACCTCCGCCTTCACCCTGGCCAAGATCATCAGAGACCGGCAGGAGGCGGGACAGATCGTCAGCCGCGTCGACCAGGCCCGGCTGGAGAAGCTCCTCGCCGAGCACGACCCCTTCGAGAAGCTGTAGCGAAGGCCGGGGCGATCACCTGTGCGCCGAGCGCCCCTAAGCGCCCGCTCAGCTTCGGCGGTATGGTGGGAGCTCATGTCACCGAGAGGGGCGATCGAGCGATGAGTACGGCGGCCGAGACGGCGGGCGGCGACATCGAGCCGTGGGACGAGGTCACGCCTGACGCGGCCCGGCGACTGCTGGTCGCCGCCGTGGAGGCCTTCGCCGAGCGGGGGTACCACGCGACGACGACCCGCGACATCGCCGGGCGGGCCGGGATGAGCCCGGCCGCGCTCTACATCCACTACAAGACCAAGGAAGAGCTGCTCCACCGCATCAGCCGGATCGGCCACGACCGGGCGCTGTCGATCCTGCGCACGGCGGCCGAGGGCGACGGCAGCGCGACCGAGCGGCTCGCCGACGCCGTCGGCTCCTTCGTGCGCTGGCACGCCGGGCGGCGCACCACCGCACGGGTGGTGCAGTACGAGCTGGACGCGCTCGGGCCGGACGCCCGGGCCGAGATCGTCGCGCTGCGCCGCCAGGTCGACGCGCAGGTGCGGCGCATCATCGAGGAGGGCGTGGCCGCGGGCGAGTTCGAGGTCGTGGACGTGCAGGGCACGACGCTGGCCGTGCTGTCCCTGTGCATCGACGTCGCCCGCTGGTTCAACATCGACGGCCCCCGCACGCCCGACGAGGTCGGCGCGCTCTACGCCGACCTCGTGCTGCGCATGGTGCGGGCCAAGGAGCCCGGCGCCGCTCCAGCGGTGTAGCGGCTCACGGATGGCGGCGGTTCACAGGTAGTAGCGCGAGACGGACTCGGCGACGCACACGGGCTTGTCGCCGCCCTCGCGCTCCACCGTGAAGGCGACGGCCACCTGGATCCCGCCCTTGACGTCCTCGACGCCGGTGATCGTCGCCGTGGCGCGCAGCCGCGAGCCGACCGGCACGGGGGAGGGGAAGCGCACCTTGTTGGTGCCGTAGTTGACGCCCATCTTCACGCCCTCCACCTGGATCAGCTGCGGCCCGAAGAGCGGGAGCAGCGACAGGGTCAGATAGCCGTGCGCGATGGTAACGCCGAACGGGCCGGCGGCGGCCTTCTCCGGGTCCACATGGATCCACTGGTGGTCGCCGGTGGCCTCCGCGAACAGGTCGATGCGCTTCTGGTCGACCTCCAGCCAGTCGGTGTACCCCAGCTGCTCGCCCACCGCCGCCTTCACGTCGTCGGCGGATGTGAAGATCCTCGGCTCTGCCATGTCCCGGCCTCCCGCGTCGAAAATTGCTAAGCAACTGCTTAGCATGGTCGCCGCCGGGGCCCCTGTCAACGGACCGGACGGGTGACGGGGTGGGTAGGTTGGGCGAGTGCCTCAGATTCCCGAGAAGATCCACGAGCTCACGGTCGGCCAGCTCGCCGCGCGCAGCGGCGCCGCCGTCTCCGCCCTGCACTTCTACGAGTCCAAGGGCCTGATCAGCAGTCGCCGAACCTCGGGCAACCAACGCCGCTTCAGCCGCGACGCGCTGCGCCGGGTCGCCTTCGTACGGGCCGCGCAGCGCGTCGGCATCCCGCTCGCCACGATCAGGGAGGCGCTCGGCGAACTGCCGGAGGGGCGCACGCCCACCCGGGACGACTGGGCGCGCCTCTCCGAGGCCTGGCGCGCGGAACTGGACGAGCGCATCAAGCAGCTCAACCGCCTGCGCGACCACCTGACCGACTGCATCGGCTGCGGCTGTCTCTCCCTGGACACCTGCGTGCTGTCCAACCCGGACGACGTCTTCGGTGAGAGCGGCTCGGGCTCCCGCCTCCTGGTGGAACGCCGCCGCCCCGCCTCCCCACGAGTCCCACAACGAACCCGGCCCCAGGGCGAGCCCTGCTGCGACTGACCGCCCCAGCCGCCCCGGTTGCCCGAGCTGCGGACAGTCGTGCCCCCCAGTGCCTGAACGGCCTGGGAGGTACCCCAGGGGCGATGGGGGGTTCCCCCCCGCTCATGGAGGTCCCCCCGCGCGAGCGAAGCCGAGCGTGGGGGAGGGTGGGCGCTGCGGGTCCCCCTCTGGGGGGAGGCACCCGGCCGACGCCGGTCCGCGCGACCCACCCGCCCGGCACCCGCGCCGCCGCACCCTGTCGTGGGCGGACGTGGCCCCGACGCACCAGCAGGGTGCCGTACCGCTCCCTACGCCGACATCAACAACCGCCCCCGCCGGGCCCCCGTCAGCGCCTCCGCCGTCAGCACCGGCCGCGGCACCAGAATCCCGCAGTCCGTGCAGACCGGCCCCGTCGACGGCTCATGGTCGAGCCCGTACTTCCAGACCAGCCGGTCCCCGTCACACACCGGGCACACCGAGCCCGGCTCGCGCTCCAGCGCCGAGATCAGCCGGCGCAGGACCTCCGCCAGCGGCCCGTCGGGATGAACTCCGGGGTCGTCGCACCAGGCCACCCCGAAACCGCCCCAGGTCAGCCGGTGCCAGTCGTCCACACTGCCCGGCCTGCGCAGGCCGTCGTGCTTCTCCTTCCTGCGCCGCTCGGCGAACTCCACCTCGTAGGCCAGCCACACCGACCGCGCCTCCTCCAGCTCCTCCAGTGCGGCCACGAGCCGCGCCGGGTCGGGGGAGCGGTCCTCGGGGCCGAAGCCGGCCCGCGAGCACAGATGGTCCCAGGTCGCCCTGTGCCCGTAAGGGGCGAACCGCTCAAGGCACTTGCGCAGCGAATAGCGCCGTAGCGCCAGGTCACACCGCGGATCGCGGACCTGTCTCGCCAGACTCCGGAAACCGGCCATCGCCCTGCACCTCCGTCACACCTGCACCTGCACTTCGGTCACTTCGGCGTCGTCGTACGGAGTCGTCCTCCCGACGTCGCCGAATAGACGTATCGACACGCGATTCGGCTCCATCCGATTTCCGATGCCTCCCATAAGCCGATACCTCCCGCCGCCGATCGCACCCGTTCGAGAACTGACGCATGTTCACCTTCCCACTCGGGGATACCGGCGGTAACGTCCGGGCCCACCCTCGTCGGGAGGAGCTGCCATGCAACGGCGCACCCCACGCAACGCCCTTGACAGACTGAGAACTCCCCGCCGCTTCCACGGGTTCCTGAAGAGCGCATCCGTATGCGCGCTCATTGCCGGACTTTTGTCACCGCTTTCCCCGGCGGTGGCCGCCGGCCCGGGCGCCACCACCCCCACGGCACCGCGAGCGGCGGCCGACGACCACTGCGGCGGCCGGTGTTCCGACATCCTGCCGCCCGGCCAGAACGGCAACGCCACCCTCGCCGAGATCCTCCTCAACCAGGCCTTCGGCACCCAGCCCGCGCACGCCGAGGACCAGCTCGGCCCCTACGCGAACCTCGCCACCGGCTACAGCGGCCTCACCGACGACAAGGTCGACAGCTTCTTCAACGACGCCTCCTTCGGCGTCCCCGCCGACCAGGTCGCCTCCACCGTCCGCCCCGCCGGACGCGACGACGTGACCATCGTCCGCGACAAGAAGACCGGCGTGCCGCACATCACCGGCACCACCCGCTACGGCACCGAGTTCGGCGCCGGCTACGCCGCTGCCCAGGACCGGCTGTGGCTCATGGACCTCTTCCGGCACGTCGGGCGCGGCCAGTTGACCCCCTTCGCCGGCGGTGCCCCCGCCAACCAGGGACTCGAGCAGCAGTTCTGGCGCAGCGCCCCGTACTCCGAGGCCGACCTGGAGGCGCAGATCGAGAGCGCCGCGGCCAAGGCGGGCGAGCGCGGCAAGCAGGCCCTCGCCGACGTGGACGCCTACGTCGCCGGCGTCAACGCCTACATCGACGCCTCCGACAAGGGCCGCTACTTCCCCGGCGAGTACGTGCTGACGGGCCACAAGGACGCCATCACCAACGCCGGCACCATCGACCGGTTCCGGCGCACCGACCTGATCGCGCTGGCCTCCGTCATCGGCTCGCTCTTCGGCGCGGGCGGCGGCGGCGAGGTGAACAACGCGCTGTCCCTGCTCGCCGCCCAGGAGAAGTACGGCGTCGTCGAGGGCACGAAGGTCTGGGAGTCCTTCCGCCAGCGCAACGACCCCGAGGCCGTCCTCACCCAGCAGGACGGCAGCTTCCCGTACCTGCCCACCCCGGACGACCCCCAGGGCCGCGCCCTGCCCGACGCCGGCTCGGTCCGGGCGGAGCCCCTGGTGTACGACCGCACCGGCAGCGCGGTCTCGGCCGGCGCGACCGGCGCCTCCGCCACCGCGGCGGACGCGGCCGTCACCTCGGCCCGGCGCGGCATGTCCAACGCCCTCGTCGTCAGCGGCGAGCACACCGAGAGCGGCAACCCGGTCGCCGTGTTCGGCCCGCAGACCGGCTACTTCGCACCCCAGCTGCTCATGCTCCAGGAACTCCAGGGGCCCGGCCTGAGCGCCCGCGGTGCCTCCTTCGCGGGCCTGAGCATGTACGTCGAGCTCGGCCGCGGCCAGGACTACGCCTGGAGCGCCACCACCTCGGGCCAGGACATCATCGACACCTACGCCGTCGAGCTGTGCCAGGACGACTACCACTACCTCTACCGCGGCACCTGCACGCCGATGGAGAAGATCGAGCGCAAGAACGCCTGGAAGCCGACCGTCGCCGACTCCACCGCGGCAGGCTCCTACACGATGCGGGTCTGGCGCACGAAGTACGGCCCGGTCGAGTCCCGCGCCACGGTCGGCGGCAAGAAGGTCGCCTACACCACGCTGCGTTCGTCCTTCCTGCACGAGGCCGACTCCATCATCGGCTTCCAGATGCTCAACGACCCGGACTACCTCACCGGCCCCGAACGCTTCCAGAGCGCGGTGCAGCACATCAACTACACCTTCAACTGGTTCTACGCCGACTCCGCGCACACCGCGTACTACAACAGCGGCGACAACCCGGTACGGGCGGACGGCGTCGACGCCGAGTTCCCGGTGTGGGCGCGTGACGCGTACGAGTGGCAGGGCTGGGATCCGGCCTCCAACACGGCCCGTTACACGCCCGCGTCGGCCCATCCCCGCTCGGTCGACCAGGACTACTACATCTCCTGGAACAACAAGCAGGCCAAGGACTACCCGGCGGCCTCCTGGGGCAACGGCTCCGTCCACCGCGGCAACCTGCTCGACGACCGGGTGAGGAAACTGGTCGCCCGGGGCGGAGTCACCCGGGCCGCGCTGGTGAAGGCCATGGCCGAGGCGGGCCTCGCCGACCTGCGGGCCGAGGACGTGCTGCCCGAACTGCTGAAGGTGGTCGAGTCGGCGCCGGTCACCGATCCCGCGGCGAAGACCGCCGTGGACCGGCTCAAGGCGTGGCTGTCCGCGGGCGGCCTGCGCACCGAGACCTCGGCCGGCTCCAGGAAGTACGCCCACGCCGACGCGATCCGCACCCTGGACGCCTGGTGGCCGCTGCTCGTGAAGGCCGAGTTCGCACCCGGCCTCGGCAGCGGCCTCTACGACGCCTTCACCCGCAACCTGCCCGTCGACGAGTCCCCGTCCGCCGCCCACGGCCCCACCGGCGCCCACGCCGGCAGCGCCTTCCAGTACGGCTGGTGGAGCTATGTCGACAAGGACCTCCGCTCGGTGCTCGGCGAGTCCGTCGAGGGCCCGCTCGCCCGCGAGTACTGCGGGGGCGGCGACCTCGCCGCCTGCCGGGACACCCTGGTCTCCACCCTGAAGGAGGCCGCGAGCCGCACCGCCGCCCAGGTCTACCCGGGCGACGACAGCTGCTCCGCGGGCGACCAGTGGTGCGCCGACTCGGTGATCCACCGCACCCTCGGCGGCATCAAGCACGGCGGCATCGGCTGGCAGAACCGGCCGACCTACCAGCAGGTCGTGGAGTTCACGTCCCACCGGTGACCGGCCGGCACCGCGCCGGTGACGCGGATCAGCGGTAGCGGAGGTACTGGCGGCGCGTCCTGCGGAACGCCGCCAGTTCCCGCTGCCAGGCGCCGGTCACCTCGTCGGTGTCCGCGCCCGCGTCGATCATCGTGCGCACCTGCGTGGACCCGGTGAGCTTGTCGATCCAGTTGTCCGGCCGCCAGGCGAAGCCGTCCCAGCTCCGCTTGGCGGTCACCAGCAGCGCGATCCCGGTGCGCACCGGGTCGAAGGCGGCCCGGTCGTCCACATGGAGCTGCACACCGCCGACCGTCCTGCCCTGGAACTTGGAGAAGGTGGGCGCGAAGTACGCCTCCCGGAACCGCACACCGGGAAGGCCGAGTTCGTTCGCGGCGGCGGCCCAGCGCCCGTCGACGCCCTCGGCGCCGAGCAGTTCGAACGGGCGGGTGGTGCCGCGCCCCTCCGACAGGTTCGTGCCCTCGAACAGGCACGTGCCCGAGTACACCAGCGCGCACTCCGGGGTCGGCATGTTGGGGCTCGGCGGCACCCAGGGCAGCCCGGAGGCGTCGAAGAACTCCGACCGCTTCCAGCCGGTCATCGTGACCGTCTCCAGCCGCACGGGCGTGGCCAGGAACTCGCCGTTGAACAGCAGCGCCAGCTCGGCGACCGTCATACCGTGCGCCTGCGCGATCGGCTGCCGTCCGACGAAGGTGGCGAACTCCTTGTGCAGCACCGGCCCCAGCGCCGCCCGCCCGGTCACCGGGTTCGGCCGGTCCAGCACCACGAACCGCTTGCCCGCGAGCGCGGCCGCCTCCATGCAGTCGAACAGCGTCCAGATGTACGTGTAGAAGCGCGCGCCCACGTCCTGGATGTCGAAGACGACGGTGTCCACGCCGGAGGCCGTGAAGACGTCCGCGAGCGGCTGCCCGCTCTTCAGATACGTGTCGTAGACGGGCAGGCCGGTCGCCGGGTCGTCGTAGCGGCCCTCGGAGCCGCCGGCCTGCGCGGTGCCCCGGAAGCCGTGCTCGGGCCCGAAGACGGCCGTGAGGTTCACCCGGTCGTCGGCGTGCATCACGTCCACGATGTGGCGCACGTCCCGGGTGATGCCGGTGGGGTTGGTGACGATGCCGACGCGCTCGCCGTCGAGCAGGGCGTAGCCGTCGTCGGCCAGCCGCTCGAAGCCGGTGCGCAGCCGGTGGCCCCCGCCCCGGCCGCCGCCCGAGGGGGCCGCCTGGGCCGGGCCCGCGGCCGAGGCGGTGGCCGCCGCCGCGGCCGTGGTGGCGAGCAGGGTGCGTCTGGACAGCGTCATGCGGTGACCTCCGTGATCTCGGCGGGTGTCATGCGCACGCACGCTAACCCGCGCCCCCGGTCCCACGGAACGACTCGAACCGCGGTTCACCTCTTCCGCCGTGCATACCGACTGGTTAGTCTGTCGTCCGGCAGTGCCCGAGCCGTGTCGAAGGAGACCGATGGTGGAAGCCGTGCAGAATGCCGGAGTCGTCGTCACCGGGGCGGGAGGCGGCATCGGCGCCGCGCTGGCCCGCCGCTTCGCCGCCGAGGGCGCCCGGGTGGTCGTCAACGACCTGGACGCCGGACGGGCGAAGGCCGTCGCCGAGGAGATCGGCGGCATCGCGGTCGCCGGGGACGCCTCCGCGGTCATCGGCGAGGCCCGCGACGCACTGGGCGGCACGGTGGACGTCTACTGCGCCAACGCCGGTGTCGGATGCGGCGGTTCGGAGGCGGCCGACGAGGCGGTCTGGGCGCTCGCCTGGGACGTCAACGTGATGGCCCACGTCCGCGCCGCCCAGCAACTCGTTCCCGACTGGCTGGAGCGCGGCCACGGCCGCTTCGTCTCCACCGTCTCGGCGGCCGGACTGCTCACCATGATCGGCGCCGCCCCCTACAGCGTCACCAAGCACGGCGCCTACGCCTTCGCCGAGTGGCTGTCCCTCACCTACCGCCACCGCGGCGTCAAGGTGCACGCCATCTGCCCCCAGGGCGTGCGCACCGACATGCTCACCGCCAGCGGCAGCGCGGGCGAGCTGGTGCTCGCGCCGACCGCGATCGCCCCCGAGGACGTGGCCGACGCCCTGTTCGAGGGCATCGAGCAGGACCGCTTCCTGATCCTCCCGCACCCCGAGGTCGCCGGGTACTACCAGGCCCGCGCCGCCGACCCCGAGCGCTGGCTGCGCGGCATGAACCACGTCCAGCGCCAGTGGGAGGAGGGAACGGGGCGATGACCGGCTCCCGTTACGCCGCCAGGCCCTGGCTGGACCTCCTCACCGACGTCCAGAAGGCCCCGCTCGACCCGGACGCCTCCCTGGTGCACGCCCTGCGCCGGGCCGCCGCCGAGGCGCCCGACCGCACCTTCCTCGCCTACTTCGACGGCCGCCTCACCTACCGAGACGTGGACGAGCTGAGCGACTCCGTCGCCGGGCACCTCGCCGCCCGCGGCCTGGAGCCCGGCGACCGGGTTGCCGTCCTGCTGCAGAACTCCCCGCACTTCGTGCTCGCGGTGCTGGGCGCCTGGAAGGCGGGCGCGGTCGTCGTGCCGGTGAACCCCATGTACAAGTCGGGGGAGGTCGGACACGTCCTGCGCGACGGCGAGGTGGCCGCCCTGATCTGCTCCGACCGGGCCTGGGACGGCTACCTGCGCGACACGGCCGCCGGCTCGCCGGTGCGGATCGTGCTGACCGCCTGCGAGCTGGACTTCCAGACCCGGAACGACGCCCGCGTGCTGACCTTCGAGCGGCTGCCGCGGCCCGACGACGCCGACGACCTCACCGAGGCGGCCCGCGCCGGCCACCGGGCACCCGAGGAACGCGACCCCGAGCCCGACGGCACCGCGCTCATCAGCTACACCTCGGGCACCAGCGGCACTCCCAAGGGCGCCACCAACACGCACCGCAACATCATGTACAACGCCGAACGGCAGCGCACCGGCCTCGGCCTGCCCGAGGCGCCCGTCTACTTCGCGCTGGCGCCGCTGTTCCACATCACCGGCATGGTCTGCCAGCTCGGCGCCTGCCTGAACAGCGCGGGCACCCTCGTCCTGGCGTACCGCTTCGAGGCGGGCGTCGTCCTGGACGCCTTCGCCGAGCACCGGCCGCACTACACCGTCGGCCCGTCCACCGCCTTCATGGCGCTCGCCGCCCACCCCCGCGTCACCCGCGAGCACTTCGCGTCCTTCGCCAACATCTCCTCCGGCGGCGCCCCGCTGCCGCCCGCCCTGGTGGAGAAGTTCCGCGCCGGCTTCGGCCCGTACATCCGCAACGGCTACGGGCTCACCGAGTGCACCGCCCCCTGCGCCTCCGTCCCGCCCCACCTGGAGGCACCCGTCGACCCGGTCTCCGGGACCCTCGCCGTGGGCGTGCCCGGCCCCGAGACGGTCGTCCGGATCGTGGACGACCAGGGCGAGGAGGTGCCCTTCGGCGAGCAGGGCGAGATCGTCGTCAGCGGCCCGCAGGTCGTCCCCGGCTACTGGCGCCGCCCCGACGCCACCGCCGAGACCTTCCCCGGCGGCGAGCTGCGCACCGGCGACATCGGCTTCATGGACGAGCGCGGCTGGCTCTACGTCGTCGACCGCAAGAAGGACATGATCAACGCCTCCGGCTTCAAGGTCTGGCCCCGCGAGGTCGAGGACGTCCTCTACACCCACCCGGCGGTGCGCGAGGCCGCCGTCGTCGGCGTGCCGGACGGATACCGCGGCGAGACCGTGAAGGCCTACATCAGCCTCCGCCCGGGAGCCGACACCGACCCGGACGCGCTGGCCGCGTACTGCAAGGAGAGACTGGCCGCGTACAAATACCCGCGTCAGGTGGAGATCCTGACCGACTTGCCGAAGACGGCGAGTGGGAAGATCCTCCGTCGGGAACTGCGTTCCCGCACGCACGACGTCGGACAGTGAAACAAGGGAAAGGCAGGTGACGGCAGTGCCCAGGACCACGGACGGGGACGGCACTCCGGTGCCGCAGCGGCTCCTGGCCGCCGCCACCCGGCTCTTCGCGGAGCAGGGCTACGACCGCACCTCGGTGCAGGAGATCGTGGAGGCGGCCGGCGTCACCAAGGGCGCGCTGTACCACTACTTCGGCTCCAAGGACGATCTCCTGCACGAGGTGTACGCGCGCGTGCTGCGCCTCCAGCAGGAGCGGCTGGACGCCTACGCGGACTCCGACGAGCCGGTCCAGGAGCGGGTGCGCGCCGCGGCGGCCGACGTCGTCGTCACCACCATCGACAACCTCGACGACGCGTCGATCTTCTTCCGGTCCATGCACCAGCTGAGCCCGGAGAAGAACAAGCAGGTGCGCGCCGAACGCCGGCGCTACCACGAGCGCTTCCGCGCGCTCATCGAGGAGGGCCAGCGGGCCGGCGTCTTCACCAAGGAGGTCCCGGCCGACCTCGTCGTGGACTACCACTTCGGCTCCGTGCACCACCTGTCGACCTGGTACCGCCCCGACGGCCCGCTCACCCCGCAGGAAGTGGCCGACCACCTGGCCGACCTGCTGCTGCGGGCGCTGCGTCCGTGAGCCGGTCCGCGGGCTGACCGGGCAGCCGGCCGGTGAGGTGGTCGGTCAGGGCCGCCGCCGCGGGATTGCGCGGCCGCGGCCCGCGCCCGGCCAGTACGACGGTGCGGCCCGGCTCGGGCTGCCGGATCCGCACGCACGGCAGCCCGGCCCGCTCGCCGATCCGCCGCGGCACGAACGCCACCCCGATCCCGGCCCGCACCAGGTCGACCAGGAGCCCGATCTGCGTGACGTCGCAGGTGATACGGCGCTCCAGGCCGCAGTGCGCCGCCAGCCGCCGCACCGCCGTCTCCAGGCCGGTGCCCGCGCGGAAGTCGACGAACGGCTCCTCGGCGAGATCCTTGATCAGCGTCCGCCCGGCCTCGGCGAGGCGGTGGCCCGGAGCGGTGATCAGCACCAGCTCCTCCTGCCAGGACGCGTACGGCGTCAGCCCCTCGGGCAGTGGCCCCGCGTCCGGCACGAGATAGGCGAGGTCCAGCTCGCCCGCGCGCAGCGCCTCGGTCAGCTCACCGACCGGCGCGTCCCGCACCGACACCTGGACACCGGGGAACCGGCGGTGGAACGTGGCCAGTTCCGCGGGCAGGTCCACGCAGGTCAGCGTCTGGATCGTGCCGATGGAGACCCGGCCGGTGGCCAGCCCCGTCACCGCCGCGACCGCCTGCCGGGCCTCATCGGCGCCGGCCAGCAGCGCGCGGGCCCGCGGCAGCAGCGCGCGGCCCGCCTCCGTCAGCACGGCCCGGCGGCCGGTGCGGTCGAACAGGTCGGCGCCCAGCTCCCGTTCGAGGTTGCGGACCGAGGTGCTGAGCGCCGACTGCACGATCAGCTCGCGGCGCGCGGCGGCCGTGAAGCTGCCCTCGGTGACGACCGCAAGGAAGTGGCGGAGCTGACGGATCTCCATCCATCTATTCTAGAGATGGGCCGCAGCGAAACGATCTGTTGGACCGACGGCAGGTCCGCGCGCCAGCCTGGAGGCATGACGCGCAGACCCTCACCGTGGACCCGTCTCGTCTCGTTCGTCCGTGCCCTGGTGCGCACGGACCATCACTACTCGGGCGGCTACTAGAGGTACTTCTTGATCTCCCGGCGGGCCAGCGAGCGCTGGTGCACCTCGTCCGGGCCGTCGGCGAGCATCAGCGTGCGGGCGCCGGCGTACAGCTCGGCCAGCGGGAAGTCCTGACTCACACCGCCCGCGCCGTGCAGCTGGATCGCCCGGTCGAGGATGCCGACCACCGCGCGCGGCGTCGCGATCTTGATCGCCTGGATCTCGGTGTGGGCACCCCGGTTGCCGACCGTGTCCATCAGCCAGGCGGTCTTCAGCACCAGCAGCCGCAGCTGCTCGACCGTGACCCGGGCGTCCGCGATCCAGTTCTGCACGACGCCCTGCTGGGCCAGCGCCTTGCCGAACGCCGTGCGGTCCACCGCCCGGCGGCACATCAGCTCGATCGCCCGCTCGGCCATGCCGATCAGCCGCATGCAGTGGTGGATGCGGCCCGGACCCAGGCGGGCCTGTGCGATGGCGAAGCCGCCGCCCTCCTCGCCGATCAGGTTCGACACCGGCACGCGCGCGTGGTCGAAGGTCACCTCGGCGTGGCCGCCGTGGTGGTGGTCCTCGTAACCGAAGACCTGCATCGCCCGATTCACGGTCACACCGGGCGTGTCCCGGGGAACCAGCACCATGGACTGCTGACGGCGGATGTCCGCGCCGTCCGGGTCCGTCTTGCCCATCACGATGAAGATCTTGCAGTCCGGGTTCATCGCCCCGGAGATGTACCACTTGCGGCCCGTGATGACGTACTCGTCACCGTCGCGCTCGATGTGCGTGGTGATGTTCGTGGCGTCCGAGGAGGCCACCTCCGGCTCGGTCATCGCGAACGCCGAGCGGATCTCCCCGGCGAGCAGCGGCTCCAGCCACTGCTTCTTCTGCGCCTCGTCGCCGAACTGGGCCAGCACCTCCATGTTCCCGGTGTCGGGCGCCGCGCAGTTCGTCGCCGTCGGCGCCAACTGCGGGCTGCGGCCGGTGATCTCGGCGAGCGGGGCGTACTGGAGGTTGGTGAGGCCCGCGCCGTACCCGGCGTCGGGGAGGAACAGGTTCCACAGGCCCTGGCGGCGGGCCTCGGCCTTGAGGTCCTCCACGACCTGCGGGGTGTCCCAGGGGGAGACGAGGAGGGCACGCTGCTCGTCGGCGACCCGCTCGGCCGGGTACACGTACTCGTCCATGAAGGCGAGCAGCTTGGCGCGGAGTTCCTCGGTGCGTGCGTCGAACGCGAAGTCCATGACGGATCAGCCTTCCTGAAGGGTGGTCAGGCCGTGCTCGATGAAGACGGGGACGAGTTCGCCGATGCGGTCGAAGCCGCGGCCGACCGTCTGGCCCAGCGTGTAGCGGTAGTGGATGCCCTCCAGGATCACGGCGAGCTTGAACCACGCGAACGCCGTGTACCAGGCGACGGCGGACACGTCGCGCCCCGAACGGGCGGCGTAGCGCTCGATCAGCTCGGCGGGGGACGGGTGGCCGGGGGCCTGGGCCGTGGTGGAGACGGGCGAGTCGGGCAGGCCCAGCGGGCTGCTGTACATCACCAGCAGACCGAGGTCGGTGAGCGGGTCGCCGAGCGTGGACATCTCCCAGTCGAGGATCGCCTTGATCCTGTCCTGCTCGCCGTCGGCCTCGCCGATCAGGACGTTGTCGAGCCGGTAGTCGCCGTGCACGACCGTCGGCGCGGGGGAGCGGGGCAGCTCCCGGCCGAGCGTGGCGTGCAGTTCGTCGATGCCGGCGAGGTCACGGTTGCGGGAGGCGTCGAGCTGCTTGGCCCAGCGGCGGAGCTGGCGGTCCAGGAAGCCCTCGGGGCGGCCGAAGTCCGCGAGGCCGGCCTCGGCGGGGTCCACGGCGTGCAGTCCGACGAGCGTGTCGACCAGGTTCAGCACGGCGGCGCGGGTGCGCTCGGGGCCGAGCGGGACGAGCTGGTCGGCGGTGCGGTACGGGGTGCCGTCGACGAACTCCATGACGTAGAAGGGCGCGCCGAGGACCTCCTCGTCCTCGCACAGGAGGACCGGGCGGGGCACCGGCACGTCCGTCGGGTGCAGGGCGCTGATCACCCGGTGCTCGCGCTTCATGTCGTGCGCGGTGGCCAGCACATGGCCGAGCGGGGGGCGCCGCACGACCCACTTCGCGGCGCCGTCCGAGACCGCGTAGGTGAGGTTCGACCGTCCGCCCTCGATCAGCCGGCCGGACAACGGGCCGGTCACCAGACCGGGCCGCTCGCGGTCGAGCAGGGCGCGCAACCGGTCGAGATCGAGTCCGGGCGGGTGGTCGGGGCTCATCGTCACTCCTCGGGCTGGTGAACAGTACGCGACTCATGATGCCGACCGGTCGGTATGGCGTCCAGTGGGGGAGCGGAACGTGATCGGGGCCACGATAGGCCGACGCGGGGCGGCACGGGGAGGAGCGCGAGCAGGGTGGGGCGAGGGGAGGAGGGTGGGAGGGTGCATATCCGGGCATTCGGCTTGCGCGGCGGGGAGGCAGCCCGGAAGGTCGAAGCCATGAAGGCGATCAGTTACGCGCGGTACGGCGGTCCCGAGGTGCTGGAGTACGGAGACGTCCGTGATCCGCGGGTGGGTCCCGACCAGGTGCTGGTGAAGGTGCGGGCCGCCGCGGTCAATCCGGTGGACTGGAAGTGCCGCGAGGGGTACCTCGACGCGATCCTCGAGCCGGTGTTCCCGGTCGTCACCGGGTGGGACGTGTCCGGGGTGGTCGTGCAGCCCGGAGCGTCCGTGACGGAGTTCGCCGTCGGGGACGAGGTGATCGGGTACGTCCGCGAGGACTTCCTCTCCCGGGGCACCTTCGCCGAGTACGTGGCGGCCCCCGTGCGCACCCTCGCGCGCAAGCCGCGCAACCTCACCTACGAGGAGGCGGCCGGGCTGCCGCTGACCGGGCTGACCGCGTACCAGGTCCTGAAGGCCCTGCGCGTCGCGCGCGGCGAGACCGTCCTCGTGCACGCCGCCGCGGGCGGGGTGGGCTCGATCGCCGTCCAGCTGGGCCGGCATCTGGGCGCGCGGGTCATCGGTACGGCCAGTGAGCGCAACCACGACTACGTGCGGGAGCTCGGCGGGGAGCCGGTGTCGTACGGGGAGGGGCTCGCCGAACGGGTGCGGGGGCTGGCGCCCGAGGGGGTGGACGCGGTGTTCGACACGGTCGGCGGCGAGACGCTGCGGGTCTCCGCGGATCTGCTGGGCGCAGGGGGGCGGCTGGTGTCGATCGCCGACCCGGATGTCGTCGACTACGGCGGGCGGTATCTGTTCGTGCGGCCCGACGCGGAGGACCTGCTGCGGCTGACCGAGCTGGCGGAGCAGGGGGTGGTGGGCGTGCACGTGTCGGAGACGTTCCCGCTGGAGCGGGCGGCGCAGGCGCACCGGCGCAGCGAGGAGGGGCGGACGCGGGGGAAGATCGTGGTGACGGTGGACTGGGAGGCGGAGGCGTCGTGAGAGGCGGCGGGCCGGGCCCCGGGCGCGGCCCCGAGCGCCGCTAGGCGACGAGGATCGCTCCGCACACCGCGAGCCCCACCGTGCACAGTGCGGCCGCCGTGGCCTTGCCGGGGGCGATGACCGGGGGGCGGCTCGTCGAGGCGAGGGAGCGGATGCGGTGGTGGGCGATGGTCAGGAAGCCCAGCCAGAGGGCGCAGCACAGTGCCGTGGCGACGAGTGCGGCGGGCGTGGGACCGGCGTGCAGCGCGGCCTTCGCGGCGAGTACGGCGACGACGGTGGCGGACAGGGTCGTGCGGCGCCAGGCGAGGCGGGTGCGCTCGGGCTGAAGGCCGGGGTCGCGGTCCGCGGCTGTGCTCGGGCTCATCCCTCCCACCCGACGAGGACGACGACGACCATGACCAGGGCGACCACCGCGACGACGAGGCTGAGCAGTGCCGGGAAGCGGGAGACGGGGAGGTCCTCGCCGCGGCGCATCGCCCGCTCGCAGCGGACCCAGTGGTTGACGGCGCGCAGGGAGCACAGCACGCCGGCCGCGAGGAGCGCGAGGGCGAGTCCTACCCGCCAGCCCCAGCGCAGGTCGGGCAGGAACTGGTCCACCGCGAACCCGCCGCCGATCAGGGCGAGGGCGGTGCGCAGCCAGGCGAGGAAGGTGCGCTCGTTGGCCAGCGAGAACCGGTAGTCGGGAGTCCCGCCCTCCTTCCGCGCCTCCTCGGGCACGAACCAGAGCCGGATGTTCCGCACGAATTCGATCACGCGGGGACCCTATCGGCCGCGATGCCTGCGGTGGCCTCCGGCGGTTGTGCGGCGCCGTGCGCGGTGCCTGCGGTGGGCTCCGGCGGTTGTGCGGGGCGGTGCTTGCGGTGGCCTCCGGCGGTTGGGCGGGATGCCTGCGGCGGCCTGTGCGGGTTCGGTGGGGGTGCGTGTAGCGCGTTGCGTTGTGTGGTGGGTCGGGGCCGCGCCGGGGGGTGTCCGTCCTCGGAACGGCGCGAAATCGGTTCCTTGCCAGCAGGCGGGGCGTTGACGCGCCAACCGCT
>NZ_JBEZVJ010000023.1:0-121538 GCF_040636935.1 Streptomyces sp. NPDC032940 | reverse complement strand
GCAGCCCGATCCGCTCACGCGCCGTCAGCTTGCCCTTGGCGTGCTGCGCCGCCGTCGCCTTCTCGCTCGGCCCGGCCAGCGCCTGCGCACGGATCTCGTGCAGCTCGGCCACTCGCCCGCGCGCGTCCGTCGGCTCACCCGGCGCCTCATCCAAAACGGTCATGTAGCGACTCTACGAAGCCGACCGAGGAAAGCGAGCCGTCGACTCCGTACAGTCTCCGACCCGTTTTCCTGGTACCACTGAACAGAACCTGGACGACATGCAGCCGTTTCGACTGCTCAAGGGGCCTGGGCCTTGTAGGGGTCGCACAAAGCCGTCAGCTGAGAGTCACCTCACATTCATGGGTGGTACATACCACCCCTGGAGTGACACGGAGGTGCAGTCGGCGGCCGGTGGCGACGGTCTCGACCGACGCGTCGGCCCGCACGACGTCCCGCACGGGGTGGTCCCAGACGATCTCCAGGGGCGTGCCCGTGCGCGGCGGCTCGCTCACGCAGAGCGTAGCGGTACGGCCCCTGCGACGGATCAGCACGCTCGCCCCCGCCGTCGCGGTGAGCGGACCGGCCGTGCCGGGCTCCCAGAAGTTCGCCGCCGTCAGGCCGAGCGAGGGTACGGCGACGGCCTGGCACCGGTCGTCGTTGGCGAGGACCGACAGCCACGCACGGTCGGCGGCGCGGTGGGCGACGGTCCGGCGGGAGGCCCCGGGCATCAGGACGTAGACGTATGCGGCGCCGTCCGGGTCCGTGCCGTGGTCCAGCCAGAGGGTCTGCCAGCGGCGGGTGCGGCGCTCGGTGGTGCTCGTGGTGTTGATGTCCGACCAGGCGCCCGTGCGGTCCTCGCGCAGGGTGCGCAGGCCGCCGCCGGGCACGATCCAGCCACCGTGGCCCTCCAGATGGGCCCAGTCCCGGCCGCGGGTGAGGGCCTGGGTGCCGCCCTCCCCCAGGTTCCGGTTGTCGACGACCGTCTCGACGGGGACGCCGTCCGCGCAGGTGATGGCGGCGCCGAGGCAGACCACGGCGTCGGCGAGGAAGTACCAGGACTTGCGGGCCTCGAGGGTGGAGCCGAGCCCCTTGAGGTGCTGGCCGACGGCGGCGTACTCGCCGTCGCTCGTCCCGCCGACCCAGCGCACGTCGGGCTTCGGCGCGCCCCATTCGCCGCCCGCCCGGTCGGGGAGCCGCCGGCTGGAGACCGTGGTGCCGGGCAGGCGGTACCAGTCGACGGTCGGCCAGAACCAGTCGGTGTACTGGTCGGACCGGCTGCCGTTCGGCCACCAGGTGAGCATTCCGGAGCCGGTGTGCCAGCCACGGGGGTTCTCACCGTTTCCGCACTCGTAGTGGGCGATGCGGTCGCTCGCCATGGCGAGGCCCGCGGTGAAGGCGGGACGGCGGTGCACGGCGCGGTCCATGGCGGCGAAGAGATGGTGTCCGACGGGCTCGGGCGCCGCTTCCCCGGGCGCGTCGGCGATGGCCCGCAGCCGGGCCAGGTCGGCCACCCCGAACTGTGGTGCGGTGAGGACGGGGGTCACGGTGTCGCGGGCGATCCAGCCCTTGATCCGGGCGTGCCAGCGCTCGCGCTCGGCCTCGCTCGCGCCGCCCGCGAGGACCGCCATGGCCGCGACGAGCTGCTGCCCGTGGAAGTGGTCGCTGCGCATGACGTGCAGGTCGTCGCCGAGGAGGTACCCCCGGCTGACGGCACGGCCGTTGACGGCATCCATGACCAGTCCGTCGTGCACGAGCGGTGCGTAGGCGCGCTCGACGCTGTCCAGGACGATCTGCCGGCCCGGGTCCGTCACCTCCCACTCCGATCCGGCGAGCAGGGCGAACAGCCGGCCCAGGCCGTCCAGCATGACCTGGCCGTACGTCCCCGAGTAGGCGATCCAGGTGTGCTGGACGAACGACCCGTCGGCGTAGAGACCGTCGCCCTTCGTGACGTACGGGAAGACGGGCGAGAGGGCGTCGCGGGCGAGGGCGATCTTCTCGGGGGCGCGGCCCAGGACGCCGCGCAGGGCGACGGAGCGGCACAGATCGACACGGTTGGCGCCGGTGGAGGTGCCGGTGTAGTCGCCGAGCATCGTGTCGGGGACGAAGTGGTCGACGGCGGCGCAGGCGGCGGCGACCCGCTCGGCGCCGAGGTCGTCGTACAGGGCGGCCGTGATGTCCATCAGCAGGCGCGGGCTGCCGATCTGCCACTCCCACCAGTTGCCGTAGCGGGTGGTGCCGGGGTGGTAGACGGTGGCGGAGAGGTGGTCGAGGCCGCGCAGGAGGTCGGCGAGGAGGGCGGGGTCGCCGGTGGAGCCGGTGCCCTGCTGGACGTACGCCTGCGTCATCGTCCACAGCCTGTTGTAGCTGAAGGTGATGCCGGCGGGCGGGTCGAAGGGGTGGCCCGGCCAGAGCGACGTGGGGGTGGGGGCCATGCCGGCGCGGAAGGCGCGGGCGCGTTCACCGGTCTCGGCGAGGCGCGAGGCGTACGGTTCGCCGGCCGGGTCGTAGCCGGTGCCGAGGGCGATGTCGAGCCAGCGGCGCCTGAGGGTGTCGTAGGGGTCGTCGGCGGCTGCGGCGGGGGCGGTGAGCGCCGGGGTGAGGCCGGCGGCGAGGGCCGCGGCGAGCAGGACGGTGCGGCGGGTGGGGGCGGGGGTCCGGTGCGCGCGATGCCACGGAGAGGTCATGCCCATGCCGTCTATCACGTCCACACCGGCCGGGGAAGGACGCCGTGCGGGAGTGATCCTTCGAGAAACTCCGCGGATGATGTTGAACATTGAACGGAATAGGTCTACGGTCGGTCCCGTTGGAGTGATTGAACATTCAACGAATCGGCACCCGGAGCCCGGGAATCCCGGAACCCCGATACCCAAGGAGAACGTCATGGGCCTCTTCGGCAGCAAGTCCGCCACCCCCGCCACCCCGGCCGCCGTCAACCCGGACCTCGCCGCGCTCACCGGCGACTACGCGATCGACCCGTCCCACTCGGCGATCGGCTTCGTCGCCCGGCACGCCATGGTCACCAACGTCAAGGGCAAGTTCCTCGACTTCACCGGCACGCTGCACCTGGACGGCACCACCCCGGCCGCCTCCACGGCGTCGCTCGACGTCACGATGGACAGCATCGACACCGGGTCCGCCGACCGCGACGGACACCTGAAGAGCGCGGACTTCTTCAAGACGGACGAGTTCCCCACGATGACCTTCCGCTCCACCAAGGCGGAGGCCCTCGGCGGTGACGACTACCGCATCACCGGCGACCTGACGATCCTCGGCACCACCAAGCCGATCACCATCGACCTGGAGTTCAACGGCGCCGCCAAGGACCCCTTCGGCAACGAGCGCGTCGGCTTCGAGGGCAAGGCGGAGCTCCTGCGCTCCGAGTGGGGCCTGACCTGGAACGCGGCCCTGGAGACGGGCGGCGTCCTGGTGTCCGACAAGATCAAGCTGAACTTCGACATCTCGGCGGTCAAGCAGGCGTGAGGCCCCCGGCCCGCTCGGGGCCGGGGAAGTCCACATCGGCGGCGGCCCGGACCCGGATACGGCGGCCGGGCCAGCCGATCGTCCGGTAGATCGCGTTGCACTGGGCGATCGAGCGGTCCGCCGGGACGAGATCGACGTCCTCCTCGCCGCGCAGCGAGGTGGTGTGGCCGTCGGCCACGACGACCAGGTCGTAGCCCCGGCTCAGCGCCTGCCGTGCCGTGGTGTCCACGCAGACCTCCGTGGCGAAGCCGGTGACGATCACCTCGGTGACGCCCAGGGCCCGGAGCGCCCCGTCGAGATCCGTGCCCAGGAAGCTGTCGGGCGTCGTCTTGTCGAGGACCTTCTCCCCCTCGCGCGGTGCCAGCTCCGGCACGACGCACCACCCCTCGGTGCCGGGCACCAGTTCCTCGTCCCCCTGCCGCACCGTCACCACGGGCACGCCGGCGGCGCGGGCCCGTTCACTCAGCCCCGCGATCGCGGCGACGGTCGGACCGGGCCGGTGGGCGATGCGCATCAGCGCGTTCTGCATGTCGATGACGAGAAGCGCGGGGAGGCTCGGCATCGGACCACCGTAGCGCGGGCGCGGCGCTCGGTCCGGGCTGTTTCAGCAGCCCCCGCCGGAAGCCCCGCACTGAGAAGCCCCCGCCTCCGGAAGCCCCGCACTCAGAAGCCCCCGCCGAAGTCCCCTCCCCCGCCGAATCCACCGCCACCGCCGAAGTCGCCGCCCCCGAAACCGCCGCCGAAGTCGCCGGGGTCGAAGTCGCCGCCGGACACGTCACCCCCGTCGTACCCGCCGAAGTCGCCGTATCCGGCGCCGTAGTCGGCCGCGTAGCTCGGGGTGGCCATCATGCTGCCCAGCATCGTGCCGACCAGCAGCCCGGGCAGGATGCCGCCGCCGAAGTAGCCGCCCGCCCAGGGGCCGTAGGCCGGCCCCGCGTCCCAGTAGGGGCGCCGGCCCTGGTCGGTGTCCACCTCGCGGACCATGGGGTCCCTGCCGTCGGACAGCCGGGCCTGGTCGGCCGCGCAGACCGGTACCTCGCGGGTGGCGCCGCCCGGCGGGGTCCAGGTGGCGTCGGCGACGGACGGGCCGTGGCGCGGGTCGAAGAAGCAGGGCGGCCGGCGCTCGGGCAGGGGCCTGCCCTCGCGGCGGGCGGAGAGCTGGGCGAGGCAGAAGCGGCCGTCCTCCAGGGCCTCGGTGACGGACCGGACGTCCTCCGGCCGACGGGCGTCCGCCATGTACGACTTCGCCTGGTCGTAGGCGTCCAGGGCGCGTTCGTAGTCGGCGCGCATCGCGTCGTCCGCGCCGGGCTCGGCGGGATGGAAGTCCAGCCGGTCGAGTTCCTCGCCGAACGCCGTGATGTCCTCGTCGACCACCACCCGCAGCCGCTCGAGGGCCGCCCGCTGCTCCTCCTCGCGGCGGTGCCGGTTGCGCCGCACCAGCGCGTAGGCGCCCGCGCCGCCGACCACCACGACCGCGCCGACGCCGATCAGCGCGCCCGGCGAGACGGTGGCGCCGCCCGAGTCCCAGGAGGACGGGGCCGAGCCGCGCACGCTGCGCAGCGCGTCGTCCACGAAGTCGTTCAGCTGGGCCTTGGGGTCACCGGCGCCCTGCACGGCCGTGACCAGGTTCTGCACTCCCTGCCGGCTCAGCACGCTGCTGTCGGCGCGCGCGTCGAAGCGGTCACCGAGGCGGATGCCGTACAGACCGGTGATGCCGGTCTCCGTGCGCAGGCTCCGGAAGAGGTCCTGGGTCGGATAGCCGGCCGGCAGGACCGCCACGAAGACCGGCTCGTCCGCGGCCTCGATCTTGTCGGCGAGCGCGTCGGCGTCCGCCGCAGACAGCAGGTCGGAGGCGGCCGGGTCCACGTACACGGGACTCTCGCGCAGGGCCGCGCCGATCTCGGACACGTCCGTGGCCGCGTGGGCGCCGGGCGCACCGGCCATCAGCGCCGCCAGGGCGGCGACGACCGGCACGATCAGCAGGCGTACGAAGGTACGCATCCACGCGGCCTTCATACGTCCCAAGCTACAGGAACGGTATGAATATGGACATCGCTCAGGGCCCCCGTCCGACGGAGCGCCACCGCCCGTCAGAACTCGAGCCGCTTGGTGTCGTCCTCCCCGCCGCGCTGGAAGAACCGCAGACGCCGGTTGCGCAGTGCCTGGACGAACTGGTTGCGCTGGTAGTCGCGGGCCCGCGTCGGCCCCTCGGTGGGGAGTTCCTTGCGCCGGACGGCGATGTCGACGAGGAGGGACTCGTACGACCCGAGCTCCTCCCGGCCGAGGTCCGTCCCGACGTAGCTGGTGAGGGCGAAGAGCCGCATGATCTCGCTGATCACCTCCCGCTCGCCGTGCAGCCGCGTGACGTCCGCGGCGTGGCGGACCCACTCCCGGTCGCCCATCCGCCGCATCAGCAGCACCGCCATCAGCGCCTGTCCCGGCTGCTCGATGAACTCCGCCTCCCCCAGCGCCTCGTCGGTCAGCCGGGAGAGCTTGCTGCTCGCCAGCACCTGGGACAGGGACCCGTACGAGGCGAGGACGGGGGAGAAGAGCTCGATCCGGCCGAGGAACTCCTCGAACTCGGCGTCCGAGACCTCCGTGCCGTTCACCAGCGACTCCCGGAGCTCCGGCCGCTCCAGCGCCTCCGACAGGGCCTCGCGCAGGCTCCGCCCGACGTCACGCGTCTTCCACTCGTCCGCCATCAGCGCGGCCCGCACGCCATAGCCGTTCAGGGTCAGCCGCAGTGCCTGCCGTTTGAGATCCAGGTCCCGCACGAGTTCGCTGCTGCGCAGCACGTCGGCGAGGAGGTCGAGCCACTCGACGAACACCTCGAAGTCGGAGCGGACGAGCACGCCGTCGCGGCGCTTGTCCTGGGCGATGGTCCGCATGGCGTCGGCCTGGTCGTACAGCTCGTCCATCATCACGTTGAGCTCGCCCTGGACCTCGGCGGGTGACGCCGGCGGCTCGTAGGCCAGGTCCGTGGGCCAGAAGTCGTCCAGCAGCGACTCCGTGTCGTCCCGGCCCCGCCAGCCGTCCTTCGACGCCAGCACGGAGAAGGGGTCGTGGGCGCCGTCCCCGAGGAGCTCCCGCACCTGGCGGAAACCGTCCATGACGCAGGCCAGCAGCGAGGTGTCGTTGCGGCGCAGCGCCGCCGCGTGGCGGATCACCTGCGCGTAGTCCAGCGGGTTGGCCAGCACCATCGCCTTCAGGTCCTCGGAGACCTCCATGCGGTACGCCGCCAGCAGGGGCCGGACCATCGGCTGGCAGAAGTAGATCAGCCCGTCGCGCTGGCCGAGTATCCGCTTGGCGATGAGGGCGTCCAGGACGGCGCCCGAGGGCTCGGACCAGCCCAGCCCCGTGAAGTAGTCCAGCAGGAACTGTTCGGCCTCCATGCGGGGCAGGGCGTCCCTGCCGCCGAGGGTGAGGTGCTCGTTCAGGCAGGACAGGATGTCCTGGAGCTCGCGGAAGTCCAGTTCGAAGCGGCGGTCGACGCTCGGGTCGTCACGGCCCAGCAGCAGGCCGAGGTAGGACTCGAGGATCGCGGTGCTGTTGACCCCGCTCGTCCAGTCGCCGTGTCCGGCGGTGGCCACCAGCGCGGCCAGCATGGCCGGCGTGCGGGGCAGCCTTCCGCGGCTGAGCAGGTCGAGCATCGCGGTCACGTCGGAGTCGGCCTCGTCCGGGCGCAGCAGGCGCACCAGGGCCCGCAGTTCACGTCGGCCGAAGGGGCCGATGTAGCGGACCCGCGAGGTCCAGCCCTCACGGCCCAGCTCGTCGTTGAGCCGGTGGCTCACCGCGGTCCGGGATCCGAGGAGATACATGTTCTGCGGGTACTGCGCCATGAACTTCAGCAGGTTTCTCAGCCGCTTCTCGGACCTCGGGTCGACGTTGTCCACGGCCAGGGCGAGACGCGGCAGGACGTCCCGCTTGCCCGTGGGTATCCCGGCGCGGGCGAGCTGGGTGCGCACCTCCCGCTCGACGCCGTTCCCGCCGCTTCCCACCGCGGTGAAGTCGATGAGCACGGGAGCGTACTGGGAGTCGAGGCCGTAGGCGGTGTGCGTCAGCCACTGGAGCGTGCTCGTCAGCCCGCTGTACTCGTCGCCGACGATGACGAAGTGCCGGTGCTCGGACAGGCTGGCCCGCAGGTCGTCGGGGGTGATCCTGCCGTCTTCCAGGTCCGTCAGGGCCAGGTACTGGTCGACCGGCAGGTGCAGCAGAACGGGGGGTACCAGCAGGCCGTCCATGTCCAGCTGCCACCGGTCCGGTCCCGCCATGAGCAGGCTGCGTTCGCGCACCGCGTCCAGGAGGAACTCGGCGGCCAGGTCCGCGGAGGTGCGCGTGACGGCCACCTCCTCGGGCGCCGGGGTGCGGACGGGCCGGCCGCCGGGTCCCTCGAGGTCGATGACCTGCTTGCCGCCCGGCATCACGTCGACGCCCTGGTCGAAGGCGTCCCTGGCGTCGAAGTAGCTCCGCACGTGCACGGTGTAGGCGTGCGGGGCGAGGGGGCGGTCGACGTCCACGACGCTGTAGGCGTTGTAGTAGTCACGCGTCTGGTAGAGCGAACCGGCCATGCTCTGCATGAGCGTGCCGCTTCTGCTCACGAGGCCGACCGGGTCGACGACGTGGACATGACCCGTGCACAGCATGTCGAACCGGCTCATCTCCCTGCGCACGTCGTGGCGGTCGAACTCCGCGAGCCAGTCCAGCGGATGGTGCATCACGCAGATCTTCAGATCGGCGTCGCCGAGCCGGTCAGCGGCGTGGACGATCTGCCGGTCCCCCACCAGGAGGTGGGCCCGGTCGGCGTCGTCGCCCGCCCCGGTCGCCCGCCAGGCCGACGTCAGGCCGGCCACCGTGACCGCACTGCCGCGCAGGGTGAAGCGGTGGAGGGTGACCAGCGGGGAGGTCAGGTCGACGTCCGTGGCCGCGTAGTAGTCGTTCCTGAACTCCAGCCACGGGGCCATCCGGTCCAGGTAGGACGTCAGGTTCGGAGCGTCGAGGAGCTTGTTGACCGCGTCCCGGCTGGTCAGCCCCGACCGGAGGCCGTCCTCCTGGTACTGGTCGATCCTGCTGATGTCGACGTCGTGGTTGCCCGGCGCGAGGATCATGCGGCCCCGGTCGAGGCCCAGCATGTCCTGGAGCGGATCGAGCAGGGCCTCACGGGCGAAGGCGAACTGGTCCGGCTGCGCGCTGAAGGCCAGGTCGCCGCTGAAGATCACCGCATCGACCGGTGTCTGCTCGTGGAACCCGCGCACGTCCTTCAGGAAGGCCTTGAGCACCTTGCTCTGGTCGGGTTTCCAGTCCGCCCTGGCATGCAAGTCGCTGATGTGAACGATCCGCACGAAATACCCCCGCCTCCCGGAAAACGCGTCTGACAGCTTACGCGCGGCCCACGAGGAAGATCCCGTCGCGGAACCCCATGTCCTCTGTTTCGTCGAGGAGTTGGTTACGTGGCGACAGGCGGGCGGCGCGCGCATACCATTCCTCCTGCTGCCGTGCACCGCACGGCAGGCCAGTCACAGGGGTGGACGGGGGCGGGCATGCTCGGCAAGCGCAGGGCCGCGGACATGACAGTCGCAGAACTGACCGAACTGGACCGGTCACGCCCGCGGGCCGATGTGCTGTGGGAGCTGTTCCGGCACGCGGAGGGCGAGGTCACCAAGGCCATCGGCTGGTACCTGGCGCGGCGCCGCGGTCCCTCCCGGTGGTCGCGCTCGCTGCGCGCCCTCGCCGCGCTGCTGGGCATCGTCGGCACCATCACCCCGCTGGTGCACGCGGCCGACCCGACGGCCGTCCCGGCCGAATGGGGGTTCGTCTTCCTGGCCGGGGGCGCGGGCTGCGTGCTCTTCGACCGGATCTTCGGCTTCTCGGCGTCATGGACCCGCTACATACGCACCGAACTGGCGTTGCAGCAGGTGCTCAAGCGGGCGCAGGCCGAATGGGCCCAGCACTTCCTCAAGAGCACGGAATCGCCCAGTGACAAGGAGACGGCCGCCCTCCTGGGAGTGATCGAGCGGCTGCGCGCGGACGCCCAGCGCCTCATGGAGGAGGAGAGCGCGGCCTGGGTCGGCTATCTGGCGGACGGGATGGAGGAGCTCACCCGTTCCACCGCGCACGCCTCCGGCCAGCGGCCGGGCCCGGCCGGCGTGTTCCGGCTGGACCGGCTGCCCGGGCGTGAGCGGACAGCCGACCAGACGCAGCGCACCCGCGACCCGGTCCTGTGACGGCGGGCGCGCCCGGGCCGGCCGGTGCCCGTGCTACTTGGCCGGTGCGACCCCCGCGCGCAGCAGGCCGTACGTGTACGCGTCCTCCAGGGCCTGCCAGGAGGCGGCGATGACGTTGTCCGCGACGCCGACCGTCGACCACTCGCCCGTCCCGTCGGACGTGGAGATGAGGACGCGGGTCGTGGACTGGGTGCCGTGCACGCCCTCCAGGATGCGGACCTTGTAGTCGACCAGGTCGAGCTTGGCGAGCTCCGGGTAGATCTTCTCCAGGGCCACGCGCAGGGCGCGGTCCAGGGCGTTGACCGGGCCGTTGCCCTCGGCCGTGGCGACGATGCGCTCGCCCTTGGCCCACAGTTTCACGGTGGCCTCGTTGGCGTGGGTGCCGTCGGGGCGGTCCTCGACGATCGCGCGCCAGGACTCGACCTCGAAGTACTCCGGCTTCCTGCCCTCGGCCTCCCCGCGCAGGAGGAGTTCGAAGCTGGCGTCCGCGGCCTCGTACGTGTAGCCCTCGAGCTCGCGCTCCTTGACCCGCTCGACGACCCGGCCGACCAGTTCCCGGTCGCCGCCGAGGTCGATGCCGAGTTCCCTGCCCTTGAGCTCGATGGAGGCGCGGCCGGCCATGTCGGAGACCAGCATGCGCATGGTGTTGCCGACCAGCTCGGGGTCGATGTGCTGGTACAGGTCCGGGTCGACCTTGATCGCGGAGGCGTGCAGGCCGGCCTTGTGCGCGAAGGCGGAGACGCCGACGTAGGGCTGGTGCGTGGAGGGGGTGAGGTTGACGACCTCGGCGATGGCGTGGGAGATGCGGGTCATCTCGCGCAGCCGGCCCTCGGGGAGCACCTGCTTGCCGTACTTCAGCTCCAGGGCGGCGACCACCGGGAACAGGTTGGCGTTGCCGACGCGCTCGCCGTAGCCGTTCGCCGTGCACTGGACGTGGGTCGCGCCCGCGTCGACCGCGGCGAGGGTGTTGGCGACCGCGCAGCCGGTGTCGTCCTGGGCGTGGATGCCGAGCCGGGCGCCGGTGTCGGCCAGCACCGTGGCGACCACGGCCTGGATCTGCGCCGGGAGCATGCCGCCGTTGGTGTCGCACAGGACGACGACGTCGGCGCCCGCCTCGGAGGCGGCGCGGACGACGGCCTTGGCGTAGGCGGGGTTGGCGCGGTAGCCGTCGAAGAAGTGCTCGCAGTCGACGAAGACCCGGCGGCCCTGGGCCTTCAGGTGGGCGACCGTGTCCGCGACCATGGCCAGGTTCTCGTCGAGCGTGGTGCGCAGCGCCAGTTCGACGTGCCGGTCGTGGGACTTGGCGACCAGTGTGATCACCTGGGCGCCGGACTCCAGCAGCGCCCTGACCTGCGGGTCCTCGGCGGCGGTCGTTCCGGCGCGGCGGGTGGAGCCGAAGGCGACCAGCTGGGCGTGCCGGAAGTCGATCTCCTGCTGGGCGCGGGCGAAGAACTCGGTGTCACGCGGGTTCGCGCCGGGCCAGCCGCCCTCGATGAAGCCCACACCGAAGTCGTCCAGGTGCCGTGCGATGGCCAGCTTGTCCGCGACCGTGAGGTTGATGCCCTCGCGCTGCGCGCCGTCGCGCAGGGTGGTGTCGAAGACGTGGAACGAATCGTCGAGTTCGCTGGTTGCGGTCATGATCTGAAGGCTCCTGTAGGGGATCTCGGTCAACCGGAATGACCGGCTCCACCGTCCATCTATGATCCCTCGCGCTCTCTTCCCGGCTGGAGGTGGGCCAGGAAAACGAAAAACCCCTCGCGGGTGCGAGAGGTCTGCGCGCGGGTCGAGGACGACGGTGGCCACCCGTACCTGGTCGTACGTGGTGGTCACTGCGGACCGGCGCGCCTGCTGCCAATAATCATGGCGAACGAGAGCACGGGGGAAGTCTGGCACAGTCCGTCCCCCTTCTCACCGTCCGTCTCAGGATGCGAGCCGGAGGCGTCCGCGTCAGGGCTCCGCGTACAGACCGTCGGCGAGGAACTCCCCCACGTGACCGAGGACCTGCGCCCGGTCCGTGCCGCGCAGCCCGATGGCGACGTGGATGGCGAAGCCGTCGAGGAGGGCTCGCAGGCGGGCCGCGAACCGATCGGGGTCGACGGGGCGGAACTCGCCGCGCGAGACGCCCTCGGCGAGCAGGGCGACGAGGTCGCGGTGCCAGGCGCCCTCGATGGCCGCCTGGCGGTCGCGGGCGCCGGATTCGACGGCAGCGGTCTGCGAGCGGTTCCACACCTCCAGCCACAGCGTCCAGTGCGGGTCGCGGTGGCCGTCGGGCACATAGAGGTCGACATAGGCGTCTAGGCGTTCGCGGGCCGTACCGGTGCGGGTGAGCAGGCGGGCGCGCTCCGCGCCGAGGCGGCCCTCGCTCCACTCCAGGGTGCGCAGCAGCAGCTCGTCCTTGGAGTGGAAGTAGTAGAGGAGGTGGCCGCTGCTCATGCCGACCTCGCGGCCGAGCGCCGCCATGGTGAGCTTCTCCAGGCCGCGCTCGGCGATCATCTCCATGGCGGCGGCGAGCACGTTCTCACGCGGCGGGGCCTGCCTGCGCCCACCACCGGCCATGTCGCTGCTCCTAGATCCTCGGCTGCTGCTGGGTGATGCAGTGGATGCCTCCACCGCTCGCGAAGATCGTACGGGCGTCCACGAGGGTCACGGTGCGCTCGGGGAACAGACGGCGGAAGATGCCGGCCGCGATTTCGTCGTTCGGGTCGTCGAAGGCGCACAGCACGACGCCGCCGTTGCACAGGTAGTGGTTGATGTACGAGTAGTCGACCCAGTCGCCCTCCTCGTCCGTCAGGACGGTCGGGGCGGGGATCTCGACGACTTCCAGGCGACGGCCCCTGGCGTCCGTCTGGCCCCGCAGGATGTCCAGGTAGAGCTGGGAGCGGGCGTGGTCGGGGTGGCGGGGGTCGCGCTGGCTGTGCACGACGACGGTGCCCGGCCGCGCGAAGGCCGCGACGATGTCGACGTGGCCCTGGGTGCCGTACATGCCGTAGTCGCCGGCGAGGCCGTGCGGGAGCCAGATCGCCTTGGTGGTGCCGAGCCTGGCGTGGATCTCCGCCTCGACCTCCTCGCGGCTCCAGCCGGGATTGCGGCCGGAGCCGAGCTGGACGGTGTCGGTCAGCAGGACGGTGCCCTCGCCGTCGACGTGGATCGCGCCGCCCTCGTTGACGAGTGCGCTGCTCAGGGCGGGGACGCCGGCGAGGTCCGCGACATGGCGGGCGATCTTGGCGTCGTGCTCCCAGCGGGCCCAGTCCTGGGCGCCCCAGCCGTTGAACACCCAGTCCACGGCGGCCAGACCGCCCTGCCCGTCCGTCACGAAGGTCGGGCCGATGTCCCGCATCCAGGCGTCGTCCAGCTCGCGCTCCACCAGATCGACGTCCGGGCCGAGCAGCTCGCGCGCGCTGTCGCCCTGACCGGGCCCGTGCACCACGGTCACCGGCTCGAAGCGGCGCACCGCGCGGGCGACGGACGCCCAGGCCGCCCGGGCCTCGGCCAGCTCCTCGTCGTTCGTGAACGTCGGGTTGGGGCCGGGCCAGGCCATCCAGGTGCGTTCGTGCGGGGCCCACTCGGGGGGCATGCGGTAGGTCATGGAGGTGTCCCAGGAGGTCGGAGGAACCGGGGGGTCAGAGGAAGTAGAGGCGGTTGAGGGAGACGGAGTCGGCCGGTGCGGAGCGCAGCGGGTCGCCGTCGAGGGTGACCAGTCCGGTGCGCTGGTCGACGTCGACGTGTCCGGTACGGGAGTTCAGCCGCAGGTCGGCCGGTCCGATGCCGCGGGTGCCGCGCACGGCGACCCTTCGCCTGCGGGTCGGCATGGTGTCGTGCCCCTGGTCGACGGCGGCCTGCGCGACGAAGGCGACGGAGATCTCGGCGGGGGTGGCGCCGTGCGCGCCGAACTGCGGGCCGAGCACGAGGGGTTCGCAGGTGTCGGTGGCCGCGTTCGGGTCGCCGACCACGCCGTAGGCCGGGAAGCCGGACTTGAGGACGAGCTGCGGCTTGGCGCCGAAGTACTCCGGGCGCCACAGGACGATGTCGGCGAGCTTGCCGGTTTCGATGGAGCCGACCTCGTGGGAGAGCCCGTGGGCGATGGCGGGGTTGATGGTCAGCTTGGCGATGTAGCGCAGGACGCGCTCGTTGTCGTTGTCGTCGTCGGGGGCGCCGAACTCGGCCTTCATCTTGCCGGCCATCGCGAAGGTGCGGCGGACCGTCTCCCCGGCCCGGCCCATGCCCTGCGCGTCGGAGGAGGTGATGCCGATCGCGCCCAGGTCGTGCAGCACGTCCTCGGCGCCCATGGTCCCGGCGCGGATGCGGTCGCGGGCCATGGCGGCGTCGCCGGGCAGGTCGGTCTTGAGGTCGTGGACGGAGACGATCATGCCGTAGTGCTCGGCGACCGCGTCCCGCCCGAAGGGCAGGGTGGGGTTGGTGGAGGAGCCGATGACGTTGGGGACGCCGGCCATCTTCAGCACGTTGGGGACGTGCCCGCCGCCGCAGCCCTCGATGTGGAAGGCGTGGATGGTGCGGCCCTCCAGGACGCGCAGGGTGTCCTCCACGGAGAGGCACTCGTTGAGGCCGTCGCTGTGCAGGGCGACCTGGACGTCGTGCTCCTCGGCGACGCGCAGTGCGGTGTCGAGGGCGCGCGTGTGGGCGCCCATGTCCTCGTGCACCTTGAAGCCGGACGCCCCGCCCTCGGCCAGCGCCTCGATCAGAGGCGCCTCGTGGGAGGAGGAACCCCGGCCGAGGAAGCCGATGTTGACCGGCCAGGCGTCGAACGCGCCGAAGGCGTGCTTCAGTGCCCAGGGCGAGTTGACGCCGACGCCCCACACGGGGCCGAACTCCTGGCCGATGACCGTCGTCACGCCGGACGCGAGCGACGCCTCCATGATGCGCGGGGAGAGCAGGTGGACATGGGTGTCCACGGCTCCGGCGGTGGCGATGAGGCCCTCACCGGAGACGATGGACGTGCCCGTGCCGACCACGACGTCCACGCCGTCGAGGGTGTCGGGGTTGCCGGCCCGGCCGATGGAGCAGATCCGGCCCTCGCGGATGCCGATGGAGACCTTCCGGATCCCCTGCGCCGCGTCGATCACGACGACGTTGCTGATGACGACGTCGCAGGTCTCGCGCACGGCGGCGGCCTTGAGGTGCAGTCCGTCGCGGGCGGTCTTGCCGAAGCCGGCGAGGAACTCGTCGCCGTAGCGCTGGGCGTCGGACTCGACGCGGACCGTCAGTCCCGAGTCGCCGAGCCGGATGCGGTCGCCGGCGCCCGGCCCGTGGGTGGCGGCGTACTCGTACGGGGTGAGGCGGCGGGCCTCGGCGGGGTGGCCTCCTGGACGGCTCATCGCCCGACCTCCTGCTCAGGTGTTGTCGTGATGCCGAGGTAGCCGCAGGCGGCGGCCCGGCGCAGGGCCTCCTCCTTGGCGCCCGGCGCGTCCAGCGGGCCGTCGACCAGACCGGCGAACCCGATCGCGACGCGGCGCCCGCCGACTGGCACGAGCCCGACCTCGGCGCTCTCCCCCGGGCCGAAGCGGACGGACGACCCGGCGGGTACGGCCAGGCGCATGCCGTAGGCCCGCTCGCGGTCGAAGTCCAGCCGCGGGTTGGCCTCGAAGAAGTGGAAGTGGGAGGTGACGGAGACCGGGACGGTGGCGGTGTTGGTGACGGCCAGCCGGACCACCGCCTCGGGCTCGGCGTGCTGCGGGCCGGGCAGCAGCGCGCCCGGGGCCCGGTCCCCCAGCCCCGCGCCGAGGGGGTCGGAGACGACCGCGAGCCGGGAGCCGTCGTCGAAGACCGCCTCCACGTGCACCTCGGTGACCACGTCGGCGACCCCGGGCAGCACGTCGTCGGGGCCGAGCACGGACCGGGCGCGCTCGATCGCCTCGGCGAGGCGCGCACCGTCGCGGGCGGCCTCGCACACGGTGTCCGCGATCAGGGCCGTCGCCTCGGGGACGTTCAGGCGGAGCCCTCTGGCCCGGCGGGCACGCGCCAGTTCGGCGGCTCCGAAGAGCAGCAGCCGGTCACGTTCCGTGGGAGTCAGTCTCACGACGCGGCACCTCCTTGCCTTCGATGAATTAGAGCACCACTCTAAACGTCGAGTACGAGGTGCGGAACCGTTGACGAAGAGCCTTGGCAGACGTCACATTGAACGTCGTTCTAAACAAACGTCGCTCTAGACATCTGGCGGCCGTCGAAGGAGACCAGCCATGCCGATAGAACAGCGCGGTGTCGACACCATCCCCGAGGCGGAACGCACCAGCGGCCCCCGGGACCTGGTCTCGATCCTGCTGGGATCCAACCTCTGCCTGGGCGTGATCGTCTTCGGCTGGCTCCCGCCGTCCTTCGGCCTCGACTGGTGGGCCTCGGTCAGCTCGGTGGTGGCGGGGACGGTCGTCGGCACGCTGTTCACGGCACCGCTCGCGCTGGTCTCGCTGCGCACGGCGACCAACCTGTCGACGTCGTCCGGCGCCCAGTTCGGGGTGCGTGGCCGGCTGGTCGGCTCGGTGGTCGGCCTGCTGCTGGCCCTCGGCTACACCGCGCTGACCGTGTGGATCGGCGGTGACGTCATGGTCGGCGTGCTCGGCCGGCTCTTCGGACTGCCGGCCGGCGGTGCCTCGTACGCCGTGGTCTACGGGCTGCTGGCGGCGGCGACCGTCGCGGGCGCGGTCTACGGCTACCGGGTGCTGCTCGCCATGTCGCGCGTGCTGGCCTTCACCATGACGGCACTGCTGGTCCTCGGCGTGATCGCCTACGCCCCCGACTTCACGACCGCCGCGCTGCCGGACGCGGGCGGTTATCTGCTGGGCGGGTTCTGGCCCACGTGGCTGCTGTCCGCCGTGGCGGCCGGGCTGTCCGGACCGATCGCCTTCATCACGCTGCTCGGCGACTACACCCGCTACATCTCCCCGGCCCGCTTCTCCTCCCGCCGGGTCCTGCACGCGACCTGGCTGGGGCTGCTGCTCGGCCTGCTGGTGCCGCAGCTCTTCGGCACCTTCACCGCGTACGCGGCGCGAGCCGCGCTGGACTACGCCGGTCCGCTGGTCGACGCCTCCCCCGGCTGGTACCTGGTGCCGCTTCTGCTCGCCGCCTCCGCGGGGTCGGTCGGCAACGCGGGGCTGATGCTGTACTCGATGGGCCTGGACCTGGACGCCATCCTGCCGCGCGCCTCCCGTGCGCGGGCGACCGTCACCGTCGCCGTCGTCGCCACGGCCTGTGTCTTCGCCGGGCACTACGCGTGGGACGCCCAGTCGGCGATGACGTCGTTCGTCCTGCTGCTCACGGCCATCGGCACGCCCTGGGCGGTCATCACCCTCATCGGCTTCGTCCGCTCCGGCGGGCGGTACGACGCGGACGCCCTCCAGGTGTTCAACCGGCGGGCCCGCGGCGGGATCTACTGGTACCGGTCGGGATGGAACGTCCCGGCCACGACCGCCTGGTCGGCGGGCGCACTCGTCGGCGTCCTGGCGGTGTCCCTGCCGGAGTACGAGGGCCCGCTGCTGTCCCTCACCGGCGGCGTGGACTGCAGCTTCCTGCTGTCGGGGCTGGTGGGCGGCGTGGTGTACGCGCTGTCGACGCACAGTACGGCTGCGCCTGCGACACGGGAGGCCGAGGCGACGCCGCCCGCCACCCGGCGGACCGAGTCGAGCGGCGGGGCCGCTTCCCGGCCGACCGAGTCACACAGCGAGCCCGCGTAAACGCGAGTGCCCGCCCGCCCGAGCCGAGCGCCGGACCCCTTCTCGGCCGCCCGGGTCGGTTGGGGTTCGGGCTGGAGGAGGCGCGGGCGGCGTTCACGCCGGCGGACGGCTCGGCCCGCTTCCCGGCCGAGGGAGTCGGGCGCTGGGTGCGCACAGGCCCGGGGGGCCGGGGACGGAGCCCCCGGACCTCGCCCGCGCCGGCGGCGGGGGCCCTACGCCAGCCGGTGCATCCACCCGTGCTTGTCCTCGACCGTCCCCCGCTGAATGTCCAGCAGCGCACTCCGCAGGCGCTGCGTCACCTCACCCGGCTCGCCCCCGCTCTGCTGCCACTGGGCGCCCTCCCGCTTCACCGTGCCGACCGGCGTGATCACCGCCGCCGTACCGCACGCGAAGACCTCCGTGAGGCTGCCGTTCTCCGAGTCCCGCTGCCACTGCTCCACCGAGACGCGCCCCTCCTCGGCCTCGTAGCCGAGGTCACGGGCGACGGTGAGCAGGGAGTCCCGGGTGACGCCCTCCAGGATGGACCCCGTGAGGGACGGCGTGATGATCTTGTTGCCGTACACGAAGTACAGGTTCATCCCGCCGAGTTCCTCGACCCACTTGCGCTCGATCGCGTCGAGGTAGCAGACCTGGTCGCAGCCCTTCGCCGCCGCCTCCGCCTGCGCGAGCAGCGACGCGGCGTAGTTGCCGCCGGTCTTGGCGTCGCCCATGCCGCCGGGGACGGCGCGGACGCGGTCCTCGGAGACCCAGATGGAGACCGGCTTGACGCCGCCCGGGAAGTAGGCGCCGGCCGGGGAGGCGATGACGATGAAGAGGTACTCGTTGGCCGGCTTCACGCCCAGGCCGACCTCGGTCGCGATCATGAACGGGCGCAGGTAGAGGGACTCCTCACCGCCGTGCGCCGGAACCCACTTCTCGTCCTGCGCCACCAGCGCGTCGCACGCCTCGATGAAGGTCTCCACCGGCAGTTCGGGCATGCCGAGCCGGCGCGAGGACGCCTGGAAGCGGGCGCCGTTCTTCTCCGGACGGAAGGTGGCCACGGACCCGTCGGGGCGGCGGTAGGCCTTCAGGCCCTCGAAGATCTCCTGCGCGTAGTGCAGGACCATGGTGGCCGGGTCGAGGGAGAGCGGGGCGTACGGGACCAGCTGGCCGTCGTGCCAGCCGCGGCCCTCCGTCCACTTGATCGTCACCATGTGATCGGTGAAGTGGCGGCCGAACCCCGGGTTGGCCAGGATCGCCTGCCGCTCGGCGTCGGAGAGCGGGTTGGCGGACGGCTTGAGCTCGATCGTGGGCGTCGTCATGGGTTGATGTCCTTCACCGGTTGTCGTGACGGGCCGCGTTCACGCCCGTACGGCCGGTGGCCGGTGTTAGGACGTCCGAGCATTCCCTCATGTCGCGGCTTCGCGTTCGATTATCGCGCGCGTGTGGCGACGGGTGAAACAGGGTGAATGCGGCCCAGGGTTCGATGGTCGCACCTGGCGGACGCAGGAGAAAGCCGCCGGGTGCCTTGTTTTTCGGACCCGGCGGCTTCGAAAGGTTGGGTTTCGAGTGCGCGGCCCGGTCAGCCGGCTACTCGTACGGCGAGCGCGTCGCCGATCTCGGAGGTGCTGCGGGCAGGCTTGCCGACACGCTCGCCGAGGTCGGCGGCGACGGCCTCCTCGATCCGGGTCGCCTCGGCGTCGTGGCCGAGGTGGCGCAGCAGCAGGGCGACGGACAGGACCGTGGCGGTCGGGTCGGCCTTGCCCTGACCGGCGATGTCGGGCGCGGAACCGTGCACCGGCTCGAACATCGAGGGGAACTCGCCGGACGGGTTGATGTTCCCGCTCGCGGCGACGCCGATGCCGCCGGAGACGGCCGCGGCGAGGTCGGTGATGATGTCGCCGAAGAGGTTGTCGGTGACGATCACGTCGAAGCGCTCGGGCTGCGTGACGAGGTAGATCGTCGCCGCGTCCACGTGCATGTACTCGGTGGTGACCTCGGGGAACTCCTCGGCCACCTTGTTGAAGACGTTCGTCCACAGGTGACCGGCGAAGGTCAGCACGTTGTTCTTGTGGATGAGCGCCAGCTTCTTGCGCGGGCGGGCCTGGGCGCGGGCGAAGGCGTCGCGGACGACGCGCTCGACACCGTAGGCCGTGTTGACGGAGACCTCGGTGGCGACCTCGTGCTCGGTGCCCTTGCGGATCGTGCCGCCGTTGCCCGTGTAGGGGCCCTCGGTGCCCTCCCGGACGACGACGAAGTCGATCTCCGGCTGGCCGGCGAGCGGGGTGGCGACACCGGGGAGGAGCTTCGACGGGCGCAGGTTCACATGGTGGTCGAAGGCGAAGCGGAGCTTGAGCAGGAAGCCACGCTCCAGCACTCCGGACGGCACCGACGGGTCGCCGATCGCGCCGAGCAGGATGGCGTCGTGGGCCTTGAGGGCGTCGAGGTCGGCGTCGGTGAGGGTCTCACCGGTGGCGTGGTACCGCCGGGCGCCGAAGTCGAACTCCTTGGTCTCCAGCTTCACATCCTGCGGAAGGACGGCGGAGAGGACCTTCAGGCCTTCGGCCACGACCTCCTGGCCGATGCCGTCACCCGGGATCACTGCGAGATTGAGGCTGCGAGACATGCCGGCACCCTACCCCTCGTCCCACGGGATGACATGCGGCGTCCGGCATACGGACACCGCAGGTGTCACCCGGGGCCGCGCCCGTGCTCAGTGGCCGGTGGAGCCGCCGTTGTCCCGGCGGTCGAGGGCGCGCTGGAGGGCGGCGGCGGCGTTCTTGCGGTCGGAGTCGCTCGTGCGGGAGGCGTGGCGGACTCGGCGGCGGACGGTCGTCTCGGCCATGGGGGATCGACTCCTTCGACACGGATGCGGAGTGCGGAAAGGGGATTACGAGACGCCGGAGGGGGCGGGGAGCCAGGGGGCCGCAGGGATTGCCTGCACAGGGCCCGGCTCACGACCGCCGTTCGCTCGATGGAGCGGATCGTTCGGCTCCTACAAAGCTAAGGGAGCCGGGGGCGCCTGTCTGCACAATTACTCGGACTTCCTACTATCTGAGACGGCGGCCCCGGTCACACCGCGCTGACCTGCTGACTCGCCGGTCGGCCGCCTTCGGTCCACCACACGGCTGATCCTTGGTCCCGGCGCGTGGCACGAGCCGCCGCAGCGGGAACGGTGCGGGCATGACGGACACGGCCAAGGCACTTCTCGAAGGCGGCCCGCAGGACCTGCCCGAGCGGATCGTCCCCGTCCCGCCGACCGGCGAGGACGTCAAGATCGAACTGCGCAACGGCTACGAGCACTTCCGGCGCGCCGGCCGCGAGGCGGACACACCGGAGGGCCGGCTGCCGGTCTACGAGTGGTGGGAGCGGACGGAGATGCCCGGCTAGGCGCGCAGCCGCGAGGTCCCCTCACACGCCGACGGGCCAGGTCGCAGGACCTGGCCCGTCGGGCGTTCGCGTGCGGGTGTCAGCCCATGTGCGGGTACGTGTAGTCGGTCGGCGCGACCAGCGTCTCCTTGATGGCGCGGGTCAGGGTCCAGCGCATCAGGTTCTGCGGGGCACCGGCCTTGTCGTTGGTGCCGGAGGCACGGCCGCCGCCGAAGGGCTGCTGGCCGACGACGGCGCCGGTCGACTTGTCGTTGATGTAGAAGTTGCCGGCCGCGTAGCGCAGCTTCTCCATCGTGTACGCCGCCGCCGCGCGGTCGTTGGAGATGACCGAGCCGGTGAGGGCGTAGTCGGACACCGACTCCATCTGGGTCAGCATCTCGTCGTACTTGTCGTCCTCGTAGACGTGCACGGCGAGGATCGGGCCGAAGTACTCGGTGCGGAAGACCTCGTTCTCCGGGTCGCTGCACTCGATCACGGTCGGGCGGACGAAGTAGCCGACCGAGTCGTCGTAGGAGCCGCCGGCGACGATCGTGCAGGCGGCGTCCTCCTTGGCGCGGTCGATGGCGGCCTTGTTCTTGGCGAAGGACCGCTCGTCGATGACGGCGCCCATGAAGTTCGACAGGTCGGTGACGTCACCCATGGTGAGGTAGTCGACCTCGGCGGCGAACTCCTCCTTGAACCCGTCGTTCCAGATGGACGCCGGGATGTACGCGCGGGAGGTGGCGCTGCACTTCTGGCCCTGGTACTCGAAGGCACCGCGGGTCAGGGCGGTCTTGAGCACCGCGCGGTCGGCCGACGGGTGGGCGACCAGGAAGTCCTTGCCGCCGGTCTCGCCGACCAGACGCGGGTAGGTGCGGTACTTCTCGATGTTGTTGCCGACCGTCTTCCACAGGTGCTGGAAGGTCTTGGTCGAGCCGGTGAAGTGGATGCCGGCCAGGTCGCGGTGGTTCAGGGCGACCTCGGAGACCTCCAGGCCGTCGCCGGTGACCAGGTTGATGACGCCCTTGGGCAGCCCGGCCTCCTCCAGCAGCTCCATGAGCAGCACGGCGGCGTGGGTCTGCGTCGGGGACGGCTTCCAGACCACCACGTTGCCCATGAGGGCCGGGGCGGTGGGCAGGTTGGCCGCGATCGCGCTGAAGTTGAACGGCGTGATCGCGTAGACGAAGCCCTCCAGCGGGCGGTGGTCCATACGGTTCCACACGCCCGGCGAGTTGGCCGGGGGCTGCTCGGCCAGGATGTTGCGGGCGTAGTGGACGTTGAAGCGCCAGAAGTCGACGAGCTCGCAGGGGCTGTCGATCTCGGCCTGCTGGGCCGTCTTGGACTGGCCGAGCATGGTGGACGCGGCGATGGTCTCCCGCCACGGGCCGGACAGCAGCTCGGCGGCGCGCAGGATGATCGCCGCGCGGTCGTCGAAGGACATCGCGCGCCACGCCGGGGCGGCGGCCAGGGCGGCGTCGACCGCGTCCTGGGCGTCCTGGCGGGTGGCGTTCGCGTAGGTGCCCAGGCGGGCCTTGTGGTTGTGCGGCTGCACGACGTCGAAGCGCTCACCGCCGCCCATCCGCTTGACGCCGCCGATGGTGCAGGGCAGATCGATCGGATTGTCGGCCAGCTCGCGGAGCTTGGCCTCCAGCCGGGCACGCTCGGGAGAACCGGGGGCGTAGCCGTGCACCGGCTCGTTGACGGGGGCGGGGACCTGGGTCACAGCGTCCATGGGTTCCGTAACTCCTTGACTTCAGCGGGTTGTGCGAGCGGGTGCGGGCTCAGCCCTTGGTGACCATCGAGCGGACGAAGAACCGGAGGTTGGCCGGCTTCTCCGCCAGACGGCGCATGAAGTAGCCGTACCAGTCGGTGCCGTAGGCGGTGTAGACGCGCATGCGGTGGCCCTCGGCGGCCAGTCGCAGGTGCTCGTCGCTCCGGATGCCGTACAGCATCTGGAACTCGTACTCGTCGAGCTTGCGGCCGGCGGTGCGGGCCAGCTCCTGGGCGATGGAGATCAGGCGGGGGTCGTGGGACCCGATCATCGGGTAGCCCTCGCCCTCCATCAGCGTGCGCAGGATCCGGACGTACGCCTTGTCGATCTCGTGCTTCTGCTGGTAGGCGACCTCTGCGGGCTCCTTGTAGGCGCCCTTCACCAACCGTACGCGAGAGCCGCTGCCGGCGAGGCGGCGCGCGTCGGCCTCGGTGCGGAAGAGGTAGGCCTGGATGACGCAGCCGGTCTGCGGGAAGTCCTTCCGCAGCTCCTCGTGGATGGCGAACATCGAGTCGAGGGTGGTGTGGTCCTCGGCGTCCAGGGTGACCGTGGTGCCGATCTCGGCGGCGGCCTCGACGACCGGGCGGACGTTCTTCAGGGCCAGCTCGTGGCCGCCGTCCAGCGCCTGTCCGAACATGGACAGCTTCACGGACATCTCGGCGCGGGTGCCCAGCTCCAGCGGCTTGAGCTGGTCGATCAGCTCCAGGTAGGCGTCGCGGGCGGCCTCGGCCTGCGCCGGGGTGGTGATGTCCTCGCCGACGACGTCCATCGTCAGCTCGAGGCCCTTGCCGGTGAGGTCCTGGATGATCGGCACGATCTCGTCGACCGTCTCACCGGGGATGAACCGGTCGACGACCGGCTTGGTCACCGGCGCGGCCGAGACCAGACGTCGCATCTTGTCGCTGCGCGACGCGGCGAGAATCACGGGACCCAGCACGGGGCACCTCCACTTACCAAGCAACACAAGGCCGATACCCGACGTTTCGGGAACGGCACGGAGAACCACCGTGAAATCTAAGGATCCCCCCGATCGTCGGCCATCGACAGCTGTCACGCATCCGCGCCACGGTTCTCAGACAGATGTATGAAAGGCACGCTCGATTGCGGCAGAATGCCCGGGTGACGTCGGATTCCAGAGGTGCGGCAGGCCCCGGTGGCTCCCGGGGCGACTACCAGGAGCTGGTCGACGAGATCTCGGAGCTGCTGGGCGCCCCGGCGACCCTGGAGAACCGCGACTTCGAGCTGATCGCCTTCGGCGCGTACGACAGCGAGGGGGAGCTGGATCCCTCCGTCCTGGACCCGGTCCGCACCCGCTCGATCCTCACCCGCCGTTCGACGGCGGCCGTCAGGGCGTGGTTCGAGGGCTTCGGCATCACCCGGGCGACCGGCCCGGTGCGTATCCCGCCGACCCCGGAGGCGGGGGTGTACCGGGGGCGGATCTGTCTCCCGGTCCGGCACCGTGGGGTGGTCCTCGGGTACGTCTGGCTCCTGGACACCGATCCGGGCCCGACGGAGCGGCAGCTCGCGGCGGCCATGGAGGTGACGGGCCGGATCGGCGCGCTGCTGGCGGACGAGGCGCAGCACGGCGCCGACCTCAGCCGGGAGCTGCGGGCCGTGCTGACCGCCGAGCGCGACTGGCAGCGGGACATGGCCGTCGCCGAGCTGCGCACCGCCCTCGGCCCCCGCGCGGACGCCCTGCACACGGTGGTGTGCGTGGCCCCCTGGCCGTCCGCCGATCCCGACGACGCGCCGTCGGTCCGTACGGTGCCGGGGGCGACGGCGCTGTGCACGGTGCCGTGGGGCGGGGCGGCCCGGTCGCTGGCTCTGCTGGTCCGGCTGCGCTCGACGGACGTACTGACCCCGGCGGCCTCGGCGGCGGGGCGGCTGCTGGAACGGGCGCGCGGGACGGCGGGGCCGGCTGCCGCGGCCGCGGTCGCGGCGGGCGTCTCCGCGCCGCGCGCCGGGCTGGCCGAGCTGGCGGACGCCTGGTGGGAGGCGTCGGCGGCGGCCCGCGCGGCGCTCGCCGAGGGGCGGTTCGGCCCGGTCGCCGAGTGGGCGTCGATCGGCCCCTTCCGTCTGCTGGCCGCGCTGCCCCCGCGCTCCGCGCACGACCCCGCCGTCCGGGTACTGCTCTCCCCCGCCCACCGTGAGCTGGCCCGCACCGCCGAGGTCTACCTCGACCGCGCCGGGCAGGCCGGCCGCACCGCCGCCGAGCTGGGCATCCACCGGCAGACGCTGTACTACCGGCTCTCCCGCGTGGAGCAGCTCACGGGCCTGGACCTGGACGACGGCGAGGACCGGCTGCTGCTGCACATGGCGCTCAAGGCGTGTCGCCTGTAGCGGCCTCGATCACCTGCCGGAGCCCCTCGGTCAGCGCGTCGGCGTCGGGGGCGCTCTTCGGGTCGAAGGTCCACTGGGCGATGAGGCCGGTCATCAGGGTGACGTAGAGCGCGCCCAGGGTGTCCGTCGTCCCGTCCGTCACGTCCTCCTCCCGGCCGCCCATGAGGAGGGGGATGATGCCGCGTCCGGCCTCGCGCTGGGCGCGGCCGAGGTGGTCGCGCAGCTCGGGCATCCGGTCGCCCATGACCAGCACTTCCATGCTGAGGCGCCAGATGGAGCCGGGCTCCCGCATGGTGCCGATGATGTTGGACCACACCTGCCGGAACCGCTCGACCGAGCCCGGCTCGGTGTCGTCCAGGGCGGGGCCCTCCCCCTCGAAGGCGCCCCCCATCCCCTCGATCAGCTCGATGTACGCCTGCGCGAGCAGGACGTCCTTGGAGCCGTAGTGGTAGCCGATGGACGCCAGGTTGGTCCCCGACTCCTTGACGATGTCCCGCGCGGTCGTGCGCGCGAACCCCTTCTCGAGCAGGCAGCGCTTGGCGCCCTCGAGCAGATCCTCACGGTGTCCCATGACGCCACCCTACCCGCACTTCCATACGATCGTCTTAAACAATGTTCTAGACAGCCGTATAAGACGTGCGTACAGTTCCTGCCATGACAACGAACTCGCCCCGCGCCGGGCGTCGTGAGTGGACCGCGCTGGCCGTCCTGATGCTTCCGCTGCTCCTGGTCTCGATGGACGTCTCCGTCCTGTACTTCGCGATCCCGGAGATCAGCGCCGACCTCGACCCGAGCGGCACCCAGCAGCTGTGGATCTTCGACATCTACGGCTTCGTCCTGGCCGGCCTGCTGATGACGATGGGCTCGCTCGGCGACCGCATCGGCCGCCGCAGGCTGCTGCTCGTCGGCGCCGCCGCCTTCGGCGCCGCCTCGCTGCTGGCGGCCTACGCCCACACGGCCGAGACCCTGATCGCCGCCCGCGCGATCCTCGGCGTCGGCGGCGCGACGCTGATGCCGACCACCATGGCGCTGGTCCGCACGATGTTCACCGACCCAGGCCAGCGGGCGAAGGCGATCGGGCTGTGGTCCGGGGTGATGACGGGCGGGATCGCCCTCGGCTCGGTGATGAGCGGCCTGCTCGTCGAGCACTTCTGGTGGGGTTCGGTCTTCCTGGTCAACCTGCCCGCGATGGTCCTGCTGCTGGTCCTCGGCCCGGTCCTGCTCCCCGAGTCGAAGAACCCCTCCCCCGGCCGCTTCGACCTGCCGAGCGTCCCGCTGTCGCTGGCGGCGGTGCTGCCCGTGATCTACGGAGTGAAGGAACTGGCCGCCGAGGGCTGGAACGTCCGGTACGTCGTCTCGATCACCGTCGGCCTGCTGTTCGCGGCGCTGTTCGTGTGGCGCCAGCGCACCGCGGCCTCGCCGATGGTCTCGCCCGCCCTCTTCCGCGGGCACGGCTTCGCCCCGGCGCTCGTCCTCAACACCGTGTCGGCCTTCGGGATGATGGGCTCGGCCTACTTCAGCACCCAGTACCTGCAGTCCGTCCTGGGCATGAGCGCGCTGGAGGCCGCGCTGTGGAGCCTGCTGCCGTCGGTGCTCATCGGTGCGGCGGCGCCGGTCGCCGCCCAGTTGGTCGAGCGCGGCGTCGAACGCGCCTACCTCGTGACGGCCGGCTTCCTCGTCGCCGCCGGCGGCTACGGGCTGCTGGCCCTGTCCGGCACGGACTCGCTGTGGCTGGTGCTGGCCGCGTGCGGCGTCCTGGCCGCCGGCATCGTGGTCGTGATGTCCCAGCTCACCGACCTGGCCCTGGGTGCGACCCCGGTCGAGAAGGCGGGGGCGGCGTCATCCCTGCTGGAGACGGGCACCGAGTTCGGCGGCGCCCTGGGCATGGCCACGCTCGGTTCCATCGGCACGGCCCTGTACCGCCACGGCATCCCGGCGGACGCCCCCGCGCCTGCCCGCGAGACCCTGGGCGGTGCGCTGGCCGTCGCCGCCGAACTGCCGGGGCGCGCGGGAGACGCCCTGGCGACGGCGGCACGTGAGGCCTTCACCGACGGGATGCGGGGCGCCGCGCTCGCGGGGGCGCTGCTGCTGGTCGCGGCGGCGGGACTGGCAGCGCGGGGACTGCGGAACATCCGGGTGCGTCCGCAGCCGGACACGGAGAACGCCGGACAGGCCGAGTCGCTCAGCCCGTCCGGCGTGTGAGGGGAACGTCAGACCAGGTTCACCGACCGGGCCGAGGCCGCGCCGATCTCCGACGCGACCTCGGCCAGCACGTGGGAGGGCACGGTGTCGTCGACGGTGAGGACGGCCAGCGCCTCGCCGCCGACGGTCGCGCGGGCCACCTGCATGCCGGCGATGTTGAGCCCGGCCTCGCCGATGACGCGGCCGACGGTGCCGACGACGCCCGGACGGTCCTCGTACCGCAGCACGACCATGTGGTCGGCGAGGGCCAGGTCGACGTCGTACTCGCCGATAGCGACGATCTTCTGGACGTGCTTCGGGCCGGCCAGCGTGCCGGAGACCGAGACCTCCTGGCCGTCGGAGAGGGTGCCGCGCACGGTGACCACGTTGCGGTGGTCGGCCGACTCGGAGCTGGTGGTCAGGCGGACCTCGACACCGCGCTCCTGCGCGAACAGCGGGGCGTTGACGTAGGACACGGTCTCGTCGACGACGTCCTCGAAGACGCCCTTGAGGGCGGAGAGCTCCAGCACCTTCACGTCGTGCTGGGTGATCTCGCCGTAGACCTCGACGTCGAGGCGGACGGCGACCTCGCCGGCCAGCGCGGTGAAGATGCGGCCGAGGCGCTCGGCGAGCGGCAGGCCCGGCTTGACGTCCTCGGCGATGACACCGCCCTGGACGTTCACCGCGTCGGGGACCAGCTCACCGGCGAGGGCGAGGCGCACCGACTTGGCGACGGCGATGCCGGCCTTCTCCTGGGCCTCGTCGGTGGAGGCGCCGAGGTGCGGGGTGCAGACGACCTGGTCGAACTCGAACAGCGGCGAGTCGGTGCACGGCTCCTTGGCGTACACGTCGAGGCCGGCGCCGGCGACGCGGCCCTCCTTGAGCGCCGAGTACAGCGCCTCCTCGTCGACGATGCCGCCGCGCGCGGCGTTGACGATGCGGACGCTCGGCTTGACCTTGCGCAGCGCCTCGTCGCCGATCAGGCCGAGGGTCTCGGGGGTCTTGGGCAGGTGGACGGTGATGAAGTCGGAGACCTCGAGCAGCTCGTCCAGCGACAGCACCTTGACACCCATCTGCGCGGCCCGCGCGGGCTGCACGTAGGGGTCGTAGGCGACGACCTTCATGCCGAAGGCCGACATGCGCTGCGCGACCAGGGCGCCGATGCGGCCGAGGCCGACGACGCCGAGGGTCTTCTCGGCCAGCTCGACACCGGTGTACTTGCTGCGCTTCCACTCGCCGTTCTTCAGCGCGGCGTTGGCCTGCGGGATGTTGCGGGCGGTGGCGACGAGCAGACCGCAGGCCAGCTCGGCGGCGGTCACGATGTTGGAGGTCGGCGCGTTCACGACCATCACGCCGGCCTTGGTGGCGGCGGAGACGTCCACGTTGTCCAGGCCGACGCCGGCTCGTGCGACGACCTTCAGCTTCTTCGCGGCGGCGACGGCCTCGGCGTCGACCTTGGTGGCGGAGCGGACCAGGATCGCGTCCACGTCGGCGATGGCGGGAAGCAGTTCGGCCCGGTCCGCGCCGTTGCAGTGGCGGATCTCGAAGTCGGGGCCAAGCGCGTCCACGGTCGCGGGCGACAGCTCTTCAGCGATGAGTACGACGGGTTTCGAGCTCACGTGAGTCCTCACAAGTCCAATGCGGACGGCCGTCCCGACGGCCGCAGGCGGTGGAGGGGAGTGACACCGGGGAAGGGCCGGTGCGTTCCCGCGTCGTTCGGTGCGTGCTCTCGGCGTGCCGGGCGAAGGTCCTCGTAGCGGAGCTACCAGGGCCTTTGCCCGGTGCGGCGGGAGTGCGTGCCGGGCGGCGTGGGGACGTGCCTGCACTTCTCCGGGGTCGCTAGGCCGCGTGGAAGACGCACGACGCTGTGAGCCTGACGCGTATGTTGTGCAGCAGTCTAGTGGCGTGGCGGAGGGCGTCCTGCGCCTCTGCGGAAGGATCACCCGTCCGTGGCTGGACGGGATGGACAACGCCGCCCCCTGCGACGTTACCCCGGGTTCGCCGAAGGGGCCGGAGCGATGCGCTCCGGCCCCTCGGCCGTGAGGCTTACGCCTCCTCGTCGACCCAGCTCATGAGCTTGCGCAGCTCCTTGCCGGTGGTCTCCAGCAGGTGCTCGGAGTCCTGCTTCTTGTACTCGTTGTACTTCTTCAGACCGCCGTGGTACTCGTCCATCCAGTTCTTGGCGAAGGTGCCGTCCTGGATCTCGGCGAGGACCTTCTTCATCTCGGCCTTGGTGGCGTCGGTGATGATCCGAGGGCCGGTGACGTAGTCGCCCCACTCGGCCGTCTCGGAGATCGACCAGCGCATCTTCTCCAGGCCGCCCTCGTACATGAGGTCCACGATCAGCTTCAGCTCGTGCAGGCACTCGAAGTAGGCGATCTCCGGCTGGTAGCCCGCCTCGGTCAGGGTCTCGAAGCCCGCCTTGACCAGGGCCGCGGTGCCACCGCAGAGGACGGCCTGCTCACCGAACAGGTCGGTCTCGGTCTCCTCGGTGAAGGTCGTCTTGATGACGCCGGCGCGGGTGCCGCCGATGCCCTTGGCGTACGACAGGGCGAGCGCGAAGGCGTTGCCCGAGGCGTCCTGCTCGACGGCGGCGATGCAGGGAACGCCGCGGCCCTCCTCGTACTGACGGCGCACCAGGTGGCCCGGGCCCTTGGGGGCGACCATGCAGACGTCCACGCCGGCCGGGGGCTTGATGAAGCCGTAGCGGATGTTCAGGCCGTGACCGAAGAACAGCGCGTCGCCGTCCTTCAGGTTGTCCTTGATGTCCTTCTCGTAGACCTCGGCCTGGATCGGGTCCGGGACGAGGATCATGATGACGTCGGCCTCGGCGGCGGCCTCGGACGGGCTCACCACGCGCAGGCCCTGCTCCTCGGCCTTGGCCTTGGACTTGGAGCCCTCGTGCAGACCGACGCGCACGTCGACACCGGAGTCGCGCAGCGACAGGGCGTGGGCGTGGCCCTGGCTGCCGTACCCGATGACCGCGACCTTGCGGCCCTGGATGATGGACAGGTCGGCGTCGGCGTCGTAGAACAGCTCGGCCACTGGGTTATCTCCTTGTGTGCAGGTGTTGCGTCCCACCGTATGCCGGTGAGGGGAGGGGAAGTTTCGGGGTCTCGGAATGCGGGCGGCCGGGCGTGGCGCCGGCCGCCCGTTTGCCGTCGTTACGCGGACCGGTCGAGTGCGCGCAGCGAGCGGTCCGTGATCGAACGGGCGCCGCGGCCGATGGCGATCGTGCCGGACTGGACGAGTTCCTTGATGCCGTACGGTTCCAGCATCTTGAGCATGGCGGACAGCTTGTCGCTGCTGCCGGTGGCCTCGATGGTGACGGCCTCCGGGGAGACGTCGACGGTCTTGGCACGGAAGAGCTGGACGATCTCGACGATCTGGGAGCGCGTCTCGTTGTCGGAGCGCACCTTCACCAGAACGAGTTCGCGCTGCACGGCCTGGGTGGGCTCCAGCTCGACGATCTTGAGCACGTTGACCAGCTTGTTGAGCTGCTTGGTGACCTGCTCCAGCGGGAACTCCTCGACGCTCACCACGATGGTGATGCGGGAGATGTCGGGGTGTTCGGTGACGCCGACGGCGAGCGAGTCGATGTTGAAGCCGCGGCGGGAGAACAGGGCGGCGATCCGCGCGAGGATGCCGGGCGTGTTCTCCACCAGGACGGAGAGCGTGTGCTTGGACATGATCTCTTCGGTCTCTCTCGCTCAGTCGTCTTCGTTGTCGCCGAAGTCGGGGCGGACGTCCCGGGCGGCCATGATCTCGTCGTTCGAGGTGCCGGCGGCGACCATCGGCCAGACCATCGCGTCCTCGTGGACGATGAAGTCGACGACGACGGGACGGTCGTTGATGGAGTTCGCCTCCTCGATGACCTTGTCGAGGTCGGCCGGGTCCTCGCAGCGGATGGCGTAGCAGCCCATGGCCTCCGACAGCTTGACGAAGTCGGGGACGCGGGTGCCGCGGGCGTCCGGGTTGATGTCCTCGGGCCCGGAGTGCAGCACGGTGTTGGAGTACCGCTGGTTGTAGAACAGGGTCTGCCACTGGCGGACCATCCCGAGGGCGCCGTTGTTGATGACGGCGACCTTGATCGGGATGTTGTTCAGGGCGCAGGTGGTCAGTTCCTGATTGGTCATCTGGAAGCAGCCGTCGCCGTCGATCGCCCAGACGGTCCGGTCGGGCATGCCGGCCTTGGCGCCCATGGCGGCCGGGACGGCGTAGCCCATGGTTCCGGCGCCGCCGGAGTTCAGCCAGGTGGCGGGCTGCTCGTACCGGACGAAGTGGGCGGCCCACATCTGGTGCTGGCCGACGCCGGCCGCGAAGACCGTGCCCTCGGGCGCGAGCTGTCCGATGCGCTCGATGACCGCCTGCGGGGAGAGCGAGCCGTCATCGGGCTGGTCGTAGCCCAGGGGGTAGGTGTCGCGCCAGCGGTTGAGGTCCTTCCACCAGGCGCTGTAGTCGCCCCGGTTGCCCTCGCCGTGCTCCTTCTGGACGGCCTGGACCAGGTCGGCGATGACCTCGCGGGCATCGCCGACGATCGGCACGTCGGCCTCGCGGTTCTTGCCGATCTCCGCCGGGTCGATGTCGGCGTGGACGATCTTGGCGTACGGGGCGAAGCTGTCCAGCTTGCCGGTGACGCGGTCGTCGAAGCGGGCTCCGAGGGCGACGATCAGGTCGGCCTTCTGCAGCGCGGTGACGGCGGTGACCGCACCGTGCATGCCCGGCATTCCCACGTGCAGCGGGTGGCTGTCGGGGAAGGCGCCGAGCGCCATCAGGGTGGTGGTGACGGGCGCTCCGGTGAGTTCGGCGAGGACCTTCAGCTCGGCGGTGGCCTGCGCCTTGAGGACGCCGCCGCCGACGTAGAGGACCGGCCGCTTGGCGGCGGTGATGAGCTTGGCGGCCTCGCGGATCTGCTTGGCGTGCGGCTTGGTGACCGGGCGGTAGCCGGGCAGGTCCATGGCCGGCGGCCAGGAGAAGGTCGTCTGCGCCTGCAGCACGTCCTTCGGGATGTCGACGAGGACCGGGCCGGGGCGGCCGGTGGAGGCGATGTGGAACGCCTCCGCGATCGTCTTCGGGATGTCCTCGGCCTTGGTGACCAGGAAGCTGTGCTTGGTGATCGGCATCGTGATGCCGACGATGTCCGCCTCCTGGAAGGCGTCCGTGCCGATCGCCTTGGTGACGACCTGGCCGGTGATCGCGACCAGCGGCACCGAGTCCATGTTGGCGTCGGCGATCGGCGTCACCAGGTTGGTGGCGCCGGGGCCGGAGGTCGCCATGCAGACGCCGACCTTGCCGGTCGCCTGCGCGTAACCGGTGGCCGCGTGGCCCGCACCCTGCTCGTGACGGACGAGCACGTGGCGCACCCGGCTGGAGTCCATCATCGGGTCGTACGCGGGGAGGATCGTGCCCCCGGGAATGCCGAATACGGTGTCGACCCCGACCTCCTCAAGCGAGCGGATGAGGGACTTCGCACCCGTGACGTGCTCGGGGGCGGACTGTCCTCCGGATCGGGGCCGCGGCTGCGGGTGATGGGCCCCGGTGGCCTGCTCGGTCATCGGCATTCTCTTCTCGATGCTGAGGGTTTTTGCGAGGATTGGGCGATCTGCGGCTGTTGCTCGGCAGGTGCCTGTGCAACAAAAAACCCCTCGTGCCATAAGGCAAGCGAGGGGAGCGCGCCGGGTGTGGGTCGCTGGGATTCCGGGTCGGTCCGGACGTCACCAGCTTCAGCCGACGCGCTTTCCAAGTACGAGAATTCGGGTGCGCATGGCACTGACCCTCCCCCCGGCACGCACTCACTGTCAAGTGGGTGGGACGGGCGTCTCATTATGTGAGCGCAGAGCCGTCCCGCCTCCCAGGACGGCCGGCAGCCCGGAGCCCACGCCGCCGGCGACCTGGCTGGTGGGAGCGTTGCCGAGGCCCGCGCCGACGGTGTTGGCGTAGACGCCCGGGCCACCGCCCGCGAAGGCCGGTTCGGCCGGTCCGTGCGGCACCGGATAATGGCCGGTACCGAGCGCTCTGCGCAGCCGGTGCTCGTCCAGCGGCCCGGAGAAGGCCATGCCCTGCCCGTGGGTGCAGCCCATCGCCCGCAGGGCGACGATCTGCTCGGGCAGGTCCACTCCGTCGGCCACGGACACGAGTCCGAGGTCGGTGGCGATGCGGAGCAGCCCACTGGTGATCTTGTGCAGCCGCGCGGACTCGACGACGCCCTCGACCAGGCTGCGGTCCAGCTTGAGGACGTCGACGGGGAGCCGTCTGAGGGCGGTGATCGCCGCGTGGCCGCTGCCGAAGCCGTCGAGGGTGATCCGGACGCCGACCCGCCGCAGGGCGTTGAGCCGGCGCTCCAGCTCGTCCAGGCCGGCCCGGGGGTCGGTGTCGGACAGCTCGATCACCAGGGAACCCGGCGGCAGCCCGTGTCGGGTCAGCAGGGCCTCCACGGAGCCCAGCGGCATGGAGCGGTCGAGCAGCCGGCGGGCGCCGATGCGCACCGCCACCGGCACGGTGAGGCCGGCCGCCGCCCGCTGCGCGGCCTGCTCGACGGCCTCCTGGAGCACCCAGCGGTCCAGCTCCGCCGTCCTGTCGCCGTCCTCGGTGACGCGCAGGAACTCGGCGGGCGTGAACAGCACGCCCTGGGACGAACGCCAGCGCGCCTGGGCGCAGACGGACGTGATCCGGCCGTCCGTCAGGGACACCACCGGCTGGTGCAGCAGCGCGAACTCGCCGTCGTGCAGCGCGGCCCGCAGCCGCCCGGCCAGCTCGGCCTTGCGGACGACGTCCTGCTGCATCTGCGGCCGGTACAGCTCGACGCGTCCCTTGCCGCCCGCCTTGGCGCGGTACATGGCGAGGTCGGCGTTGCGCAGCAGCTCGCCCGCGCCGAGGCCCGGTTCGGCGAAGGCGACGCCGATGGAGGCGTTGACGCGGACATCATTGCCGTCGATGAGGTAGGGCTGCGAGAGGGTCGCCCTGAGGCGGTCGGCGAGCTCCAGGATGTGGCCCTCGCGCGCCGCTCGGTCGCGGGTGCCGTCCCCGGCGATCAGGGCGGCGAACTCGTCGCCGCCGAGCCGGGACGCGGTGTCCCCCTTGCGGACGGCCTCCTGGAGTCTGCGGGCGGCCTGGACGAGGAGCTCGTCCCCGGCCTGGTGGCCGATGGTGTCGTTGACCGCCTTGAAGCCGTCGAGGTCGATGAAGAGCACCGCCGTGCCGCGCAGGGCGGCGCCCCGGTCGGAGGCGCGGCGGCCGGACAGGGCCTGCTGGACGCGCCGGGTGAACAGGGCGCGGTTGGGCAGGTCGGTGAGCGGGTCGTGCTCGGCGTTGTGCTGGAGCTGCGCCTGCAGGCGGACTCTCTCCGTCACGTCCCGGCTGTTGAAGATGAGGCCGCCGTGGTGCCGGTTGACGGTCGACTCGACGTTGAGCCAGCCTCCGCCGCCGGACCGGAAGCGGCACTCGATGCGCGTGGTGGGTTCCTCGACCGGGTCGGCGGCGAGGAAGCGGCGCACCTCGTGCACCACGCAGCCGAGGTCCTCGGGGTGGATGAGCCCGGCCAGTTCGCTGCCGACGAGGTCTTCCGCCGGGCGGCCGTAGACCCCGGCGGCGGCCGGGGAGACGTACCGGAGGATGCCGTTGGGCGCGGCGATCATGATGACGTCGCTGGAGCCCTGCACCAGGGAGCGGAAGTGGTTCTCCTTCTGGGCCAGTTCCTGGGTGAGGGTGATGTTGTCGAGCAGCATGATGCCCTGGCGCACGACCAGGGCGAGGACCACCGTGCCGCAGGTCAGCAGCACCACCCGGTCGACGCTGCGGCCGTTGAGGACGTTGTAGAGGATCCCCAGGGTGCAGACCGCGGCGGCGAGGTAGGGAGTCAGCGCGGCCAGCGACCCGGCGATGGGCCGGGCGGCCGGATAGCGGCCGTGCTCGTCGCCCGGCACGGAGGCGGGCTGGGCGGCGGTCAGCGGGAGACGACCCGCGGCGGACCGGCCCGGCACGTGCTCGCGGACCACGCGCGTGTGCCCGCCGGGCGTCTCCTCGCCCTGCGGCCGGCCGCGCCACGACGCGGCCCAGGGGGCGTAGGCCAGCAGCAGCGAGCCCGCGAACCATCCGGCATCGAGCAAATGCCCGGAGCGGTAGCTGTTGTGCAGCAGCGGCGAGGTGAACAGGGCGTCGCACATCACCGTCAGGGCGAGCGCGCCGATGGCGGTGTTGACCGTGGACCGTCCCACGGGCGAGCGCCTGAAGTGCAGCGCGAGCACCATGCTGATCAGGGCGATGTCGAGCAGCGGATACGCCACGGAGAGCGCGGCGTGCGCCACGCTGGAACCGCCTTCGGCCTTGGCCGCCTGGGCGAGCGCCAGGCTCCAGGCCAGGGTCAGCAGCGAACCGCCGATCAGCCAGGCGTCCAGCCCGAGACAGATCCAGCCCGCCTTGGTCACCGGCCGCTTGGCCAGCACCAGGAGGCCCACGATGGCGGGCGGCGCGAAGCACAGGAAGAACAGGTCGGCGTAGCTGGGGCTGGGCACCGGCTGCCGCAGGACGACCTCGTACCACCCCCAGACCAGATTGCCGAGGGACGCCATCGCCGACGAGAGGGCGAACAGGAGCCAGGCGGGCCGGAAGCGGACCCGGTGGCCGCGGGCGTAGACGAAGCAGGAGACGGCGGCGGCCCCGGCGGCGGCGCTCAGCCCGAAGTCGCCCATGATCTTCGCGACGTACGCGGAGCCCCAGCCGAGCGCGGAACCGACGGCGAAGGCCGCGCAGACGAGGGCGAGGGCGAGCTGGCGGACCAGTCCCGGGCCGCGGGCGCCCGGCACCGGTGCGGGCGGCAGGGGTCCGGGCGTGGCCGGCGTCCGCGGCGCTCCGTCCAGCGTGGACACGGACGCGGGCGGACTCACCGGGGCCTCCCGGTGCGCGCCGACGCGTCCCGCCGGTCCGGGCGCGCCGGAGTCACCTGCCTCCTGCGGCTGTTCTGCCGGCGCTGGTGCTGACCGGGTCGACCGTGAAGGCCACCGTGGTGGCCGTGCCGACCGCGCCTGCGCGTGGCCGTGCGCCAGGGTCGCCGGCGGCGGCTCCGCCGCGTCGGGTCGTTCGTCCATAGGCCGTGCATCGCCCGTCGCCCCCCTCACAGTCTGAGTTGTCCGTCCCCGGCGCCGAACGGTGCGCGGCGCGTCCCCTGTCGGACGATACACCAGTCTCGTCACTCAGGGACATAGCTTCTCTACGCTCCGTGACGACCAGGGAATATGCGGGTACCCACCGCACCCGGAGGGTTGCGGAGGGTACCCGAAACGGATTACCCGTCCGTCGTCAGGATCACGTTCCGCAGCGGCTCCCGGTTCACGAAACGGGTCAACTGGTCCACCATCAGCCGCTTGGCGCGCGGCAGGAAGGCGGACGTCGGGCCGCCGGCGTGCGGGCTGACGAGCACTCCCGGAGCCTGCCACAGGGGGTGGCCCGGCGGCAGCGGTTCGGGGTCGGTGACGTCGAGGGCGGCGGTGAGGCGCCCGCTCTCCACCTCGGTGAGCAGCGCCTTCGTGTCGACGACGGGGCCGCGCGCCACGTTGACGAGCAGGGCGCCGTCCTTCATCCGGGCCAGGAAGTCCGCGTTCACGAGGCCGCGGGTGGCCTCGGTGAGCGGCGTGGAGAGGATGACGACGTCCGCCTCCGGGAGCAGGGCGGGGAGTTCGGCGAGCGGATGCACCGGACCGCGCGCCGTGGTGCGCGCGGAGCGCGCGACGCGCGCCACCCGCGCGACCTCGAACGGCACGAGCCGGTCCTCGATCGCGGCACCGATCGACCCGTATCCGACGATGAGCACGTTCCGGTCGGCGAGCGCGGGCCGGAAGCCGCCGAGCCACTCGCCCCGGTCCTGCGCCCGCACGAAGTCGGGGACGCCGCGCAGCGACGCGAGGACCAGGGTCAGGGTCAGCTCCGCGGTGCTGGCCTCGTGCACCCCGCGCGCGTTGCACAGCCGCACGCCCGGCGGCAGGTGACCGAGTCCCGGCTCCACGTGGTCGATACCGGCGGAGAGCGTCTGGACGACCTGGACGGACCGCATGCGCGGCAGCGGGCGTATCCCGATCCCGCTGGGCTTCATGTAGGGGACGACGTAGAACGCGCAGTCGGCCGGGTCCGCGGGGAAGTCCTCCTCGCCGTTCCAGTAACGGTAGGCGGGGCCCTCGGGGAGGCCCTCGATCTCGTCCGGCTCGATGGGCAGCCACACGTCAGCAGTCATGGCAGGAGGCTATGTCAGGACCGTCGAGGGGCAGAGGTTAGGTTGGGTGGCCTGACGAGGGAGGGTCACGACCAGGTGGAGCGCAGGACGATCGGCGCGACGGCACTGTCGGTGGGGGCCGTCGGACTGGGGTGCATGCCGATGAACTGGGCGTACAGCGCGTCCCGGCAGCGGGGCGACGAGTCCGTCAGGGCGGTGCACCGGGCCCTGGACCTGGGCGTCTCCCTGCTGGACACGGCGGACATGTACGGCCCGTTCACCAACGAGCTGCTGCTGGGGCGGGTGTTGAAGGAGCGGCGTGCCGACGCCTTCGTGTCGACGAAGGTCGGTCTGCTCGTCGGTGACCAGCACATCGTGGCCAACGGCCGTCCCGGCTATGTGAAGCGCGCCTGCGACGCCTCGCTGCGCCGGCTGCAGACGGACGTCATCGACCTCTACCAGCTGCACCGTGCCGACCCCGAGGTGCCGGTCGAGGAGACCTGGGGCGCGATGGCGGAGCTGGTGCGGGCCGGGAAGGTGCGGGCGCTCGGGCTCTGCGCGGTCGGTGCCCGGTCGGCCCGGCGGCCGGGGGCGCGGCTGCACGACGCGACGGTGCGCCAGCTGGAGCGCGTGCAGCAGGTCTTCCCGGTGAGCGCCGTGCAGGCCGAGCTGTCGGTGTGGTCGCCGGAGGCGCTGCGGACGCTGCTGCCGTGGTGCGAGAACAGGGGTGTCGGGTTCCTCGCCGCGATGCCGCTCGGCAACGGCTTCCTGACCGGCACGCTGACCCCCGGGCAGGGCTTCGAACCGGAGGACCTGCGCGCCCGGCATCCCCGTTTCACCGCCGAGATGATGGCCGCCAACCAGCCGATCGTGGCCGGTCTGCGCCGGATCGCGGCCCGGCACGGCGACGAGGTCACGCCGGCGCAGGTGGCGCTCGCCTGGGTGCTGGCGCAGGGGCGGCACGTGGTGCCGGTGCCGGGCACCAAGCGGGAGCGCTGGGTGACGCAGAACGCGGGGGCGGCCGCGCTGCGGCTGACCGGGCCGGACCTGGCCGAGGTCGGTGGTCTGCCGACGGCTCAGGGCTCGTGGGACTGAGCCGGCCGTCCGGATTCGGGATTCGCCGACCGGGAACCTGGAAAGGCCCAGCGGTGTATGACAGGGAGAGGGAGAACCCGCCGCGTCGAAAGGGACTCTGATCGTGCGACGTCGATCCGTGACGGCCGTGCTGGCCGCCGCCCTGCTGGCGACGGCCGGCTGCTCCTCCGGCGACGGGGAGCCGTCGGGCGCGGAGGGGAGCGCCTCCGCGAGCCGTACGGCGGCGCCGTCGCCCTCCGGCCCGGCCACCGAGGAGGCACCGCCCGCGAAGGGCTCCGTGAAGGTGGTCCGCACGGTCGCCACGGGGCTGAAGAGCCCGTGGGGCCTGGCCCCGCTGCCGGGCGGGGGCCTGCTGGTCTCCTCGCGCGACGAGGCGACGATCATCCGGGTCGACGAGAAGACGGGCCGCACGACGGAGCTCGGCGAGGTGCCTGGGGTCTCACCGGCCGGGGAGGGCGGCCTGCTGGGCATCGCCCTCTCCCCCGACTACGCGTCGGACCACATGATCTACGCGTACTTCACCTCCGCCTCGGACAACCGCGTCGTGCGGATGCTCTACGACGCGAAGAAGCCGCCGGGTGAGCAGCTCGGCGCCCCGGACACGGTGTTCAAGGGCATCCCCAAGGGGGTCATCCACAACGGCGGCCGGATCGCGTTCGGGCCGGACGGGATGCTGTACGCGGGCACGGGCGAGAGCGGTGAGCGGGGCCTGGCGCAGGACAAGGAGTCCCTCGGCGGCAAGATCCTGCGCATGACGCCGGAGGGCGAGCCCGCGCCCGGCAACCCGTTCCCGGACTCCCCCGTCTACTCGTACGGGCACCGCAATGTGCAGGGGCTGGCCTGGGACGGTGAACAGCGGCTGTTCGCCTCGGAGTTCGGACAGGACACCTGGGACGAGCTGAACGCGATCAGGCCCGGGGGAAATTACGGCTGGCCCGAGGCGGAGGGCAGGTCGGACGACTCCGCCTTCGTGAATCCGGTCGACCAGTGGAGCACCGACGAGGCCTCGCCCAGCGGCGTCGCCTTCGCCGAGGGCAGCGTCTGGATGGCGGGGCTGCGCGGCGAGCGGCTGTGGCGCATCCCGCTCAAGGGCACCGAGGCGTCGGCGGACCCGCAGGCGTTCCTGGAGGGCGATTACGGCCGGCTGCGGACGGTGGCGGCGGCGGGCGGCGACCGGCTGTGGCTGGTGACCAGCGCGACGGACGGCCGGGGCGAGGCGAAGGCCGGGGACGACCGGATCCTGGAGCTGAAGGTGACGTAGGGGCGCCTCTCACCCCTCCCTCTCCCCGTCCGCCTCTTCGTCGTCCGGCCTGCCGGAAGGCGGCCGGTGGACGACGACCTTGCCCGACGAGAGGTCTATCGGGCCGTGGCCGGGGTCGCCGTCGCCGACGTCCTCCCGGGTCAGTTCGAGCCGGTTCTGCTCGTCCCGGGTGTGCTTGCGGCCTGGGGCGAACAGCTCCTCGAAAGCGTCGAACACGCGTCCTCCCTCGCTCGGCGTCCCTCCAGCGTAGGCCTCAGTCGGCCGAACGGGTGGTGAGCGTCCCGGCCGGGAACAGCTCCAGCCGGTGTGCCAGCGCCGCCGCCTCGCCGCGGCCGGAGACGCCGAGCTTGGCCAGGATGTTCGAGACGTGGACGCTGGCGGTCTTGGGCGAGATGAAGAGCTCCTCGGCTATCTGGCGGTTGGTGCGGCCGTCGGCGACCAGACGCAGGACGTCGCGTTCCCGGCTGGTGAGGCCGAGCGCGCCGGCCGGGTCGACGGGTGCGGCGGCCGGTTCGGCGGCGCGGCCGAGCACGAGCCCGGCTCGCTGGGCGAGCCGGGTGACGGCGTCGCCGAGCGGGCGGGCGCCGAGGTGACGGGCGACGGTACGGGCGAGGCGGAGCAGTTCCACGGCGCGGGCCCGCTCGTCCTCGCCGCCCGCGGCCAGCAGGGCGCCGGCCAGCCGGTGCCGGACGCGGGCGAGGTCGTAGGGCCGCTCCAGGCGCTCGAAGGCGGTGACCGTCTCCGACCAGGTCCGTACGGTGTCCCGGCCCAGGGCGCGGTCCAGTTCGGCGCGGACCCACCGCTCGTGGGCGAGCCAGACCGGGGCACCCGTGGTGAGCGACTTGGCGGCCGTGACGAGGCGTTCGAGCACCTCGGCACGGCCCTCCCCGGACCCCGGCAGGCCCCGCGCGTCCGCCTCGGACTCGGCGGCGGCCAGCAGCAGGGGCCATCCGTAGCGCTGGGTGCCGGGCGGGAAACCGGCCTCCAGAGCGCGGTCGAGCTCCGCCCGGGCGTCGAGGAGGCGGCCCTCGGCGGCGGCGACGGCGACGGCGAGGGTGGCGAGCGGCAGCCGGTACTGGGGTGCGGGCTGCTGCGTGCCGTAGGCGGCGCGGGCCTCGTCGAGCAGCCGGGTGGCCTCGGCCGTCTCACCGCGGGCGAGGGCGACGGCGGCACGCTTGAGACAGGCTCCGCCGCGCGGTGCGGCGCCCCGGGCGGGGGCCCCGGCGGCGAGCGCGGCTTCGAGCGCCTCGTCCCACCGGCCCAGCGAGATGAGGGACTCGGCGAGATTGCCCCATACCCACGCCTCGGACTCCAGCAGGCCCGACCGCCGGGTGAGGTCGATGCCCTCGCGCAGGATGGCGACCGCCTCCTCGGAACGGCCGATGGACTCCAGGACGGAGGGCAGATTGACATGGCTGCGGGCGATCACGACGGACTGCCCCTGTGCCACGACCCGGTCCCTGACCTGGTACATCTCGGCAAGTCCGGCGTCGATGTGACCCGCCTCGACCATCAGCCCGCCGAGGGTGAGCCGGGCGTTGAGCTCGATGTCGGAGGCGCCCACCATGCGCGCGTACTCCACGGCGCGCTCGGCGGCGGTCACGGCGTCGGGGCCGGGGTCGTGCAGCATCGACCAGTTGGCGGCCATGGCCAGCACCTCGGCGTGCACCTTGGACGGGGGCAGGCCGCGGACCAGTTCCTGGGCGATGCCGAGTTCCCTCCACCCGTCGCCGCGGCCCTGGGCCTGGACCAGCAGGGAGCGCTGGGTCCAGAACCAGGCGGCGCGCTGCGGGTCCCGTCCGCTGGACCGGGCGTCGGGGCCGGCTTCCTGCTCCTCCTCCAGGAGGCGCAGGGCGCGCTTGGTGATCTTGAGGGCGCGCTCGCGTTCCCCGCACAGCCGTCCGGCGACGGCGGCCTCGGCCATCAGGTCCAGATAGCGCAGGGGTCCGGTCTCCGGGTGGCATCCGCAGGGCGGGTAGACCTCGGTGGAGTCGACGGGCCGCAGGGTGGCGCGTACGTCGTCGGGGACGGAGTCCCACAGCTCCATGGCCCGCTCCAGCAGCCGCAGCTGCTCCGAGTAGGCGTGGCGCCGGCGGGCCTCGACGGAGGCGTCCAGGACGGCGGGCAGGGCCCTGGCCGGGTCGTGGGCGTGGTACCAGTAGCTGGCCAGGCGCATCACGCGCTCGACGGCCGGCACCAGCGTCGGATCGGCGTCGAGGGCCTCGGCGTAGCGGCGGTTGAGGCGGGAGCGTTCGCCGGGGAGCAGGTCGTCGGCGACGGCCTCGCGGACCAGGGAGTGGCGGAAGCGGTAGCCGTCGCCGTCGGGCGCGGGGAGCAGGAGGTTGGCGTTCACGGCGGCGCGCAGGGCCTCGATGAGGTCGTCCTCGGCGAGCCCGGAGACGGCGGCGAGCAGCCGGTACTCGACGGTGGAGCCGCCCTCGGCGACGATCCGGGCGACGCGCTGGGCGCTCTCGGGGAGGGCCTCGACGCGGACCAGGAGCAGGTCGCGCAGGGAGTCGGTGAGGCCGGCGCAGCTGCCCTCGTGGGCGGCGACGGCGAGTTCCTCGACGAAGAAGGCGTTGCCGTCGGAGCGTTCGAAGATCTCGTCGACCTGGAGCGGGTCGGGTTCCTGGGCGAGGATGCCGGCGATCTGGCGGCCGACCTCGTCGCGGGTGAAGCGGCCGAGTTCGATGCGGCGTACGGTGCGCAGCCGGTCGAGTTCGGCGAGCAGGGGGCGCAGCGGGTGGCGGCGGTGGATGTCGTCGGAGCGGTAGGTGGCGAGGACGACGAGGCGGCCGGTGCGCAGGGTGCGGAAGAGGTAGGCGATCAGGTGACGCGTCGAGGCGTCGGCCCAGTGCAGGTCCTCCAGGACGAGGACGACGGTGTGGCGGGCGGCGACGCGCTCCAGGAGGCGGGCGGTGAGCTCGAAGAGGCGGGCCATGCTCTCCTCGTCGTGCCGGCCGCCGCCGTGCCCCGGGGCGCTCTCGGCCAGCTCGGGCAGCAGCCGGGCGAGTTCCTCCTCCTGTCCGGCGGCGGCCGCGGCCAGCTCCGCGGGCAGTTCGCGGCGCAGGGCGCGCAGCGCGGTCGAGAAGGGGGCGAAGGGCAGCCCGTCGGCGCCGATCTCGACGCAGCCGCCGAGGGCGACGACGGCGCCCTGGCGGCGTGCGGCGGCGGCGAACTCCTCGACGAGGCGGGTCTTGCCGACGCCGGCCTCGCCGCCGAGCAGCAGTGCCTGCGGCTCTCCCCCGGCGCCGGACGCCTGGCCGGCGTCGCCGCCGGCGCGTGCGAGTGAGTCGTGCAACGTGTCCAGTTCGCCGGTGCGGCCGATGAACACGGGACTGACGGACCTGGTCTCCACGTGCCCGAGCATCGCACGCGGGTCCGACAGCGGGGCACCGGTTTTCGACAGGCGGACGGCGCCCGGAACGACGGCGGGGAGGGAGGCCGTACGGCCTCCCTCCCCGGTCCCCCCGTTCACGCCACCCGGGCGGGGCGGTGCCGGCGCGGCCAGAGCGTATGGCTCTCCGCGGGGGCGGCTTCGTGGCGGGCGTCTCGGCGGTCGGCGCGACGCGCGCGGACGGCCTCGCGGGCCATCCTGGCCTCGTCGGCCCGGCGGATGAGTTCGGCGGTGCGGAGCTGCTGGATCTCGTATTCGTACACGGTGTGTCCCTTTCGGAGGCCGGTTTCGCCATCGCTCTCTGCGATGCCTCAACCTTCGTCTCCCAGGGGGGCGGGCCACATCGGGTAAGTGCCGCATCTTCGGTGCCCGTGGGGGCCTTAGACACGGGTGAGGGGTTCTTAGGGCGTGCGCCCGGGGCGCGTCGATGCCCTAAGACCCCTCACGAGAGCCCGGTCAGCCGGTGGACGGCAGGCCCAGCAGGACGTCCGTGTACTTGAGGACGGCCAGGAGCAGCCCGATGACGCCGAGCGCGACGCCCGCCCAGGAGACCGACTTGATCCACGGGGCCTGCGGCCTGCCGGGGGCGCCGAAGGCGGGACGGGCCAGCACGACGACGCCGACGATCAGCGCGACCAGGGCGAACACGCCGCCCCACAGCGCGGTGGCGTGCCAGGCGTTGCCGTAGCCCTTCTCGATCAGCGTGGCGACGTTCGAGGACGACGAGGTCTCCAGCTGGCCGATCAGCGACTCACGGGCGGAGGCCACGGTGCCGACCCAGCTGCCGGTGAGCGACACGATGCCCAGCCCGGCGGAGACGACGGCGCCGGCTCCCTGGCCGACGCCCGTCGGGCCGGCTTTCTCGACGGCGCCCGCGTCGGCGTCGGTCTCCTCGGCCGCGGCGGCGTCACCGTCCGCGGCCGGGTTCTCGGCGGCCTCGGTCGTGGCCGTCTCCTCCACCTTGTCCAGGTCGGTCCTGCCGGCGGTCTCGTCCACTGTGTTCGTACCCATGCCTCGCACCGTACGGACGCTCTCTGAGAGGTCCCTTAATGATCGTTGTGAGCGCCGCTCTCGCGTGCCGCACGCCACTCGGGGGCCAGCACCGCCCAGATCTCGGTGTCCTGGCGGACGCCCCGGTAGGGGAAGGTCTCGCGCAGGACGCCCTCCCGCGTCATGCCGAGCCGCCGGGCGGCGTTGACGCTGGGGGTGTTCGCGGACGACGCGTGCCACTCCACGCGGTGCATGCCGCGTTCGTCGAAGGCCCAGTCGATCAGGACGCGGGCGCCGCGGGTGACGAGGCCCCGGCCGGTTCCCGCGGGCTCCAGCCAGCAGCCGATCTCGCAGACGCCGGTGGCCGCGTCGAAGACGCGGAACAGCAGGCCGCCGACGAGCTTGCCGTCCAGCCACAGCCCGTGCAGGAAGCCGCTGTCGGCGGCGTGCCGGTCGGCGTAGGACTGGAGCAGTTCCCTCGCCGAGTCGACGTCGGTGGCCTTGGCGCCGAAGGGGATGTGCTCGGTGATGAAGTCCCTGCCCCGGTCCAGGTGGGCGAGGAACTCCTCGGTGTGCCAGGTCTCCAGGGGGCGCAGTTCGGCTCCGTCGTCACCCAGTGATATCGCGTACATCGCGCTGCCGTTCCTCCTCCGCGAGGACGTCCGCCACCTCGGCGTCCGTCGCCGCGGCCAGCCTCTCATGGGCGGCACGGCACTCGGGCGGTTCGATGCTGAGGCGGGGCAGCCAGGCGTCCAGGCGGCGCGGCAGCCACCAGTTGGCCTTGCCGAGCAGGTGCATCAGCGCGGGCACCAGGAGCGTGCGGAGCACGAAGGCGTCCAGGGCGACGGCGGCGGCGAGCGCGATGCCGAACATGGCGATCACCCGGTCGCCGCTGAGCACGAAGGCGAGGAACACCGAGATCATGATGACGGCGGCGGAGTTGATCACCCGGCTGGTCTCGGCGAGGCCGACGCGGACGGCCCGCCGGTTGTCGCCGGTCTCCAGCCACTCCTCGTACATCCGGCTGACCAGGAAGACCTGGTAGTCCATGGAGAGCCCGAAGAGCACCGAGACCATGATCACGGGCAGGAAGGGTTCGATCGGGCCCGCGCTGCCGAGACCGAGCAGTTCGCTGCCCCAGCCCCACTGGAAGATCGCGACGACCACGCCGAAGGCCGCGGCCACCGCGGCCACGTTCATCGCGGCGGCTTTGAGGGGGATGCCGACCGAGCGGAAGGCCAGCAGGAGCAGCAGGCAGCCGAGCCCGATGACGACGCCGACGAAGAGCGGCAGCTTGCCGACGATGACGTCGGCGAAGTCGTCGTAGCCGGCCGTGACGCCACCCACGTGCACGTCGAGCGCGGTACCGGCCTCGGCGCGCGGCAGCACCTCCGAACGCAGCCGCTCGACCAGGTCGCTGGTCTGCTCGGACTGCGGCGCCGACTCGGGTACGACGGTGAGGTACGCGGCGTCGCCGCCGGAGTTGTACGTCACCGGCGTCACCGAGGAGACCCCGTCGGTGGTGCGCAGGGTGGCGTCGAGGTTGTCCAGGGCGAGCCGGTCCTCGGCGCCGCTCACCTTGGTGACCAGGGTGAGGGGGCCGTTCACGCCGGGTCCGAAGCCGTCGGCGAGGAGGTCGTAGGCCTGGCGGGTGGTGGTGCCGCGGGGGTCGTTGCCTTGGTCGGAGGTGCCCAGGCGCAGCCCGAGGGTGGGCAGCGCCAGGACGGTGATCACGACGAGGGCGAGGGCGCCGAGCAGCTTGGGCCGCCGTTCGACGAAGGCCGACCAGCGGGCGGCGAACCCGGTCGTCACCTCGGGCTCGGGACCGTGCTCGGCCAGCCGGCGCCGCTCGCGCCCGCTCAGGGCCCGCGGGCCGATGTACGACAGCAGGGCCGGCAGCAGCGTCACGGAGGCGGCGACGGTGAGGATCACGGTCAGCGAGGCCGCGACGGCGACGCCGTTGAGGAAGCTCAGCCGGAGGATCAGCATGCCCAGCAGGGCGATGCAGACGGTGGCGCCCGCGAACACGACGGCTCGTCCGGTGGTCGCCACGGCGTCGGCGGCGGCCTCCGCGACCGACAGGCCCCGCTTCAGGCCGCGCCGGTGTCTGGTGACGATGAACAGCGCGTAGTCGATGCCCACGCCGAGTCCGATGAGGGTGCCCAGCATGGGCGCGAAGTCGGCGACGGTCATGGCGTGGCCGAGGAGCGTGATGCCGGCGTAGGCGGTGCCGACGGAGACCAGCGCGGTCGCGATGGGCAGCAGCGCCGCGGCGACGGAGCCGAAGGCGAGGAACAGGACGACCGCGGCCACGGCCACGCCGACGGCCTCGGCGAGGTGGCTGCCGCCGGACTCGGTGAGCGCTATGGCGCTGCCGCCCAGCTCGACCCGGAGTCCGTCGGACTCGGCCGCCTCGGCGGTGTCCACCACGGCCCGCGCCTGGGCCGGGTCGATGTCCTGGGAGGCGGCCGCGAAGGTGACGGTCGCGTAGGCGGTGTCGGCGTTCTCGCTGATCCGGGGCGAGTCGGGGTCGTCGTACGGATCGGTGACCTCGGCCACGCCGGGCAGCTCCGCGACGCGGTCCAGGGTGCGGGTCATGGTCTGCTCGACGTCGGCGGCGCGGACGGTGCCGGTCGTGGTGTGCCAGACGATCGTGTCGCTGTCGCCGCCGAGGTCGGGGAAGCGGGATTCGAGCAGCTGGGAGGCGTGGTCGGAGCCGGTGCCGGGGATTCCGTAGTCGTTGGAGTACGCGGAGCCGGTGACCGTGGCGGCCGCGGCCACGCCGCCGAAGGCGAGCAGCCAGAGCAGGACGGCTACGAGGCGACGTTGAACACACCAGCGTGCGAGGGCTGCCACGAACGTGCTCCCAGAGTGTCTGATTGTGGATCTTTGACCGGGAACACCGGAAACTACCGGAAAACCGGAAACAGTCTTCCGTGAGACGAATGGCCCGCAAAGAAAGCATGAGCAATGCCCTGCCACTCTTGCAGGCAGAAATGATCGTTTGCGGACTTAGTGGGCTTGTTCACAATCAGGGCGCCCCCCTTCCGGAGCAACCGCGGGGAACCGCTGGGGGGCGTGGTGCTGTCGTTGACTTGGGCAACACATGCCGGGCAAGCTGACGCGCGCTCGTCCGCGGTGCCGCACGCTGCGCGCGCTGGGCCATCAACTCGTTTACGCCGGGGGGCAGTTGACTTGAACAGTGGTATGCACTACATCGGGCCCGACGCGGCGCCCGACCGCTACCGGCTCCTCAACGCCATCGGCCGGGGCGGTGAGGCCGTGCTGTACCGGGCGACGATCGAGCTGGACGGCGAACCGGAGACGGTGGTCGTCAAGGTGCTCGACGCCAGGAACACGCTCACGCCGGACCAGTTCGAGCGGCTGAGCGCCAAGTGGAACGACCAGGCGGAGCTGCTGCGCTTCGTGGGCCGACCGGGTGTCGTGGGGGTGCGCGAGCACTTCGAGGGGCCGCCGATCCACTCCCGGGGGGCCGCCGGTGCCGCCGCGGGCCGGGCCCTGGTCCTGGTCATGAACCACGTCGACGGTCTCGACCTGCGGGACTGGCGCGCCGAACGCACCCTGACCACGCACGCCGAGCGGCGCGAGGCCGGCCGGGTGCTCGAACAGCTCGCCGACACCCTGGACTGGCTGCACTCCGGCCGGGCCACGCCGTCCGGCCGGACCGTGGTCCACGGCGACCTGTCGCCCGGCAACATCATGGTCGACGTGCACGGGCAGGCCACGCTGGTCGACTTCGGCCTCAGCAAGCTCACCGCCGACCACCAGACCGCCGAGGTCTGGTTCACTCCCGGGTACGCGGCACCCGAGGTGTTCGACGGCAAGCGGACCCCGAACACGGACCGGTACGCGTTCGGAGCGATCACGTACTTCCTGCTGAGCGGGCAGACGCCGCCCAGCACCCCGGAGCAGCTCCGGGACGCGCTGGCCGGGCTGCCGTCCGTGCGGGCCCTCGCCGCCGACCGGGCCGAGCGGGTGCTGACGGTCTGCGCGACGGACCCGGCCGAGCGTCCGGAGAGCCTGCGCGCCTGGCTGAGCGACGTACGGGACGCGGTGGTGTCGACCACGAACCCGGTGCGCGACGCCCCGCCCGCCGGATCGTCCGGCACCCAGCGGCCACCGACGACGGTGACGGCCGCGCCGCCGGTCCCGCCGCCCCCGACGCAGCTGCCCCCGACCACGGTGACCGGCTCCGCCGCCCCGGACCCCACGGCCACCCAGGCATCGCCTACCACGGTGACGCACCCGCCGGAATCCGGGTCCACCGCGGGAGCGGAGTCCACCGTCGAACCGGTGTCCGCTGCGGCTCCTTCCTCGCCCGCCGGGCCCGGCACCGGTTTCGGCCCGTTCCTCACGCCGCCGCCCGGAACGGCGCCGGGCGCACCCGGCTCGCCCGGCACGGTTCCCGGGCGACAGGCCGGCGGCGACGGGGCGAGACGCGTGCTGGTGCCCGCGCTGGCCGTGGCCCTGGCCGCCTCGCTGGCCGTCATCGGCGTGCTGGCGGCACGGGGCGACGACGGGTCCGACGGCGCCTCTCCCGGCGCCACCGCCACGGTCACGGCGACCACGACTGTGACGGCCCCGCCGGACGCCGCGGCGCAGAGCCCGGCGGGGGACGAGGGGGCGTCGGACGGCCCCTCGGCGGACGCCTCGGCCGGCGGCACCGGGAACGACGGCGTGGTGGACCAGGCGTCCTCGGTGTCGCTGACGACCTTCGAGACGGTGGCCGAGGGCCAGTTCGCCACCCTCGCCGTCGGCGACGGCACGATGAACAACAAGCACTACGAGACGGCGCTCGTCCCCGACGGGACCGACGAGCAGTGCAGCGGGATGGCCGAGTACAACCTGGGACGCGAATGGAAGAACCTGACCATGACCGCCGGTGTGTCCGACGTCTCGGCCGACACGTCCTCCCGCCTCGAGGTGTACGTGGACGGCGAGTCCCTGTTCACCGGCCAGGTCGACCTCGGCAAGCCACGTGAGCTGAAGCTGAAGGTCGAGAACGGGCTGCGGCTGCGCATCGCGTACAGCGACCCGGACGACAGCTGCGCCATGGGGGACCTGCTGCTCGCCGACCCGACGCTGACGAGATGACGCGCTGACGACGGGAAGGGGCGGTGTCTCCGGGACCCTGGGTTCCGGAGACACCGCCCCTTCGGCGTGGCGCGGGTGATCAGCCCTCGGACACGCCCAGCTTCTCCAGGATCAGCTCCTTGACGCGGGCCGCGTCCGCCTGACCCCGGGTCGCCTTCATGACGGCGCCGACCAGGGCGCCGGCCGCGGCCACCTTGCCGCCGCGGATCTTGTCGGCGACGCCCGGGTTGCCGGCGATGGCCTCGTCGACGGCGGCGGTCAGCGCGCCCTCGTCGGAGACGACCTTCAGGCCGCGCTTGTCGACGACCTCGTCCGGCGTGCCCTCGCCGGCGAGGACGCCCTCGATGACCTGGCGGGCCAGCTTGTCGTTGAGGTCGCCCTTCCTGACCAGCTCGGTGACCCGCGCGACCTGCTCCGGCGTGATCGCCAGCTCGTCCAGCGACTTCTGGGACTCGTTGGCGCTGCGGGCCAGCTCGCCCATCCACCACTTGCGGGCGGAGGCCGCGTCGGCGCCGGCGTCGATCGTGGCGACGATCGGGTCCAGCGCACCGGCGTTGAGGATGGCCTGCATGTCGGTGCCGGAGATGCCCCACTCCTCGCGGAGCCGGTTGCGGCGCACCAGCGGCAGTTCGGGCAGGGCGGAGCGGATCTCCTCGACCCACTCGCGGGAGGGTGCCACGGGCACCAGGTCGGGCTCCGGGAAGTACCGGTAGTCCTCGGCCTCCTCCTTCACGCGGCCCGAGGTCGTGGACCCGGTGTCCTCGTGGAAGTGGCGGGTCTCCTGGATGATCGTGCCGCCGCCGCTCAGCACCGCCGCGTGCCGCTGGATCTCGAAGCGGGCCGCACGCTCGACGGACCGCAGCGAGTTGACGTTCTTCGTCTCGGAGCGGGTGCCGAACTTCTCGGTGCCGTGCGGGCGCAGCGACAGGTTGACGTCGCAGCGCATCTGACCCATCTCCATGCGGGCCTCGGACACGCCGAGGGCACGGATGACCTCGCGCAGCTCGCGGACGTAGGCCCGCGCGACCTCGGGGGCCCGCTCGCCCGCGCCCTCGATCGGCTTGGTGACGATCTCGATGAGCGGGATGCCGGCGCGGTTGTAGTCCAGCAGGGAGTGGGACGCGCCGTGGATACGGCCGGTGGCGCCGCCGACGTGCGTCGACTTGCCGGTGTCCTCCTCCATGTGGGCGCGCTCGATCTGGACGCGGAAGGTCTCCCCGTCCTCCAGCTGCACGTCGAGGTAGCCGTCGAAGGCGATCGGCTCGTCGTACTGGGAGGTCTGGAAGTTCTTCGGCATGTCCGGATAGAAGTAGTTCTTCCGGGCGAAGCGGCACCACTCGGCGATCGAGCAGTTCAGCGCGAGGCCGATCTTGATCGCGGACTCGACGCCGGTCGCGTTGACGACCGGGAGCGCGCCGGGCAGGCCGAGGCAGACCGGACAGGTCTGGGTGTTGGCGTCCTGGCCGAGCGCGGTCGAGCAGCCGCAGAACATCTTGGTCTTGGTGCCGAGTTCGACATGGACCTCGAGGCCCATGACGGGGTCGTACGACGCCAGTGCGTCCTCGTACGACACCAGGTCGGTCGTGGTGGTCACGGTGAAACTTCCCTCTCAGCCCAGCAGGACGTCGTCGTCGCCCAGCCGCTTCAGCTCGCGGTAGAGGATGGCGAGGCCGGTGACGATGGCGGCGGCGGACACGGCGGCGTCGACCAGACGGAGCGTGTCGCTCTCGGTGCGGGCGAGCTTCGCCTGCTTGGCGACGCTGACCGCGCCGAACGCGGTGGTGGCCATGGACAGGTAGAGGCCGGACTTGGACTTCTTGAAGCCCTTGGCCTTCGACAGTGCCTTGCTCACAGCGACGGAGCCTCCTCGATCAGCGGGTGGCCCCACTTTTCCACGAAGGCGGCCTCGACGGCGGCGCCGACCTTGTAGAGCCGGTCGTCCTTCATGGCGGGGGCGATGATCTGCAGGCCGACCGGGAGGTTGTCCTCCGGGGCGAGCCCGCAGGGCAGCGACATGGCCGCGTTGCCCGCCAGGTTGGTGGGGATGGTGCACAGGTCGGCCAGGTACATCGCCATCGGGTCGTCGGCGCGCTCGCCGATCGCGAAGGCGGTGGTCGGGGTCGTCGGGGAGACGATCACGTCGACCTGCTCGAACGCCTTCTCGAAGTCCCGCGTGATGAGGGTGCGGACCTTCTGGGCGCTGCCGTAGTACGCGTCGTAGTAGCCGGAGCTCAGGGCGTACGTGCCGAGCATGATGCGCCGCTTGACCTCGGGGCCGAAGCCGGCCTCGCGGGTCAGGGAGGTGACCTCCTCGGCGGAGTGCGTGCCGTCGTCGCCGACGCGCGCGCCGTAGCGCAGGCCGTCGAAGCGGGCGAGGTTGGAGGAGCACTCGGAGGGCGCGATCAGGTAGTACGCGGAGAGCGCGAGGTCGAAGGACGGGCAGTCCAGCTCGACGATCTCGGCGCCCAGCTCCTTCAGCAGCTCGACGGACTCGTCGAAGCGCTGGAGGACGCCGGCCTGGTAGCCCTCGCCGCGGAACTGCTTGACGACGCCGACGCGCATGCCCGCGACGCTGCCGCTCAGGGCGGCCTCGACGACCGCGGGGACCGGGGCGTCGATGGAGGTGGAGTCCATCGGGTCGTGGCCGGCGATCACCTCGTGCAGCAGGGCCGCGTCCAGGACCGTGCGGGCGCAGGGGCCGCCCTGGTCGAGGGAGGAGGAGAAGGCCACCATGCCGTAGCGGGAGACGCCGCCGTACGTCGGCTTGACGCCGACCGTGCCGGTGACGGCCGCGGGCTGGCGGATGGAGCCGCCGGTGTCGGTGCCGATGGCGAGCGGGGCCTGGAAGGCGGCGAGGGCCGCGGAGGAGCCGCCGCCGGAGCCGCCGGGGATCTTGGTGAGGTCCCAGGGGTTGCCGGTCGGGCCGTAGGCGCTGTTCTCGGTGGAGGACCCCATGGCGAACTCGTCCATGTTGGTCTTGCCGAGGATGACGACGTCGGCGGCCTTGAGCCGCTTGGTGACGGTCGCGTCGTACGGCGGGATCCAGCCCTCGAGGATCTTCGAACCGACGGTCGTCGGCACGCCCTCGGTGGTGAAGATGTCCTTGAGCGCAAGCGGGACGCCGGCCAGCGGGCCGAGCTTCTCGCCGCGCTCGCGCTTGGCGTCCACGGCACGGGCCTGGGCGAGGGCACCCTCGCGGTCGACGTGCAGGAAGGCGTGCACCTTCTCGTCGACGGCCTCGATGCGGGCCAGGTGGGCCTCGGTGACCTCGACCGCGGTCAGCTCGCCGGAGGCGATCTTCGCGGCGATCTCGGCCGCGGTGAGCTTGATGATGTCGCTCATGGCGGTTACTCCTCCCCCAGGATCTGCGGCACCTTGAAACGCTGCTGCTCCTGGGCCGGGGCGCCGGAGAGCGCCTGCTCGGGCGTGAGCGACGGACGGACCTCGTCCGGCCGCATGACGTTCGTCAGCGGGAGCGGGTGAGAGGTCGGCGGTACGTCTTGGTCGGCGACCTCGCTGACGCGGGCGACCGCGCCGATGATGTCGTCCAGCTGTCCCGCGAAGTGCTCGAGCTCTTCGGGCTTCAGCTCCAGACGCGCCAGCCGGGCGAGGTGGGCGACCTCCTCGCGCGTGATGCCAGGCATGCAGCGTTCCTCTGGGGTGAGTGCGTGTGTTTCGGGCCGATCGGTTCGGGCCCAATCCTATGGGGCCGGGCAGGGTGGCCGTTAAACGGTTTCCCCCGGTGCCGCCGTCCGGCGCCGCGTGTCCCAGGCCTCGCTGCGCAGGAAGTGGTTGTCGTAGAGGTCCTGCACGTCGAGGATGCTCTCCGGCGGGACCTCGCCGAGGCGGATGCGCTGCAGATGACGGAAGTACTCGAAGCGCTCCACGCCCGGCGTGAGGACGATGAGCAGGTCGGCGTCGGCCCCGGGCACGGCCGCGAAGGCGTGCGGCTTGCCGGGCGGGACCACGACGAGATCGCCGGGGCCCACGGTGACGACCTCGTCGCCGGAGAGGACGTCGGCGGCGCCGTCGAGCAGGAAGAACATCTCGGCGGAGTTGTCGTGCCAGTGCGGCTTGGCGCCGTCGGCGCCCGCGGTGAGGGTGACGCGCTGGGTGGACAGGGCCCCGCCGGTCGCGCTGCTGTCGGCCAGCAGCCGCACGGTGGTGGGCGCGCTGCCGACGACCTCGGCCTCGGCCGCGCGGACGATGACGGACTCGTCGGACTTCGGAACGAACAGCGACATGACGGACTCCTGCTGACGGCGGACGGGGTTCGTGCTCGGGTTGCGGGTTCCGGGCGGGGGCGCGTTCAGACCAGGAAGAGCAGGACCGCGCCGATCAGCACGATGACGGCGGTGGCGAAGTGGATGCCGAAGGCCGTGGCCCTGGTGCCCCCGTTGCGCAGCACTATCAGCGTGTCGGCGAGCGGCACAAGGGCCACGACGAGCAGGAACCACGCCTCGGCGGTGGCACCGGCGAAGGCCAGCAGCGCCAGGCCGACGAGGCCGAAGGTGCCGTCCCGTACGCCCTTGATCGCGAGGTAGGCGCCGGCGTCGCCCCCGGGGTCGGCCGGCACCCCGTAGCCGGTGGCGGCGGGGCCGGGCTGGAACAGGAAGCGGTAGCCGAGGAACACGCAGAACAGGTTGAGCACGATGGCCAGGGTGTACGCGGCGACGGTCATGACATCTCCTTGCTAGCAGCGCTAGGGGCAAGAGCAAAGCTAACAGAGCGTCGGCATAAATGCTAGCGATGCTAGGCTTCCTGTCATGACGATCCAGACGCGCCGAGAGCGCGAACGAGCGGAACGCGAGCGGCTGATCGTGACGACCGCGCGCGAGATGGCCGAGGCGGAGGGCTGGGACGCGGTCACCACCCGCCGGCTGGCCGCCGAGATCGAGTACAGCCAGCCGGTGCTGTACAGCCACTTCAAGGGCAAGGAAGCGATCATGGCGGCGGTCGCGGTACAGGGCTGCGAGGTCCTCGCCGACGAACTGCGGGGGGCTTCGGACACGGCGGGCGAGGGCGCACGGGAGCGGCTGGCGGCGGTCGGGGCGGCGTACACGTCCTTCGGCAGCCGGCGGCCCGCGCTCTACGACGCGATGTTCACGCACCTGGTGGACCTGCCGTTCGCGACGCCCGAGGCCCCGGCCGCCCTCCATGAGGCCTTCGGTGAGATCAGGCGGGTCGTCGAGCCGTTCACCGCCGACGGCGAGGATGTGGTCCTCCTGACGGAGACGTACTGGGCGGGCCTGCACGGCCTGGTCACCCTGGAGCGCAGCGGCCGCCTCCCCGAGGAGGCGCACGACGCCCGGCTGGCCCTGCTGATCGGCCGTTTCGCCTCGGGGGGTGCGGCGGGCTGAACGCGGTGGGCGCCGCCGGCGCGGCCCGGGGGCGCCCGGGTCAGTCGTCCGTCGCCGCCACCGGCAGGGCGGCCGCGGGGCGGATCCAGCCCCGGGTGCCGCGGGCCCGGAGCCAGGCCGTGGTCTCCTCGGGCGGCATCGCCGCCGCGACCAGCCAGCCCTGTACGGCGTCGCAGCCCAGGTCCCGCAGGCGTTCCCAGGTCTCGTCGTCCTCGACGCCCTCGGCGACGACCAGCAGGCCGAGGGAGTGGGCGAGGTCGACGGTGCAGCGCACGATCTCGGCGTCCTCGGTGTCGACGGCCAGCCGGGCCACGAACGAGCGGTCGATCTTGAGTTCGCTGACCGGGAGCCGGCGCAGGTGCACCAGGGAGGAGTAGCCGGTGCCGAAGTCGTCCAGGGACATCTTCACCCCGTGCGCGGTCAGCCCGGCGAGGGTGTCGGCGGCGCGCTGCGGGTCCTCCAGCAGGACGTGCTCCGTGATCTCCAGCTGGAGCGCCCCCGCGGGGACCCCGTGCCGGGCCAGCCGCGCGGCGACCGAGCCGGCGAAGCCGGGGGTGTGGACGTCGCGCGGGGAGACGTTGACCGCGACCGGCACGAACAGGCCCTGCGAGCGCCATGCGGCGACCTGTTCGAGCGCCGTCTCCAGCACGTACTCCGTCAGGTGGGGCATCAGCCCGGAGGACTCCGCGATCGCTATGAACTCGTCGGGCGGCACGCTGCCGCGCTCCGGGTGCACCCAGCGGACCAGCGCCTCCAGGCCGGCCACCTGTCCGTCGAAGCGGACCTTGGGCTGGTAGTGCAGCCGCACCTCGTGGGCGTCCAGGGCCCGGCGCAGATCGCCCAGCAGCCCGAGCCGGTCCGGGGTGTTGGAGTCGCGCTTGGACTCGTAGACCTCGACGCCCGTGCGGTCCCGCTTGGCCTGGTACATCGCCACGTCCGCCCGGCGCAGCAGCCCTTCGGCGTCCAGCGCGTGGTCGGGGAAGACGGCGACACCGGCGCTGGCCTCCAGGACGAGGGTGAGCCCGTCCAGGTCGAGCGGCGAACTGAGCGCGGCGACGAGACCCCGCGCGATGCGGGTCGCCGAGGTGGTCGAGTCGGCGACGGGCAGCAGGACGGCGAACTCGTCGCCGCCGAGCCGCGCGGCCTCCGCCCCGCGCGGCAGTGCCTGGCGCAGCCGGTCGGCGGTCTGCAGCAGCAGCCGGTCGCCGGCGAGATGTCCGAGGGTGTCGTTGACCGACCGGAAACGGTCGAGGTCGATCAGCATCAGGGCGGCGCGGGCGCCGACCCGTTCGGCGTCGTCCAGCGCGGTCCAGGTCCGCTCCAGCAGCCACTGCCGGTTGGGCAGTCCGGTCAGCGGGTCGCGCAGCTGCTCCTCCGCCCGGGCGCGGGCGATCCACAGCGTGGAGTCGAGGGCGATCAGCGGGATGGAGAACAGCGGCAGCAGCAGCGGCTTGGCGACGGCGACCACGCAGACGAGCGGCGCGATGCCGAGCAGCGCGACGGCCACCAGACCGTGCCGGACCAGGGCGGTGCGGGCGACGGTGGGCAGTCCGGTGCGCGGGGTGTGCAGATACCAGAGCAGGGCGCGGGTGACGGCGAGGTAGGCGACGGCGACGAGCACCACCTTGGGGGCCGCGTACACCCCCCAGGTGTCCGGGTCCCAGGGCTGTTCCACGGAGGGTACGGAGCCGCAGACCCCCAGCAGCAGCGCACCCGCGGCGATGCCGAGGATGTCCACCGCGCCGTGCAGGACGCCCTGCCTCCACCGGCCCCGGCGGGCTATGCCGACCAGGACGACGACGGTGAGGCTGACCATGCCGGCCGGGACCCACCCGTAGAGCAGCAGGACGGCGAGGGTGAGGGCGGCGCCCGAGCCGGTGCCGCCCCACCAGCGGGAGCGGCCGAGCATGACCAGGTGACCGACGACGATGCCGGTCAGCACGGCGAGGGACCAGCCGGCGGTGCCGGACGGGAAGAGGGCGTGGCCCTCCGTGAACGCCCCGTAGAAGCCCGCGCCCAGGACCAGCCCGGCCGCCGCGACGACCGCCGCGGGCAACGCGGGCCGGGACGGGCGGCGTTCGGTGTCGGCGCCGGACAGCGGGGGCGCGCCGGCGGCCGGCGCCGCGGTGCCCGGGGCGCCCGCCGCGGGGCGTCGTGCGCCACCGCCGCGCCGTCCGAGCCACCGGCCCGTGTGCCACGCCCCCATCAGGTGACGCAGGCGCAGCCGTGAGCCCGCGGCGGCGCTCTCGGTCGGTTCCATTCCCGTCCCTCTCACAGCCGGCGGTGCCCACGCCACGCGGCCCTGCGCCCGACAAACCCTCAACGGCTCCGCGTTGGAGAACCCTTCCCCCTGTTCCTTGGGGCAGGGGGATGCCCCCGACCGCAGCTGGGCACGGCAGGCGCACCCCTCAACAGTAGGCCGCGGAAGGCTTCCAGGGGCACCGGTCGTCGACGGTTGCCCGAATGCGACCCGGCCACCCGTATGCATCTGGTATGCGCCGATCGGGTGGCCTTCAACCGCTATTCCTCGGCCGAAAGCGCGACGCCGCCGGCCGCTTCGGGTCCCTCCTCGAGCAGGACGGCGAAACCGTCCTCGTCGAGGACCGGCACCTTGAGCTGCATCGCCTTGTCGTACTTGGAGCCGGGGTTGTCGCCGACCACCACGAACGACGTCTTCTTCGACACCGATCCGGTCACCTTGGCGCCCCGGCTCTGCAGGGCGTCCTTGGCCCCGTCCCGCGTGTGGTGCTCCAGGGTGCCGGTGACGACGACGGTGAGGCCCTGGAGCGGGCGCGGTCCCTCGTCCTCGCCGGTCGACCGCTCCTCCAGCGGGACTCCGGCCGCCTTCCACTTCCGGACGATCTCGCGGTGCCAGTCCTCGGCGAACCACTCCTTGAGGGAGGCGGCGATGACGGGGCCGACGCCGTCGGTGTTCGCCAGCTCCTCCTCGGTGGCCTGTTCGATGCGGTCGACGGAGCGGAACTGGCGGGCGAGTTCCTGCGCGGCGACCGGGCCGACGTGGCGGATGGAGAGGCCGTTGAGGAAGCGGGCGAGCGGCCGGTTCTTGGCCTCCTCGATGTTCTTCAGCAGGGCGAGGGTGTTCTTCTTCGGCTCGCCCTTCTGGTTGGCGAAGACCGTGACGATCTTCTCCTCGCCGGTCTTCGGGTCGCGCTTGGGCAGCCCGCTGTCCGGGTCGAGGACGTACGCCTTGATGGGCAGCAGCTTCTCCACGGTGAGGTCGAAGAGGTCGCCCTCGTCGACGAGCGGTGGAGCGGCCGGCTCCAGCGGCCGGGTGAGGGCCGCCGCGACGACACCGCCGAAGTGCTCGATGTCGAGGCACTCGCGGCCGGCGAGGTAGGTGACGCGCTCGCGCAACTGGGCCGGGCAGGTGCGGGCGTTGGGGCAGCGGAGGTCGATGTCGCCCTCCTTCATGGCCTTCAGCGGCGTCCCGCACTCGGGGCACTCGGCCGGCATGACGAACTCCCGCTCGCTGCCGTCCCGCAGGTCGGCGACCGGCCCGAGGATCTCGGGGATCACGTCACCGGCCTTGCGCAGCACCACCGTGTCGCCGATGAGGACGCCCTTGGCCTTGACGACCTCCTGGTTGTGCAGGGTGGCGAACTCCACCTCGCTGCCGGCCACGGTGACCGGCTCGACCTGCGCGTACGGCGTGACGCGGCCGGTGCGGCCGACGCCCACCTTGATGTCGACGAGCTTGGTGTTGACCTCCTCGGGCGCGTACTTGTACGCGATGGCCCAGCGGGGGGCGCGCGCGGTGGAGCCGAGGCGTCCCTGGAGGCGGATCTCGTCGAGCTTGACGACGACGCCGTCGATCTCGTGCGCCACGGAGTGCCGGTTCTCGCCGTAGTACGCGATGAACTCCCGGACGCCCTCGAGGCCGTCGACCACCCTGTTGTACGGGGAGGTGGGCAGGCCCCAGGCCGCCAGGAGGCCGTACGCCTGGGAGAGGCGGGTCATGCCCTGGTAGCCCTCGAGGGCGCCGATGCCGTGGACGACCATGTGCAGCGGGCGGGAGGCGGTGACGCGCGGGTCCTTCTGGCGCAGCGAACCGGCCGCCGCGTTGCGCGGGTTGGCGAAGGGCTTGTCGCCGGCCTCGACCAGCCGGGCGTTGAGCTCCTGGAACTTCTCCATCGGGAAGTAGACCTCGCCGCGGATCTCGACGAGGTCGGGGACCTCGTCGCCCGTGAGGCGCTCGGGGATGTCGGCGATGGTGCGGACGTTGGGCGTGATGTCCTCGCCGGTGCGGCCGTCGCCGCGGGTGGCGGCGCGGACGAGCCTGCCGCGCTCGTAGGTGAGGTTGACGGCGAGGCCGTCGACCTTCAGCTCGCACAGGAAGTGGTACTTCTGCTCCCCCAGCTCCTTGGCGATGCGCTCGGTCCAGGCGGCGAGCTCGTCGTCGTTGAAGGTGTTGTCGAGGGAGAGCATGCGGGAGCGGTGCTCGACGGCCGTGAAATCCGTCTCGTAGGAACCGGCGACCTTCTGGGTCGGCGAGTCCGGGGTGCGCAGCTCCGGGTACTCCTCCTCCAGTGCCTCCAGGGAACGCAGCAGCCGGTCGAACTCCGCGTCGCTGACGACGGGGGCGTCCTTCACGTAGTACCGGAAGCGGTGTTCCTCGATCTGCTCAGCGAGCTGCACGTGCTTCTCGCGTGCCTCGGCGGGCACACTCGTCGTCTCCGCCTGCTTGTCGCCGGCCACCGTGTCGTCCTCCCGTTACTCTGGGTTGTCCGCGAGGGATCTCGCCGCCCGGACGCAGTGGGCGAGCGCGCGCCGGGCGTACTCGGGGGACGCGCCCGCGAGTCCGCACGACGGGGTGACGGTGACCGCCTCCGGGAGAAGCCCCGGATGCAGCCCCAGCCTGCGCCACAGCGTCCTGACACCCATGACGCTACCGGCAGGGTCTGACAACGGGCCGTCCGTCCCCGGCACGACACCGGCGAAGAGCCGGGTGCCGCCCTCCACCGCCTCACCGATCGCGTCGTCGTCACGCTCGGTGAGCAGGGAGAAGTCGAAGGAGATGCCCGCGACGCCGGCCCGGCGCAGCAGGGCGAAGGGCACGTCGGGGGCGCACGAGTGGACCACGACGGGTCCGTCGCCGTGCACGCCGACGGTGTCCCGGAGGGTCGCCTCCACGATCTGCCGGTCCACCGCCCGGTGCGTGCGGTAGCCGCTGGCGGTGCGGACCTGGCCGCGCAGCACGGCGGTGAGGGAGGGCTCGTCGAGCTGGAGCACGAGCGTCGCGCCGGGCACGCGGCGCCGGACCTCGGCCAGGTGCAGGCGCAGGCCCTCGGCGAGGGAGGCGGCGAGGTCGCGGGTGGCGCCGGCGTCGGACAGGACGGCCTCGCCGTTGCGCAGCTCCAGGGCGGCGGCCAGCGTCCACGGGCCGACGGCCTGGAGCTTCAGCGGCCCCTCGTGACCCTGCGTGAACTCCTCCAGCGCGTCGAGGTCCTCCCCCAACCAGGAGCGGGCCCGCTTGGTGTCCCGGCCGGGGCGGTCGCCGAGGCGCCAGCCGCTGGGCTCCACGCGCGCGTACAGCTCGACGAGCAGGCCGGCGGTGCGGCCGATCATGTCGGCGCCGGGGCCGCGGGCGGGGAGCTCGGGCAGGAAGGGGAAGTCCTCGAAGGAGCCGGTGGCTGTCTTGGCGGCCTCGCGTGCGTCCTGGCCCGGCAGGGAGCCGATACCGGTGGCGGGGCCGAAGCGGGGGTTGTCGTTCACGGGAGGAAGGGTACGCAGGGGTGGCCGGGGGTGTGTTGCGCCCCCGCCGCCCCTTCCCTCCCCCACTCTCACTCTCGGCTTCGCTCGAGCGGGAGGTGCCCCCATCGTCCCCGGACCCCCGCTCCCGGCCTGAACGGTCTCGTCCTCGAACGCCGGACGGGCTGAAGACGATGCCGGACGGCTGAAGACCGCCCGGGCGGGCTGGAATCACCCGTGAGTCAGCGTCCCGGGCGGACCGTCAGGTCGTTGACCTCCGCGTCCCTGGGGAGGTCCAGGGCCATGAGGATCGTCGTGGCGACCGACTCGGGGTCGATCCACTTCGCGGGGTCGTACTCCTTGCCCTCCTGGCGGTGGACCTTGGCCTGCATGGGGCTGGCGGTGCGGCCCGGGTAGACGGAGGTGACGCGGACGCCGTTCGCGTGCTCCTCCTGGCGCAGGGCGTCGGCGAGGGCCTTCAGTCCGTGCTTGGACGCGGCGTACGCGGACCAGCCGGCGTGGGCGTTGAGCCCGGAACCGGAGTTGACGAAGAGGACGTGGCCCTGGGCGACGCGGAGCTGGGGCAGGAAGAGGCGGGTCAGCTCGGCGGGGGCGACGAGGTTGACGTTGAGCTGGTTGCGCCAGGTCTTGGGGGTGAGGTCGCCGACGGGGCCGAGGTCGACCACGCCCGCGATGTGCAGCAGGGTGTCCACACGGTCGGGCAGCGTCTGGTGCGAGAAGGCCCAGGAGAGCTTGTCCGGGTCCGCCAGGTCGCCGACCAGGGTCTTCGCGCCGGGGAGGGCGGCCGCCAGTTCCTTCGCGCGGCCCGCGTCGCGCGCGTGCAGCACGACCTCGTCGCCGCGCTCGTGCAGGCGGCGGGCGACGGCCGCGCCGATGCCGGAGCCCGCTCCGGTGATCACATGTGTAGCCATGCCCGCCATGCTCGCATCACCGGTGCCTCATTCGATGCCCTGGCTCTCCTCCAGGTAGGCGAGCGCGCCGACCGGCTCCTCGGCGAAGAACACCAGGTCGGTGAGGGGTCGCGGCAGGAAGCCCTCGTCCTCCATACGGCGGAACTGCTCCCTGAGCCCGTCGTAGAAGCCCGCCGTGTTGAGCAGGACGACCGGCTTGTCGGTGTGGCCGTGCTTCTTCAGCTCCAGGATCTCCGTCGCCTCGTCCAGGGTGCCGGTGCCGCCCACCATGATCACCACGGCGTCCGCCTTCTCCAGCAGCAGCCGCTTGCGCTCGGCGAGGTCCTCGGCGATCACCATCTCGTCGGCGCCCTCGCGCGCCTTGGCCGCCAGGAAGCCGACGGAGACGCCGAGGAGCCTGCCTCCGGCCTCGTGCACACCGTCGGCGACGACCTTCATCAGCCCGGTGTCCGAACCGCCCCACACGAGCGTGTGCCCGCCCTTGCCGAGGAGGGTGCCGAACTCCTTGGCGGGGCGCGTGTAGCGCTCGTCGAGGTCGGCGGCGGAGAGGAAGACGCAGATGTTCATGAGGCAACGGTACGTTCCCGCCCCGGCGGGAAGAACCCGGCCTGCGGCCGTGCTGTCATCAGGAGAGCCGGCCACCGAGGAGGACGATCGTGACCAAGGGACACCGCATCACCGTCGAGCCGAGCGGCCTGCACGTGCGCGTCGTGCGGGACGGGCAGGTGCTGGCGGAGAGCGACGAGGCGCTGGTGCTGCGGGAGACGGGCCTCCCGGACCGGTACTACCTGCCGCCCGAGGACGTGCGCCTGGACCTGCTGACACCGTCGGCCACGCACACACACTGCCCCTTCAAGGGGGACGCGTCGTACTGGTCGCTGCCGGACGCGCCGGACCTCGTCTGGTCCTACCCGGACCCGAAGCCGGACGTGGCCGCGATCAAGGACCACCTCTGTTTCTACGACGTCGAGGTGTCCTGAGGGGCGAAAAGACGGATGAAACGGGCGCTGTAGGGCAGTCTGCACAACCATGGACACAATGGCCGTTTCGCTCGACGGTACGCGTCTCGCGTACGCACGCGCCGGGCAGGGGCCCGCCGTCGTCCTGGTCAGCGGTGCGTTGTCGACGGGCGCCACGCTGGCGCCCCTGGCCGCGGAGCTGTCGGACCGTTTCGACGTCACCGTGTACGACCGGCGGGGGCGCGGCGAGAGCGGTGACACGGCGCCCTACGCGGTGGAGCGCGAGGTGGAGGACCTGGCGGCGCTGATCGAGGCGGTCGGCGGCGAGGCGTCGCTGTACGGCATCTCCTCGGGCGGCGCGCTGGTCCTGCGGGCGGCGGCGAGCGGGCTGCCGGTGCGCCGGGTCGCCGTCTACGAGGTGCCGTACGCCATGGACGACGACGCGGCGCGGGCCCGCGCGGAGTACACCGGGCGGCTGGGCGAGGCGCTCGGGCGGGGGCGGCGCGGGGACGCGGTGGAGCTGTTCCTGCGGCTGACCGGTCTGGGCGAGGAGATGATCCGGCGTGCCCGCCGGTCGCCGATGTGGGCCGGTCTGGAGTCGGTCGCCCCCAGCCTCGCGTACGACGACGCGGTGCTGGGCGACGCGCGGGTGCCGCGGACTCTGCTGGCGGGGATCACCGTTCCCGTGCTGGCCCTGGCGGGCGACGCCGGCGCCGCGTGGATGCGCGAGGCGGCACGGGCCGTCGCCGACGCCGTGCCCGAGGGCGCGTACCGGGCCCTCGGGGGCCAGAGCCACATGGTGGAGCCGGGCGTCCTGGCGCCGGTGCTGGCGGAGTTCTTCGCCGGCTGAGGGCGGCTCGGGCTCAGGCCACGCCCGCCGTCGCGCGCGTGGTCGACGCGATCGTCGCCGAGCCCACCACACGGGTGCCGTCGTACAGCACGATCGCCTGGCCGGGGGCCACGCCGCGCACCGGCTCGGTGAACCTCACCTCCAGGGTGCCGTCGACCAGGTCGGCGGTGACCTCGGTCTCGCCGCCGTGGGCGCGCAGCTGGGCGGTGTAGGTGCCGGGGCCGGTGGGGGCCGCGCCGCACCAGCGGGGCTTGATCGCGGTGAGCGCGGTGACGTCCAGCGCCTCGGCGGGGCCCACCGTGACGGTGTTGTCCACCGGGGAGATGTCGAGGACGTAGCGGGGCTTGCCGTCGGGCGCGGGCGTGCCGATGCGCAGGCCCTTGCGCTGGCCGATGGTGAAGCCGTAGGCGCCCTCGTGGGTGCCGAGGCGGTTGCCGGACTCGTCGACGATGTCGCCCTCCGCCCTGCCCAGACGGTTCGCGAGGAAGCCCTGGGTGTCGCCGTCGGCGATGAAGCAGATGTCGTGCGAGTCGGGCTTCTTGGCGACGGCCAGCCCCCTGCGCTCGGCCTCCGCGCGGATCTCCTCCTTGGTGGTGAGCGTGTCGCCGAGCGGGAACATGGCGTGCGCGAGCTGCCGGTCGTCCAGCACGCCGAGGACGTAGCTCTGGTCCTTGGCCATGTCGGAGGCGCGGTGCAGTTCGCGGGTGCCGTCCTCGCGGAGGATCACCTTCGCGTAGTGGCCGGTGCAGACCGCGTCGAAGCCGAGGGCGAGGGCCTTGTCGAGCAGCGCGGCGAACTTGATCTTCTCGTTGCAGCGCAGGCACGGGTTGGGGGTGCGGCCGGCCTCGTACTCCGCGACGAAGTCCTCGACGACGTCCTCGCGGAAGCGGTCGGCGAGGTCCCACACGTAGAAGGGGATGCCGATGACGTCGGCCGCGCGGCGGGCGTCCCGGGAGTCCTCGATGGTGCAACAGCCCCGGGCGCCCGTGCGGAAGGACTGCGGGTTCGCGGAGAGCGCGAGGTGGACGCCGGTCACGTCGTGCCCCGCCTCGGCCGCGCGGGCGGCGGCGACGGCGGAGTCGACTCCGCCCGACATGGCGGCGAGGACGCGGAGGGGGCGGGTGCGCTGCGGGGTGTCAGTCATAACCCTTCCAGGGTACGGGGGCGCGGGAACCGGAGCGCGCGAGTATGCGTTGAAGATCGCATGGGGGCGAAGAGCGGGTCCGCGGGCGGACCCAGGGACGCGGACCGGCGCATCGGGCGCCGGGCGCTGATCGTCGGCGGCACGGCGGCGGCCGTGGGCACGGCGGTGCTGGCGCGCGACGAGCTGGCGCGGCTGTGGTGGCGCACGCCGGGCGTGGAGAAGCCCCGCGAGGAGGGCGCCGTCGACTACGCGGGCGCGCGGTGGGTTGCGGCGTCGGACGCGAACTGGCGGCGGGCGGACCGGCCCGACGACTTCGGCATCGACATGGTGATCGTCCATGTCACGCAGGGCAGCTTCGCCAGCGCCGTCAAGGCGTTCCAGGACCCTGGGCACCAGGCGGCCACGCACTACATCGTCGGCCGGGACGGGCACGTGACGCAGATGATCCGGGAGCTGGACGTGGCGTACCACGCGGGCAACCGGGAGTACAACGAGCGCAGTGTCGGCATCGAGCACGAGGGGTTCGTGGACCGGCCGCGGGACTTCACGGACGCGATGTACGCGGCCTCGGCCCGGCTGACGGCGGGCATCTGCGCGCGGTACGGCATACCCGTCGACCGGGAGCACATCATCGGCCATGTGGAGGTGCCGGGCACCGACCACACGGATCCGGGGCCGCACTGGGACTGGGACCGGTACATGAAGCTGGTCCGGCGGGCGGCGACGAGCGGCCCGTCCGCCGGCGCGACGAAGAGCGCCTGAGTCCCCACCGGGCCGGCTGTCCGGCCGCTATGTCAGCCCGGCCGCCCGCGCCCGTTCCACCGCGGGGCCGATCGCCTTGGCGAGTGCCTCCACGTCGGCCTCGGTGGAGGTGTGGCCGAGGGAGAAGCGCAGGGTGCCGCGGGCGAGGTCCGGGTCGGTGCCGGTGGCGAGCAGGACGTGGCTGGGCTGGGCGACGCCGGCGGTGCAGGCGGAGCCGGTGGAGCACTCGATGCCCTGGGCGTCGAGCAGGAGGAGCAGGGAGTCGCCCTCGCAGCCGGGGAAGGTGAAGTGGGCGTTGGCCGGCAGCCGGTCCACGGGGTCGCCGCCGAGGACCGCGTCCGGGACCGCCGAGCGGACGGCGTCGACCAGGCCGTCGCGCAGGGCGCCGATCTCGCGGGCGAACCATGCGCGCTGCTCGGTGGCGAGGCGGCCGGCGACCGCGAAGGAGGCGATGGCGGGCACGTCGAGGGTGCCCGAGCGCACGTGCCGTTCCTGGCCGCCGCCGTGCAGCACGGGCACGGGGCTGTACTCGCGCCCCAGCAGCAGCGCGCCGATGCCGTAGGGGCCGCCGATCTTGTGGCCGGAAACGGTCATCGCCGCGAGCCCGGAGGCGGCGAAGTCGACCGGGAGCTGCCCGACGGCCTGGACCGCGTCGGCATGCAGCGGGACGTCGAACTCGGCGGCCACGTCGGCGAGTTCACGGACCGGCATGATCGTGCCGATCTCGTTGTTGGCCCACATGACGGTGGCGAGGGCGACGCTGCCGGGGTCGCGGGCGATGGCCTCGCGCAGTGCCTCGGGGTGGACGCGGCCGTACGCGTCGACCGGCAGGTACTCGACGGTCGCGCCCTCGTGCTCGCCGAGCCAGTGGACGGCGTCCAGGACGGCGTGGTGCTCGACGGGGCTGGCCAGGACCCGGGTGCGCGCCGGGTCGGCGTCGCGGCGGGCCCAGTACAGACCCTTGACGGCGAGGTTGTCGGCCTCGGTACCGCCGGAGGTGTAGACGACCTCGCTGGGACGGGCGCCGAGGGCGTCGGCGAGGGTCTCGCGGGCCTCCTCGACGGTGCGCCGTGCGCGGCGGCCGGACGCGTGGAGGGAGGAGGCGTTGCCGGTGGCGCCCACGTGCGCGGTGAGTGCCTCGACCGCCTCGGGGAGCATCGGGGTGGTCGCGGCGTGGTCGAGGTAAGCCATGGTGGGGCCGATTCTACGGGGCGGCCCCGCCCGGCCTCAGAGCAAGGCCGGACTCTTCGGCCGCACCGGGACCGGGCCGTACGGCGGGTGTCTCACAGGCTCCAGGACATCGTGCTGTCGGCGGACATGAACGCCGCGAGGACGAGCAGGTCGGCGACGCCCAGGCCGAGGCCGAGGAGGGCCCGGCCGCGGCGGGCGGTGCCCCGCCACAGGGCGACGCCGGCCAGCGCGATGGCGACGGGGCCCAGGAAGACGTTGAGGACGAGCAGGCCGAGGAGGCCGAGGACGAAGGACGCGACGGCCATGCCGTCGGTGTCCCGGATACCGGTCCGGCGGGTGGCCGGTGCGGTGAGCTGCACGGTGTTCTCCCTACGGTGCGTCGGTGGGCCGGACGGTGCGGCGGTGGACCGGCGGTGGTCAGTGGGCGGAGCTGCTCCGGCGGCGGCCGTGCCGCTCGCGGATCGCGAAGACGCCGAGCCAGACGGCGATGACCAGACCGACGGCGACTGAGAAGGTGAGCGGCGCGTGGGCGACGGTGCCCATGACGACGCCGAGGAGCAGGAGTGCGACGACGAGAAACAGCATGGAGCGGATCCCCCAACCTTCGGTGAACGGTTGTAGTTACAGTTGTTCACTGACTTCTCAGTCTAGCGCGCCTCACGCCTTTTCAATTCCGGAGAACAGTTGTTAACTGCATGGTATGAGTCACACCCTCGGCGTCCGGCAGGCCCAGAAGCAGAAGACCCGTCAGGCCCTCCTGGACGCGGCGCTGGTACTGCTGGAGGAGCAGAGCCTGAGCAGCCTGGGCCTGCGTGAGGTCACCCGTGCCGTCGGCGTGGCCCCGACCGCCTTCTACCGGCACTTCCGCTCCACCGCCGACCTCGGGGTGGCAATGGTCGAGGAGGCCCTGGGCAGCCTGCACCCGATGATCCGGACGACGGTGTCGCCCGCGGAGGACAGCGACGAACGGATCGCCCGTGCCGTGGAGTTGATCGCGGGTCATGTGGCCGCGCACCCCGCGCACGTCCGGTTCATCGCCCGGGAGCGGCACGGCGGGGTGCAGCCGGTGCGGGAGGCGATACGGGACCAACTGGCCAGGTTCGCCGAGGAGGTGCAGGCCGAGCTGGCCAAGGATCCGCAGTCGGCGGGCTGGGGCGACGACGACCTGCTGATGCTCGCGGGCCTCTACGTCGACCAGATGCTGAGCACGGCCTCGCTGTTCCTGGAGACGCTGGAGGCGCCGGAGGAGGAGCGCCGGCGGGCGGCCGCCGTCGCGACCCGCCGGATGCGGCTGATCAGCATCGGCCGCCGGCACTGGCTGGACTGACCGGACGGAGTCAGGCCGCACGCACACCGGGACGCCGGGACCTGTGGGTCCCGGCGTCCCGGTGTGCGGTGACGGCGCGCGGGATGCGTCAGGCGAGCCGGACGCGGGCCAGCTGGCGGGACTGGGCGACCAGGCGGTCGGCGCTGTCCCAGACCTCGGCGTCCTCCTCGAGGAAGCCGCCGGCGAGGTTGCGGGTGGTGATGGAGACGCGCAGCGGCCCCGGCGCCGGGCGGCAGCGGACATGCGCGGTCAGCTCGACCGTCGGCACCCAGCCCTTGATCCCGAGCTCGAAGGCGGTCGGCGGGAGCGCGTCCACCGCGAGGAGCAGCGAGAGGGGGTCGGCGTCGCGGCCGTCGGCGAGCCCGAACCAGGCCCGCATCTCCCCCTTGCCCGAGGGCTGTCCGAGGGCCCAGCCCAGGGTGGCGGGGTCCAGCTTGAGCATCAGCCGGTCGGCGATGGCGGAGCTGCCCTCCACCGGGGCGGGACCGTCCTGCGGGCCGAAACACTGGTCCATGGGCGGCATCTCGGGCGGCTTCGCCGACGTGCGGACGTCGTCGGGCAGTGTGCCGAGGTCGCCGTAGGAGGCGAGGACGCGGATGCGCTCGACCTCGTTGCCCTCGTCGTCGTACTGGAAGAGGGACGCCTGGCCGGTGGAGAGCGTACGGCCGGTGCGGACCGTCTCCGTGCGGACGACCGCCGGGCCCGGCTGGGACGCGGTGAGGTAGTGCGCCGAGATGGTGAACGGGTCGGGGTGCGGCAGGGCGTCCCCGAGCGCGCGGCCCAGGACGGCCAGCAGATAGCCGCCGTTGACGGCGCTGATGATCGTCCAGCCGGCGGACAGGTCGATGTCGTAGACACCGGGCGTGCGCCGGGTGAGGGCGGTGTCCCGGTCGAACTCGCTGTCGCCGATGGCGGCCCGGGTGGCCGGTGCGGGAGCTGCTTCTGGCATGGCTGCACGGTACAACAGGAAACTACTAAGCGGTAGCTTTCTCCTGGCCTCCCGGCTCGGACGGGAGATCTCTCAGTCCCCCTCCACGACCGTCGACCGCCGGTTCCAGGCGCGCGGGGCCCGCCAGTGGTAGCGCATCGCCAGCAATCGCAGCACGAAGGCGGTGACCACCGCGAGGCCGCTCGTGAACGGGCCCAGCGCGTCGAAGCGGATGCACAGGACGACCATGGTGGCGCCGACGATGGCCGGGACGGCGTACAGGTCGCGGTCCCAGCGCAGCAGCGACGGCACCTCGTTGGCCAGCACGTCGCGCAGCACACCGCCGCCGACCGCGGTGGCCAGGCCCAGACAGGCGGAGGCGGTCAGACCGAGCCCGTAGTCGTACGCCTTGGTCGTGCCGGCGACGCAGAACAGGCCGAGGCCGGCCGCGTCGAAGACGTTGACGCCGGTCTGGAGGCGCTCGACGTGCGGGTGCAGGAAGAAGACCAGCACCGTGGCGAGCAGCGGGGTCAGGAAATACCCGAGGTCCGTGAAGGCGGCGGGCGGCACCGCGCCGATGATCAGGTCCCGGAACAGCCCGCCGCCCAGCGCGGTCACCTCGGCGAGGACCGCGATGCCGAACACGTCGAAGTTCTTGCGGACGGCCAGCAGGGCGCCCGAGATGGCGAAGACGAAGATGCCGATCAGGTCGAGCGTGTGCTGCACGGTCGGGCTGAAGAGTTGCTCGTACACCCTGCCATTCTCACCTGCCGGTGAGCCCCCGCCTTACAAACGAAGGCGAGGGCTCACTGAGCAGGCCGGGCTACTTCTTCTTGGCCGGGGTCTCGGCCTGGGCGTCGGCTCCGGTCTCGGCCTCCGCGTCGGCTTCGGCTTCGGTCTCGGCTTCGGCTTCGGTCTCGGCTTCGGCTTCGGCTTCGGTCTCGGCTTCGGCTTCGGCTTCGGCTTCGGGGGCGTCCGTCTCCGACGGCTCGGAGGCGGTGGCCTCGGCCTCCGGCTCGGACGCAGGGTCCGCGCCGGCCTCCGCCGCAGGCGCCTCCGGCTCGGACGCGTCGCTCTTCGCCTCCGCGTCCTTCGCCTCCGCGTCCTTCGCCTCCGCGTCCTTCGCCTCCGCGTCCTTCGCCTCCGCGTCCTTGCTCTCCGCCTCCGCGGCGACCGCCGCCGAGGTCTTCGCGGACTCCGCCAGGACCTCGTCCGAGACCGTCTCCGCGGCCTCCTTGGCGGCCGTGAGCAGGACGACGTCCTGCGGGGCCTGGTCCTCGAAGTTCTCCGGGTGGTGGCAGGCCACCTGCTGGCCCGGCCGCAGTTCCAGCAGCGGCGGCTCCGTGGTCTTGCAGATCTCCGTCGCCTTCCAGCACCGCGTGTGGAAGCGGCAGCCGCTCGGCGGGGAGATGGGCGAGGGCACGTCGCCGCGGAGCAGGATCCGCTCGCTCTTGGCGCCGCGGCGCTTCGGGTCCGGCACCGGCACCGCCGACATCAGCGCCTTGGTGTACGGGTGCATCGGCGCCTCGTACAGCGAGGTGCGGTCGGCGAGCTCGACGATCTTGCCCAGGTACATCACCGCGATCCGGTCCGAGACGTGCCGGACGACGGACAGGTCGTGCGCGATGATCACGTACGTCAGGCCGAGCTCCTCCTGGAGGTCGTCCATGAGGTTGACGACCTGCGCCTGGATCGACACGTCCAGCGCGGAGACCGGCTCGTCCGCGACGACCAGCTTCGGCTTCAGGGCGAGGGCGCGGGCGATGCCGATGCGCTGGCGCTGGCCGCCGGAGAACTCGTGCGGGTAGCGGTTGTAGTGCTCGGGGCTCAGGCCCACCAGCTCGAGGAGCCGCTGGACCTCCTTCTTCACCCCGCCCTCGGGCTCCACGCCCTGGAGGCGGAACGGCGCCGAGACGATGCCGCCGATGGTGTGGCGCGGGTTCAGCGAGCCGTACGGGTCCTGGAAGATCATCTGGATGTCCCGCCGCAGCGGACGCATCCCGGCCGTGTTCAGCCGCGTGATGTCCTTGCCCTCGAAGTGGATCGAACCGCCCGTCGGGTCCTGGAGCCGGGTGATGACCCGGCCCATGGTCGACTTGCCGCAGCCCGACTCGCCGACCACGCCGAGGGTCTCGCCCTTGCGCACCTCGAAGTCGATGCCGTCGACGGCCTTGACCGCGCCGGCCTGACGCCGGAACACGCCCTTGTGGATCGGGAAGTGCTTCTGCAGGCCCTCGACCTTCAGCAGCACCTCACGCTCCTCGGGAGAGGATGCCTGGGCCGGGACCGTCGTCGCGTCCTTCTTCTTCGTATCGCTCACAGCTTCGGCGCAATCTCTTCGGTCCAGATCCGCGTGCGGTCCTCCGGCGAGAGGTGGCAGGCGGAGAAGTGCCCGCTGCCGACCTGCTGGAGCTCCGGGCGCACGGTACGGGTGACATCCCCCTTGGGGAGGTCCGCGTACGGGCAGCGGGGGTGGAACGCGCAGCCCGAAGGGACGTTGATGAGGCTCGGCGGCGAGCCCTTGACCGGGATGAGCCGCTCGGAGGTCTCGCGGTCGATGCGCGGCATCGAGCCGAGCAGGCCCCACGTGTACGGGTGCTGCGGACGCTCGAAGACGTCGTCGACCGAACCGCGCTCCACGCACCGGCCGCCGTACATCACCAGGACGTCGTCGGCGATCTCGGCGACCACGCCGAGGTCGTGGGTGATGAGGACGACCGCGGAGCCGAACTCCTTCTGGAGGTCGCGGATGAGGTCGAGGATCTGGGCCTGGACGGTCACGTCCAGGGCGGTCGTCGGCTCGTCCGCGATGAGCAGTTCGGGGTTGTTGACCAACGCCATCGCGATCATCGCGCGCTGGCGCATACCGCCGGAGAACTCGTGCGGGTAGCTGTCGACGCGCTTGCCGGGCTCGGGGATGCCGACCCGGTCGAGCATCTCGATCGCCCGCTTGCGCGCGGTCTTCTTGTTGACGTCGTGGTGGACCCGGTACGCCTCCACGATCTGGTTGCCGATCGTGTAGTACGGGTGCATCGCGGACAGCGGGTCCTGGAAGATCATCGCCATCTCGCGGCCGCGCAGCCGGCGGACCTCGTCCGGGTCGGCGGCGACGAGCTCCTTGCCACCGAGCCAGATCTCGCCGGACATCTGCACGTTCTTGCCGCGCGCGCCGAGCCGGTGCAGGCCCATGATCGCGAGCGAGGTGACGGACTTGCCGGACCCCGACTCGCCGACGATGCAGAGGGTCTTGCCCTTCTCCACCTGGAAGCTGAGTCCGTCGACGGACTTGACCAGGCCGTCGTCGGTGGGGAAGTGCACCTTGAGGTCGCGGACCGCGAGGAACGCGTCGGGCGCGTCCGAGGGAGCGGTCGTGGGCTCACCCACGGCGGCCCCGGTCTTGGAGAGTTCGGTCACGAGAGCCTCACGCGTGGGTCGGCGGCGGCGTACAGCAGGTCCACCAGGAGATTGGCGATCACGACGAAGAAGGCTGCGAGCAGGGTGACGCCGAGGATCTTGGGCAGGTCGTTGTCGGTGATGCCCTGCACCGCGTACTGGCCGATGCCGGGCAGCGAGAACACCTTCTCGGTGATCACGGCGCCGCCGAGCAGCAGGCCGAGGTCCATGCCGAAGACGGTGATGATCGGGGTCAGCGCGGCCCGCAGCCCGTGCCGGGCCACGACTCTGCGCTCCCGCAGGCCCTTGGCGCGGGCCGTGCGGATGAAGTCCTCGTTCATCGTCTCCAGCATGCCGGAGCGGGTCAGCCGCGCGTAGATGGCGGAGTAGAGCAGGGCCAGCGAGCACCAGGCGGGGATGAGCGTGTTGGCCCACTGGGCCGGGTTCTCGGTGAACTCCACATAGGTGCGGCCGAAGATCGGCCACTGGAAGGTGAACAGCAGGAGCAGCAGGTTGCCCGTGAAGAACATGGGCAGCGACACACCGGCCAGGGCCACGCCCATGAAGGTGCGGTCGAAGAGGCTGCGGGGCTTGAGGGCGGAGATCACTCCGATGAGGACACCGGAGACCAGCCACAGCACGGCGGCGCCGCCGGCCAGCGAGAGGGTCACCGGGAGGCGCGAGGTGAGCTGCGGCCAGATGGCCTCGTGGGTCTTGAAGGAGTAGCCGAAGCAGGGTGCGTCGCAGTGCGCCGTGGTGGGACCCAGGTCGTAGGTGGCGCCGCTGACGATCCCCTTGATGAAGTGCCAGTACTGGACGTAGAGGGGCTCGTCCAGACCGAGGTTCTGCTTGACAGCGAGGATGTCTGCCTTCGTCGGACTCTTTCCGATGTACTGCTGCGCGAGCTGGTCGGCGGTCTGACCGGCGAGCCGCGGCAGCAGGAAGAAGATCGCGAAGGTGACCGCGGTGACGACCAGCAGCAGGATCACTGCCGCGAACGTCCGACGGAGGATGTACGAGATCACGGGGACCGGCGCTGGTGCCCGCGGGCCGCGAAGCCCGCGGGCACCAATGCCTTCACCTGCCTTCCGGGGCTACTTCTTGGTCGTGCCGATGTTGAGGTAGTCGTACTGACCGCTGAAGGCCGCCGTGGACACCAGGTTGGTGTAGGTGGTCGGGCGGTACAGCAGGACCTTGAAGTAGGTCAGCGGGACGAGGGTGGCCAGGTCCATGGCGCGCTTGTCGATCTGGCCGTACAGCGCGTTGCGCTCGGTCTCGTTCTCGGTGGCGATGGACTTCTCGAGCATCTCGTTCATCTGCTTGTCGTTGATGTACGACAGGTTGGTGTTGCCCGAGGCACCGATCGCGTCACCGTGCAGGATCTGCTGGAGGAAGCCGTAGCCGGAGGGCCAGTCGGCACCCCACTGCATCATGTGCAGGCCGATGTTCTCCTTCTTGTCGAAGGTCGGCACACCGGCGTAGTCGGTGAAGTACTTGCCCGACGGGTACTGCTTCAGGCTGGCGTTGATGCCGACCTTCTTCAGCGAGGCGATGATCGCGGTGGCCGCGTCGATCTCCTGCGGGCGGTCGCTGCGCGCCGAGATGTTGGTGTTGATGCTGGTCGTGCCGCAGGCCTTCAGCTGCTCCTTGGCCTTGGCGACGTCGCCCTTGTTGCCGTCCGTGGCGTAGGTGTCCGCCTTCTGGTAGCCGGTGATGTCCGGCGGAAGGACGGTGGTGGCGATCTCACCGCGGATCGGGCCGCCGAGGGCGGTCTGCACCGAGACCTTGTCGATGGCGTACTGGACGGCCTTGCGGCACTCGACCTTGTCGAACGGCGCGACCTGGGAGTTGATCGCCATGTAGACCAGACGGCCACCGTAGGTGTTGTCGGTGTTGGCCTTCAGGTCGGCGTTGTTGACGACCTTCGCCTGCGTGGCGGCCTGGACGCCGGTGCCGCCGAGGTCGATCGCGGTGCCGGACTGCACGTCCTGGTCGATCGTCTCGGCGTTGACCTTGAGCTTGACGACGATCTTGTCCGGGTACTGCTTGCGCAGCGGGTCCGTCTTCGGGTCCCAGTTCTCGTTGCGGACGAGGACGGCCTGCTTGCCCTCCTCGTAGCTCTCGAACTTGTACGAGCCCGAGGACACGATGTTCTTGACGTAGTCGACGCCCTTGTCCTTGGCCTGGGGCACCGGAGCCGTCTGCGGCGTCGCGACCAGGTAGTCGAACTCCTGGAAGGACCGGTTCAGGTGGAAGACGATCGTGGTGTCGTCCGGCGTCTCGATGGACTTCAGGCCCTCGGGGCTCTTGTCCTTGTACGGACCCTTGTACTTGTCGCCGCCCTCCATGAACTGCTGGAAGTAGTTCGGGCCGAGGGAGAGCACGTCACGCGCGAAGTTGGAGCGCTCGACGGCGTACTTGACGTCCTTCGCCGTGATCGGCGTGCCGTCCTGGTACTTCAGGCCCGCGCGCAGCTTGTACGTCCAGGTCTTGCCGCCGTCGCTCGGCACGCCCTTGCTCTCGGCGAGGTCCGGGACCAGCGTGTTGCCCTCCTCGCCCGCGCCGGGCTTGAAGGTCATCAGCGGGCGGGCGTAGAGCCGGCTGAGGTTGTACATGTACGCGTAGTACGTGTTGCCGGGGTCGAAGGAGTCCGGCACGTCCGCGTACTCGTACGTGACCGTCCCACCCTTCTGGGTGGAGGCGTTGACGACACCCTTGGTCGCTGCGTTGGCCTCAGCCGACTTCTTACCGTTGTTGTCCGAGCTGTCATCGGCCTTGCTGCAAGCCGAAAGCAGCAAGCTCGCACTGCCGATGGCCGCGACCGCGGCCAGCGCTGACCTTCGCATGATGGTCTGCTTCCCCTCCATTGTTGGCAAATCTTTGGGACTCTCGGGGCAGTCGCCGGTCAGCGGCTGCGCGGGTCGAGAGCGTCACGGAGACCGTCGCCGAGCAGGTTGAACGCCAGGACGGTCACGAAGATGGCGAGACCGGGAACGATCATGAACTGGGGGTCGACCTGGTAGAAGGGGACCGCCTGGTTGATCATGCCGCCCCACGAGGCCTGCGGGGGCTGGATGCCGACGCCGAGGAAGCTCAGGGACGCCTCGAAGATGATGTTGGTCGGGATCAGCAGCGTCGAGTAGACGATGATCGGGCCCACGAGGTTCGGCAGCAGCTCCCGGAAGAGGATGTAGGGGCCCTTGGCGCCCATCCCCCGGGAGGCGTCGACGAACTCCCGCTCGCGCAGGGCCAGCGTCTGGCCGCGCACGATGCGGCCCAGATAGGGCCAGTTGAAGAAGCCGATGACGAAGACCAGCACCATGATGTGCAGCGGCAGGCCCTCCAGTCCGAAGGCGCCGCCCTGCAGGGTCGCCGAGATGGCGATCGCGAACAGCAGGAGGGGGAAGGCCAGGAAGGTGTCCATCAGCCGGCTGATGATCGTGTCGACGCGTCCGCCGTAGTAGCCGGCCACGACACCGAGGATCGTGCCGATGGTGTTGGACAGGATCGTGGCGCCGAAGGCGACGACCAGCGAGACCCAGGAGCCCTCGAGGATGCGGGTGGCGATGTCGCGGCCGAACTTCGGCTCCACACCGAGCGGGTGCTCCCAGCTCATGCCGCCGAAGTCGCCCTTGGGCAGCGAGGTGTTGGGGTCGATCAGGTCCTGGTTGAGGGCGTTGGGGTCCAGGCCGAAGATCGCCTGGATGGGGCGGGAGAGGATCGCGAGGAGGATCAGCAGGATCACGATGACCCCGCCGGCCATGGCGACCTTGTCCTTCTTGAAACGGGACCAGGCGATCTGCCCCAGGGAACGGCCCTCGATCTGCCCCTTATCGGCACCGGCGAGGACAGCCTCGGGCTGTGCCTCGGCTTGCGCCCCGGTGGTCTCGATCGGTGCGGTCACAGTGACCCGACCCCTCTCGCCGGTGGTGACCGGCCTACACCCGCCGTGGATTACGGCTTTGTCGACTTGCTCTCGATCACGAGATCGAACGATCCGTGCCTGTCTCGGGAGTCTTCAGCTTCGTCACGATCACCCGCCAGGTCTGACCGGGAAAGTATGCGCAACCGTGATGCACTGCTAGGGATTCCGTTATCCGAACAGTGGGTAACGGCCTTCGGACGAAGGACAGTTGGGACACAACGGCGAAATCGCCGATCTTCGCGACCTTCCGCCGACGTCTACGCGCGAAGAAATGTGTTCGTGACGTGAAGACCACGGAGCGTCGCCGAACCGGTCCGCGCGAGCCGACGCATCGTCAGACGCCCCCGCGGGCCGGAGGGTAGCCGTACCCGGCGCCCGGCGCCCGGACGGGCGCCGCGTGGGCCTCGCGGTCGTAGAACGGACGGGCGTTCGCACGCAGCCACATGGCGACCGGGTCGTGCGCGTCGGTCATCGCCACCGTCGACACCGGCAGCCCCTCCGGCACCGCGCCGACGGACTGCTGCATCATCGCGCGCACCGCGTCCACGGCCGGCGGCGACGTGTCGTACACGTCCAGGCCGATGGCGAGGTAGGGCGCGCCGAGCGACGGCTGCACCCAGGCCCGGCGCAACGCGCGGACCGCCGGGGTGCGGTGGGCGTTCTGCGCGAGCAGGGCGTAGAACTGCGGGATCTCGATGGCCGGTTCGGACACGCGCAGGGGTCCGGCGGGCTGGCGGTCGAGACCGGAGGCGATGCGGCGCAGGTCGAGCCAGGGGATGCCGACGCCGCCACCGGGGGCGTGCGGGTTGAGCCAGAGACCGTAGTGGTCGGGATAGAGGGCGCGGGCCACTTCGAGGCCGTCGACCACCTCGTACGACCGGTTCCAGCCGCTGGCGGAGAGTTCCTGGGCGGAGGTGACGCACGGCGCGTAGCCGAAGCCGTCGACCTCCATGTTCCCGTACTGGGCGTCCGGGGAGCCGGCCTGACCGTGCCAGAGCAGCATCCAGACCTGGCCGGTGGCGGGGGTGGCGAGCGCGCGGAGCAGGGCCTCGTAGGCGTCGTAGCGCCCGGGCATCACCTGGCGCAGCATGTGCTCGACCTGCCCGGTCGCGGCGGTACCGCTCGCGCTCACCTTTTACCGACCCTTCGAGAATCGTCCCCTGTTGGGCACCAGCTTAGGGCTCCGGCGGACGCGGTGGCTCGGCGCTCGGGCTCCGCCGGGTGGGGCGGCCGGGAGCTCGGGGCTCGTCCTCCGTCGCCGGGCGCCGGTTCGTCGTGGTTGACCGCGCCCGCGCGGCGGAGCCGCACATGGCGCAGCCCCGCGCCCCTTTCGGGGCGCTTCCCCGGCCCGGCGTTCAGAGGTCCCGGTCGTAGAAGGGGCGGACCTTCTCCCGCATCCAGTCGCAGACCGGGTCCTGGGCCGCCTCCAGGAGGACCAGGTTGACCGGCCACTGGACCGGGACCGCGCCGAGCGCGCGGCCGAGGGCGTCGAGGGGGACGGCCCGGGCGTCGCCCTCCCAGTGGGTCAGTTCCACGCCGACGAACAGCATCGGGTCGCCGGTCTCGACCGCGGCGAGGCAGCGACGGGCGGTGCGGACGACCCCGGTGGCGGCGAACTCGGCGGAGGCCGCGGCCAGGAAGTCCACCGGCTCGTCCTGCCAGTCGGGTTCGAAGAGGCGGACCCGGCCGCCGGACGCGGGCCCGTCCAGCGGGGTGCGCCCGGCCCGGCACAGCTCGGCCACGGCGGCCGGCGGCAGCGGGATGCCGACCACGCCGTCGGGGTTGACGGCGATCCCGACCTGCGGGGGCAGACCGCGGGCGAACTCGGCGGCGGGGGCGATGGTGTACGCCATGTGGGGGCCGGTGACCTGGCGGAGCTGCTCCTCGGAGCTGAACACCGGCACATGGGCCTGGCCGTCGATCTCCAGCGTGGGCAGGTCGAGGGGGCCGGTGCGGGGGCCGCCGCCGTTGGGCAGCGGGACCCAGACGAAGCTGCGGCCCAGCACCTCCACGATCCGGCCGCCGGCGCCGGGCACGCCGAGGGACGCCGACAGCACCTCCTCCAGCTCGTTGCCGGGCCATCCACCGTGCGGATGAGGATGCGCCTGCGCCGGAAACTCCGGGGAGAGGTCCGCCGGGAAGTCCGCTGGGAAGTCCATCTGCCTACCGCCTGCCTGGGTACCGCTGCTGTGGCTGAAAGGCTAACCCGTTCGGCCCCACCGGCCCACGGTCCGTCACCTCGGCCGGGGAACCCGGCCCCCGCGTCTCAGCCGGTGAACGCGATCCTGTGCAGTGCGTCCGCCGCCGCCCGGTCGAGGACGACCCCCGAACCGCAGCCGGCCGGCAGGGTGCCCTCGGTGACGGAGGCGAGCAGCCGCTCGGTCGCCGCGCGGTGCCGCAGGAACGCGTACCGGGAGACGCCCCGGCCGCGCTCGCGCTGGCCGGCCAGGGCGTCGTCGGCGCCGACGTCGAGGAGCAGCAGGTGCAGGGTGCCGTCGCGGCGGCGGGCCTCGCGGGCCAGCCAGCCGCGCACCCAGGCCTGGGTGCCGCAGTCGTGCACGACGACGCCCTCGCCGGAGCGCAGGGCGCGGCGCAGCCCGGCGTAGTGGGCGAGGCGGACCAGGGGCCGGTACAGGGCGTACGGGAGCAGGCGCGGCATGCGGCGGTCCCAGCGGTCGCGGGTGTCCTGGGAGTCGACGCGCCGCCCGCGCACGGTGCGCCGCATCAGGGTGGACTTGCCGCTGCCGGGCAGGCCGGTGATCACCACCAGGTCGCGGGGTCCGAAGAGCAGGGCGTGCGGGCTGCGGCCGTCGCGGTCGCGCAGGTCGCGGACGACGGGTGCCAGTGCGGCGCGCGCCTCCCCGGCCGGGGCGGGCCGCTTCGGCAGCGCGATGCCCGAGGTCGTTGCGTAGGCCGTGGTCCTGTTCACCGTGATCGTCCTCCCCTGGGGCGGTTCACGAGTTCCCGTCCCCGTCGAGTGTAAAGAGAAGGTAATGCGGCGGTCTCGCGTTTTCGTGCGCTTACTGCCACAAGCCGGTTACAGATCACGGTCTGCCACGAACAGGCCCGGCGTGCAATGATGGCGGCGCCAACTGCATACCGGCCGTTTGAATCCGCGCGGGAGAGTCCCCGGCCGCGCCGGGGCGCCGAAGGAGCAAGTCCCTCCCTTGAATCTCTCAGGCCCCGTTACCGCGCGGGCGAGGCACATCTGAAAAGCGGGCCGCCGTCCGACGGCTGCCCCACCCAAGGTGCAAGTCCTGACCGCCGTGCTGCGGTGGTCATGGCGAACCTCTCAGGTTCCGATGACAGATGGGGAGGACCGACCTCGCCCGTGCCGTCCTGTCCTGGGAGACGAACGACCGATGAGCAGTACCGAACTCCGCCGTACCGCGCTCGATGCCACGCATCGCGCGCTGGGCGCGACGATGACCGACTTCGCCGGCTGGGACATGCCCCTGCGCTACGGCTCCGAGCGTGACGAGCACGTCGCGGTGCGCACCCGGGCCGGGCTCTTCGACCTCTCCCACATGGGCGAGATCACCGTCACCGGCCCGGGAGCAGCCGCCCTGCTGGACTTCGCTCTGGTCGGCAACATCGGCAGCGTGAAGCCGGGCCGGGCCCGCTACACCATGATCTGCCGCGAGGACGGCGGCATCCTGGACGACCTGATCGTCTACCGCCTGGGCGAGACCGAGTACATGGTCGTCGCCAACGCCTCCAACGCCCAGGTGGTGCTGGACGCGCTCACCGAGCGGGCCGCCGGCTTCGACGCCGAGGTCCGCGACGACCGCGACGCCTACGCGCTGCTGGCCGTGCAGGGCCCGGAGTCCCCCGGCATCCTCGCCTCGCTCACCGACGCCGACCTGGACGGCCTGAAGTACTACGCCGGCCTGCCCGGCACGGTCGCCGGCGTTCCGGCGCTCATCGCGCGCACGGGCTACACCGGCGAGGACGGCTTCGAGCTGTTCGTGAAGCCGGAGCACGCCGTGGAGCTGTGGCAGGCGCTGACCAAGGCGGGCGAGGGCGCCGGGCTGGTCCCGTGCGGCCTGTCCTGCCGGGACACGCTCCGCCTGGAGGCGGGCATGCCGCTGTACGGGCACGAGCTGACGACCGCGCTGACGCCCTTCGACGCCGGTCTCGGCCGGGTGGTGAAGTTCGAGAAGGAGGGCGACTTCGTGGGCCGGGCCGCGCTGACCGAGGCCGCCGCCCGCGCCGGGCAGAACCCGCCCCGCGTCCTGGTCGGCCTGGTCGCCGAGGGCCGTCGGGTCCCGCGCGCCGGTTACCAGGTCGTCGCCGGCGGCGAGGTGATCGGCGAGGTCACCTCCGGCGCCCCCTCCCCGACGCTGGGCAAGCCGATCGCCATGGCGTACGTCGACGCGGCGCACGCTGCGCCGGGCACCGCCGGGGTCGGCGTGGACATCCGAGGCACCCTCGAGCCGTACGAGGTCGTGGCGCTGCCTTTCTACAAGCGGCAGAAGTAGACACTGGGCGTGCGGGGCCCCTCGGGCGTCCCCGTGTGCGTCCGGCGCCTCCCAGCAGCACCTTCCGCAGTCCCCCTTCACCAGCACTCCCCCGCGTACAGGAGAATTCAGGCCATGAGCAACCCCCAGCAGCTGCGCTACAGCAAGGAGCACGAGTGGCTGTCGGGCGCCGAGGACGGCGTCTCGACGGTCGGCATCACGGAGCACGCGGCCAACGCGCTCGGTGACGTGGTCTTCGTCCAGCTCCCCGAGGTCGGCGACGCCGTGTCCGCGGGCGAGACCTGCGGCGAACTGGAGTCGACCAAGTCGGTCTCCGACCTGTACTCCCCCGTCTCCGGCGAGGTCACCGAGGTCAACGAGGACGTCGTCAACGACCCGTCGCTCGTGAACAGCGCGCCCTTCGAGGGCGGCTGGCTGTTCAAGGTGCGCGTCAGCGAGGAGCCGGGCGACCTGCTCTCCGCCGACGAGTACACCGAGTTCGCCGGCGCCTGAGGAGACACGGACGCATGTCGCTTCTGAACACCCCCCTGCACGAGCTCGACCCCGACGTCGCCGCCGCCGTCGACGCCGAGCTGCACCGCCAGCAGTCCACCCTCGAGATGATCGCCTCCGAGAACTTCGCGCCCGTCGCGGTCATGGAGGCGCAGGGCTCGGTCCTCACCAACAAGTACGCCGAGGGCTACCCCGGCCGCCGCTACTACGGCGGCTGCGAGCACGTCGACGTCGTCGAGCAGATCGCCATCGACCGGGTCAAGGCCCTCTTCGGCGCCGAGCACGCCAACGTGCAGCCGCACTCGGGCGCCCAGGCCAACGCGGCGGCGATGTTCGCGCTGCTCAAGCCGGGCGACACGATCATGGGTCTGAACCTCGCCCACGGCGGGCACCTGACCCACGGCATGAAGATCAACTTCTCCGGCAAGCTCTACGACGTGGTCGCCTACCACGTCGGCGACGACGGCCAGGTCGACATGGCCGAGGTGGAGCGCCTCGCCAAGGAGAACAAGCCGAAGCTGATCGTGGCCGGCTGGTCGGCCTACCCGCGTCAGCTGGACTTCGCCGCGTTCCGCCGGATCGCGGACGAGGTCGGCGCGTACCTGATGGTCGACATGGCGCACTTCGCCGGTCTGGTCGCGGCGGGCCTGCACCCGAACCCGGTCCCGCACGCCCATGTGGTCACCACCACGACCCACAAGACACTGGGCGGCCCGCGCGGCGGTGTGATCCTCTCCACGGCCGAGCTGGCCAAGAAGATCAACTCCGCCGTCTTCCCCGGTCAGCAGGGTGGCCCGCTGGAACACGTGGTGGCCGCCAAGGCCGTCGCCTTCAAGGTCGCCGCGAGCGAGGACTTCAAGGAGCGCCAGCGTCGTACGCTGGAAGGCGCCCGGATCCTGGCCGAGCGTCTGGTGAAGGACGACGCGAAGGCCGCGGGCGTCTCCGTCCTGACCGGCGGCACTGACGTCCACCTGGTCCTGGTCGACCTGCGCGATTCCGAGCTGGACGGCCGGCAGGCCGAGGACCGCCTCCACGAGGTCGGCATCACGGTCAACCGCAATGCCGTACCGAACGACCCGCGCCCGCCGATGGTGACCTCCGGTCTGCGCATCGGTACGCCGGCCCTGGCGACGCGCGGCTTCACCGCCGAGGACTTCGCCGAGGTCGCGGACGTGATCGCCGAAGCCCTGAAGCCCTCCTACGACGCCGAGGCGCTGAAGGCCCGGGTGCGGGCTCTGGCGGACAAGCACCCCCTGTACCCGGGTCTGGACAAGTAACCGAACAGCACCACCCAGGGGCGCCGCGCGGGCCACGAGCGAGCACGGCGCCCCACCCTCTCCGCACCACCCCCGTTCTGAGGAGTTCCCGTGGCCATCTCGGTCTTCGACCTGTTCTCGATCGGCATCGGCCCGTCGAGCTCGCACACGGTCGGCCCGATGCGGGCGGCGCGCATGTTCGCCCGGCGCCTGCGCAACGAGGAACTGCTGGGCTCCGTGACCTCGGTCCGGGCCGAGCTGTACGGCTCGCTCGGCGCCACCGGCCACGGCCACGGCACGCCCAAGGCGGTGCTGCTCGGGCTGGAGGGCGAGTCGCCGCGCACGGTGGACGTGGAGACGGCCGACGAGCGCGTCGAGACGATCAGGTCGGCCGGCCGGATCAGCCTCCTCGGCGAGCACGAGATCCCCTTCTCCTACGACGACGACATGGTCCTGCACCGCCGCAAGGCCCTCCCGTACCACGCCAACGGCATGACGCTGTGGGCGTACGACGCGGCGGGCTCGGAGGTGCTCTCCAAGACGTACTACTCGGTCGGCGGCGGCTTCGTCGTGGACGAGGACGCGGTGGGCGCGGACCGCATCGTGCTCGACGACACCGTGCTGAAGTACCCCTTCCGCACCGGCGACGAGCTGCTGCGCCTGACCGAGGAGACCGGCCTGTCGATCTCCGCGCTGATGCTGGAGAACGAGCGGGCCTGGCGCGACGAGGAAGAGATCCGCGAGGGGCTGCTGGAGATCTGGCGCGTGATGCAGGCGTGCGTGGCCCGCGGCATGTCCCGCGAGGGCATCCTGCCGGGCGGCCTGAAGGTCCGCCGCCGCGCCGCGAACACCGCGCGCAAGCTGCGCTCCGAGGGCGACCCGCAGGCCCTGGCGATGGAGTGGATCACCCTCTACGCGATGGCCGTGAACGAGGAGAACGCGGCCGGCGGCCGGGTCGTCACCGCCCCGACCAACGGCGCGGCCGGCATCATCCCTGCGGTCCTGCACTACTACATGAACTTCGTCCCCGGCGCCGACGAGGACGGTGTGGTCCGCTTCCTCCTCGCCGCGGGCGCGATCGGCATGCTCTTCAAGGAGAACGCCTCCATCTCCGGCGCCGAGGTCGGCTGCCAGGGCGAGGTCGGCTCCGCCTGCTCGATGGCGGCGGGCGCCCTCGCCGAGGTCCTCGGCGGCTCCCCGGAGCAGGTGGAGAACGCCGCCGAGATCGGCATGGAGCACAACCTCGGCCTCACCTGCGACCCCGTCGGCGGCCTCGTCCAGATCCCCTGCATCGAGCGCAACGGCATGGCCGCGGTGAAGGCGGTCACGGCGGCCCGCATGGCGATGCGCGGCGACGGCTCCCACAAGGTCTCCCTCGACAAGGTCATCAAGACCATGAAGGAGACGGGCGCGGACATGTCGGTCAAGTACAAGGAGACGGCCCGGGGCGGGCTGGCGGTCAACATCATCGAGTGCTGAACCCCTCCCGGGCCGTCCGCCCCGGAGGCGAGAAGACCGGGGGGCGGCCGGTCACCGCGGGCGGACGGAGGGGTTCCCGCCGCCCCTCTGCTGGTGGCGCTGCCGACGGCCGGCAAAGAGGCCTGGGTCTCCCAAGCCCTACTCCGTCTTTGTCACATGCCGAGTCCACGGCACCCCCGCGGGACAGGAGACCGGAGGGCCACGCCGACTGGGCCCGTCTCACATCGTGGCATCGGCTTTCCGTCAGGCAAGACGCCTGAGATCGTTGCAGGGCACACACATGTTCCACGCGTGAAAGACCGAGCCATGCCCGCATCCGCCGCCGGTTCAGCCGAGGCACCCGTCAATCCGCGGTCCCGTGTCCTCATCGCCAGCCTCATCGGCACGACGATCGAGTTCTACGACTTCTACATCTACGCGACCGCCGCCGTACTGGTCTTCCCGGCGCTCTTCTTCCCGAACAGCGACCCGACCACGGCGCTGCTGTCGTCCTTCGCCGTCTTCGGTGCCGCGATGGTCGCCCGCCCGATCGGCGCCGTCTTCTTCGGGCACCTCGGCGACCGGCTCGGCCGCAAGAAGACGCTCGTGGTGTCGCTGCTGACCATGGGCATCGCGACGTTCCTCATCGGCGCTCTGCCCACCTATGCGCAGGCCGGCTGGGTCGCCACCGCGCTGCTCGTGCTGATGCGGCTCGCGCAGGGCTTCGCGCTCGGCGGCGAGTGGAGCGGTGCCGCGCTGGTCGCGACCGAGAACGCGCCCAAGGGCAAGCGCGCCCTGTACGGCACCTTCCCGCAGCTCGGTGCCCCGCTCGGCTTCATCATCGGCAACGGCCTGTTCCTGATCATCGGGGCACTGCTGCCGTCCGCGGCCGGTGCGGACCCCACCCAGCCCTCCGACGCCTTCACGAGCTGGGGCTGGCGCATCCCGTTCCTCTTCTCCGCCGTGATGGTGGCGATCGGGCTGTGGGTGCGGTCGCGGCTGGTCGAGTCGGCGGTGTTCGCCAAGACGCGCGAGGCCGGGAAGGTGCGCAAGCTGCCGCTGGCCACCGTGGTCCAGGGCCACTGGAAGCAGCTGATCCTCGGCACCTTCATCATGCTGGCGACGTACGTGCTCTTCTACCTGATGACCACGTTCTCGCTGAGCTACGGACGCACCGCGAAGGACGCCGCCGTGCCCGGACTGGGGTACAGCTACACCGCCTTCGTCCTGATGATGATCTTCGGCGTGCTGTTCTTCGCCGCGTTCACGCTGGTCTCCGGTCCGCTCGCCGACAAGTACGGACGGCGCACCACCCTGATCTGGATCACCGCCGCGATCGTGGTCTTCGGCCTCGTCTGGGTGCCGCTGATCGGCCTGGGCACGCTCGGCGTGGTGCTGTGGCTCGTGCTCGGCTTCACGCTGATGGGCATGACCTTCGGCCCGATGGGCGCGCTGCTGCCCGAGCTGTTCCCGACGAGCGTGCGCTACACCGGTTCCGGCATCTCGTACAACGTCAGTTCGATCCTCGGGGCGGCCGTCGCGCCGTTCATCGCGGTGGCGCTGTGGGAGGCCGGTGACGGCTCGCCGTGGCTGGTCGGCGTCTACCTGTCCTCGATGGCCGTGCTGACGCTGATCGCGCTGCTGCTGGGCAAGGAGACCAAGGACGTCTCCCTGGACGAGGGCGAGGCCGCCGGCGACGTCACGCCCGCACCGGTCGTCTCCTCCGCCTCCTGAACCGACCGGCGCACGCCGCCTCCGTACGCCGAGCGCCCTCGCGCCCGGCGTACGGTCGCCGATCCCGGGCATAACAACAACCTCCGCCCCCAAGGCACTTCAGCCCCAACGGCATCCGAGGGAGTCCTCATGCTGCGCGGCATCGACGTGAGCGCGTACCAGTCATCCAGCTACGACACGAAAGGCCTGTCCTTCGTCTTCGTCAAGGCGACGGAGGGCCGGTCGTACGTGAGTCCGAAACTCGCGGCCCAGACGGACCGGGCCCGCGACGCCGGTCTCGTCGTCGGCTTCTACCACTTCCTGTGGCCCGGGAACCTCACCGCCCAGGCCGAGTACTTCCTGTCCAAGGCCCCGGAGAGGAAGGGCGACATCCTCGCCGTCGACTGGGAGACGACCGGCGAGGGCACCCATGCCAGCAACTCCGAGAAGGACTGGTTCATCCGGAAGCTGAAGGAACTGCGGCCGGACAACAGGGTGATCCTCTACACGAACAGAAATTACTGGCTGACCGTGGACACGACGTCGTATGCGGGTGATGGCCTGTGGATCGCCGACTACGTGACGGCGGGCAAGCCCCGCATCAAGGCCAAGTGGCGCTTCCACCAGTACACCGACGACCCGGTCGACACGAACGTCGCCGACTTCGCGAGCAAGGCCACGCTGCAGCAGTGGGCACGGAGCGCCTGAGCCGCGCCGTCAGCCCCGGAAGTCCGCGGGCCGTTCCGGGGACGCCTCCGCCAGCGCCCGGGTGACGTCGGCGACGCCCGCGCGCAGGCCGTACACCGGGGTGTCGGGCTGCTGGCGCCAGGAGTCGTCGATGCCGCCGGCGTCCACGGTGTCGAAGCCGAGCTCGTCGATCAGGGCGCGGACCTTCGCCTTGGCCGCCTCGTCGTCGCCGGCCACCGGGAGGGCCATGCGGTCGGGGTCGCCGGCCGGGCGCGGGCGGTCCAGGATGTCCAGGGCGTAGGTGCCGTTGAAGGCCTTGATCACCGGGTGGCCGAGGTGCCGTTCGGTCCAGCGGCTCTCGGTGGAGCCCTCGTCCTCGATGCCGGCGATCCGGCCGTCGCGCTGCCGCGGGTAGTAGTTGCCGGTGTCGATCACCGCGACGTCGTCGGCGGCCCCGTCCAGCACCCCGGAGGGCAGGTCGGGGATCGCCTTGAGGGGGATCGTCACGATCACGATCGCGGCGCCGCGGGCCGCCTCCTCGACCGGGACGGGGGTGGCCCCGGTCTCCTCGGCCAGCGCGGCGAGGGTGTGCGGGCCGCGGGAGTTGGCGACGGAGACGTCGTGCCCGAGGGCGGTGAGCCGCCTGGTGAGGTTGCCGCCGATGTTGCCCGCGCCGATGATGCCGATCTTCATGGTCCTGGCTCGCCTGGCCTTCCGGAGGTCGTGTCCTGCGGGTCCTGCGCGCGTCGGGCGCGCCGGTGATCAGCTCCAACTCCCGGGCGGGCCGGCCCTATTCCGGCGCCGCCCGGCCTTCACCCGTCCGCAGCAGCGCGAGCGTCTCCTCCAGTTCCCGGCGCAGCACCGCCGTCGCCCCCGGCGCGTCGCCCGCGGCGACGGCGTCGACCAGGGCCGCGTGGGTGCCGTCGCCCGTGTTGGGGTCGCGGTCGCGCACGGGGACCAGGTCGAGCATGTCGAGCAGGGCGTCGCACAGCGTGGGGGCGAACTCGGCGAACAGGCCGACGAGCAGCGGGTTGCCGGCGGCGGCGACCACGGCCCGGTGGAGGGCGATGCCGGCGTCGACGAAGGCGGCCTCGTCCCGTGCGAGGCGGCCCGGCGTTCCTCCAGCGCGGCCCGCAGCGCCGCGACGTCGTCGTCCGTGCGCCGGGTCGCCGCCAGGTGGGCCGCGTGGACCTCGACCGCCATGCGGACCTCGTAGACGCCGGTCACCGTTCTCCGGCACCCATCAGGACGCCATCGGCAAGGGCCTGGCCCACCACGCCCGGACGGCGGCCGAGGCGGGAGTGCCGGCGGCGCGGGCGCCCCGGGCGGTGCCGTACCTGCCGATCGACCCGGTGGATGTGGGGCGTTCCTACGAGGCGGTGATCCGCGTCAACTCGCAGTCGGGCAAGGGCGGGGTCGCGTACCCGCTGCGCGCGCACGCGGGGCACGACCTGCCGCCGCGGATGCGGCCGGGCTTCGCCCGCGTCGTCCAGGAGGCGACGGACGACAGCGGGCGGGAGGGCACCGGGACGGAGCTGGCGGAGCTGTTCCGTGCGACGTATCCGGACGACGGCGAGCTGCTGCTGTCCGTGTGGCCGGCGCATCCGGAGCCGGCCGGCGGCCGTCGTTTCGTGTGCACCCTCGAGAGCGGCGGCCGTGCCGGGGACCACGAGGGCGCCGGTGAGGACACCCTCGCCGCCTGTGCCGACGCCCTGGCCGGTGCCGGGTATCCGGTCGACGTGCTGGAGACGGTCGTGGACGGGACGGGCGGCACGGAGGGCGGCCCGGTGACCGCCTACGCCGAGTGCCGGGCCGGCGGCCGGACCGTGTGGGGGCGCGGGCGAGGGCCGCTCGGGCCTGGAGGCGTCCGTGCGGGCGGTGCTGTCCGCGGTGAACCGGGCGGCGCGCCGACGGGACCGGGGAGAGCCGTGCGCGCACGGTGTGCGGCATGACCAGGGGGCGCCCGCCGGTCCGTCCGGCGGGCGCCCCCTCGGGCGTCGCCTACTTGTTGAGGTGCGCCCAGAACTCGTCGAACGACAGCTGCTTGTCGCCGTTGAGGTCACGGCCGGCGATGATCGCCTCGGCCACCGACTCGGTGACGTTCCAGTCACCGCCCTGGGCCAGCGCGGTCTTGAACTCGGCAGCGGTGATGAACCCGTCACCGTCCGTATCGATCCGCTCGAACTGCTTGCGCGCTTCCTCGATGTCCGCCACCGATCAGCCCCTCATCCGTGCTCCGGTCGTGCTGTCGCACGCCACTGACGCAGGTCAGATTAGCTGCCCACCCGGGCCCGCAGTGCGGCGACCACCCACCCGAACTCGGTCTCGTACGTCGGCTGGGGCCCGAGACCGCTCACGACGGCCGACAGTTCCCGGTACCGGCCGACCCGGCTGTCCGTCATCGCGGTCAGGCGTTCCAGTACGGCGGCGGGGTCGGCGTCGCCGAGCAGCGGGCGCAGGACGTCCCCGGCCTCGGGTGCCTCGGGGGCGATGCCCCGGCGCAGCGCGTCACCCGCGAGCTGCACGAGACGGCTGACGAACCACATGGACGTGCCGGCGGGGACGTCCGGCTCCCGGTCGGCCGCGTTGAACTCCACCATGGAGCGCATCAGCGCCCGGAAGCCGGGATCCTGGATCAGTTCGGCCAGTTCCACCCAGGCGTCCACCTGCTCCGGCGTCGGATCGTCGGGCAACGTGGCCGCCGTGAACCGCAGCCGGTGGCGGACGTCGGGATCCGCCGTGTCGATCCCGTCGAAGAGCTCCGTCATGAAGTCGTCGACGATGCGGGCGCGTTCGGCGGCGGACAGCCTGGCCAGTCTGTTCATCAGGGTCATCTCCTCAGCGGTCGAGCCGCGTCGTGCCACGGTCGACAGCACCGCACGGGTCACCTTCAGCGACGCGATCTGTGCGTCCAGCGCGCTCACATGCGCCGCCGCGACCTGCGCGACCGTCGTCTCGCCGGACAGGATCCGGCGTACGTCGTCGAGGCCGAGGCCGAGTTCACGCAGGGTGCGGATCAGCTCCAGTCGTGCCACCGAGGCCGCGTCGTAGAGCCGGTAGCCGCCCGCGGAGCGGGTCACCGGGGGCAGGGCGCCCGCGTCGGACCAGTAGCGGATGGTGCGCACGGTCAGTCCGGTGGCCCGCGCCAGCTCGCCGATGGTGATGAGTCCGGTGCCGTCGTCGGTCATGTCTGGGAGTCTGGGCCTTCCAGTGGGTGGAGACTCAAGGAGCACGGTGGCGGAGAGCCTGCGGAAGATCCTGGACGCGGCGGCGCGGGGTGTCTTCCCGCCTGCGGACGGCGGGACGACGGTGGTCGCGCAGCCCGGCCCGCGGGACGCGGGGGTGATCGCCTTCACGGCGCACTCGGTCGTCTTCACGGACGAGGACGAGGGGTGGGTGCGCGAGACGCTGGGCTCCCTGGAGTGCGATCCGCTCGCCGCGACGATGCACGCGCGGTTCCTGGCGGCCCTCATGGAGCGGACCGGGCGGACGACCGACACGGTCGACGTGCTGCTGAGCGGGGCGCCGCTCGCGGGGCGCCCGCGGCTCGCGCTGACGGAGGTGGCCGATCCCGGGCATCCCCGGGTGGTCGCGGCCCGTCGGCGGCGCGACGACGTACGGGTGTGGGCGGCGGACGGCGGGGTGCTGGTGCTGGGCCGCGGGGTCGCGGGCGGCTGGAGGCCGCGGTGGAGGTGGCGGAGGGCGCGCGGCACCGGGGGCTGGGGCGGCGGCTGGTGACGGCGGCGCGGCAGCTGGCCGGGGGCGAGCCGGTGTGGGCCCAGGTGTCACCGGGGAACGCCCGCAGTCTGCGGGCGTTCCAGGCGGCGGGTTACCTTCCGGTGGGGTCGGAGGCGCTGTTCCTCCTCTCCCCGGGGCCGGGTGGTCAGTGCCAGGGCTTGTAGTGGGGGTTGCTCTCGCAGTCGCTCATGATCTCGGTCTTGGTCTGCTTGTCGACCGGGCAGACGCCGATGATGTACTGCCGTCGGATGCCGCCCGGGAAGGCGACCTCGACCTGGTCGGCCCACTTGTGGGTGTCGCCGATGGTCTTGTTGACGTCGACACCGCCGGGGGCGTCGATGTAGTAGTTGTAGCCGGACTTGTACCAGGTCTTGTACAGGTCGTGGTCGTAAGTCGTCGACACGTACGGCGAGGGCTGGTTGACCAGGACGTACTTCTCGATGTCGTACTGGCCGTCGCGGACGTCCTTGGCGTGGAAGCCCTCCTCGAAGACGATCTGCGGGCCCCGGCTGTCGCTGCGGTAGAGGGTGCCGCAGGTGGTGCGCCAGACCGGTTCGGGCGTGATGCGGTCGACGTCGACGTCCCGGTCCGCGGCGGCCTTGACCTTGTCGTCGAACTGGGGGCAGACGGGGGCGGCCTTCGCGGGTGCCGCCGCCGGGGCCGCCGCGCCGGGGACGGCGGCGGCGGACGTGGCGAGGACGGCGGAGAGGGACAGGACGGCGGCGGCGGTCCGGCGCCGCAGGCGTGTGGTGATCATGGACGTACGATCCCGGCTCCGCGGTGCCGGACTGTGGATCATCACCCGATGGTGGCGTGTTGGCCGAACCCCCTTGCCGTCAGCGGAAGATGCCGGTGTGGCCGAGCGAGTAGCGGCCGGGCTGCGGGTAGACGGCGAGGCCGTGCGGGCCCTGGCCGACCTTGATGCGGGCCAGCTGTTCGCCGGTGCGGGTGTCGATGGCGTACACCTCGGCGTCGTAGCGGCCCGAGAGCCACAGGACCTTGCCGTCGGCGGAGACGCCGCCCATGTCGGGGCTGCCGCCACCGGGCAGGCGCCACTTCTTCGTGAGTTCGTCACGGCTGAAGTCGAAGACGGAGACGGTGCCCTCGCCCCGGTTGGAGACGTACATCTCGCGGGAGTCGCGGCCGACGTAGAGTCCGTGGGCGCCCTTGCCGGTGGGCAGGAGGGTGGGGGTGGCGAAGGTGTCGCCGTCGAGCACCCACATGCCGTCGGCCTTCATGTCGGCGATGTAGAACCTCCTGCCGTCGGGCGAGATCTTGACGTCCTGGGGCATGGCGCCGTCGAAGGGGAGCTTCTGCCGGCCGACGACCTTCATCGCGCGGGTGTCGACCTTGAGCAGTTCGCCGCTGAACTCGCAGGAGACGATGAAGTAGCGCCCGTCGAGGGAGAAGTCGGCGTGGTTGACGCCGTAGCAGGTGACGGGGACGGTCTTCTTCACCTTCATGGTGTGCGGGTCGCGGAAGACCAGTTCCCGGTCGAGGGAGGCCATCACGACGGCGTACTTGCCGTCGGGGGTGAAGTACAGGTTGTACGGGTCGTGGACGTCGACCGGTTCGCCCGCCTCGCCCGTGCGCGGGTCGATGGGGGTGAGGGTGTTGCCCTTGTCGTTGTTGACCCACAGGGTCTTGAGGTCCCAGGACGGCACCACGTGCTGGGGCTGCCGGCCGACCGGGACGGTCTCGATGACCTTGTAGGTCTTCGGGTCGATGACCGTGACGGTGTCGGACTCGGTGTTGGGGACGTAGACCCGGGAGGGGAAGTCCCTGACCACCGGGGAGAGCTTGTTCGGGCGGTCGGCGGCGTAGACGTCCTTCGGGTCGAGGACGGGCGGCATGCCGGGCAGGCCGTCGACGGCGGGCCCCCGCTCGGCGGGGGTGGCCTTGGCGGCCCGGATGCTCGGGGGTGTCCCGCCGGACTGCTGCTGTGCGTCGCCGCAGGCGGCGAGGGCGGCGAGGGCGAGGCCCGCGATCAGGGTGCGGGTGAGGGTTCGGGCGTGCATCAGCCGATCAGCTCCGTGGTGGTCACCGCGTGCAGTCCGCGGCGGTCGAGTTCTTGCAGCAGGCCGGGGAGCGCGGCGACCGTGTCCGCGTAGCCGAAGTGCAGGCTCACGACGGACCCGCCGCGCACCGCATCGAGCACGGTGCGGGTGACGGCGGGGGCGCCGGGCGAGGTGAAGTCGAGGGAGTCGACGTCGTAGGACAGGACGTGCGGGTAGCCGGCGCGGACGGCCAGCCGTTCGACGAGCGGGGAGGCGCGGGCGGCGCGGGAGGGCCGGAACCAGGTGCCGATGGAGCCGGTGAGGCGTCGCAGGCGCCGGGCGCAGTCGGTGATCTCGGCGTACGCCTCCGCCTCGGTCATGGCGTTGACGTCCAGATGGTGCTGGGTGTGGTTGCCGAGGTCGTGGCCGCCGTCGAGGATGCGGCGGGCCAGTTCCGGGTGGGCGTCCAGCCAGGTGCCGACGGCCAGTACGGTGACGCGGGCGCCGTGCCGTTCGGCCTCGGTGAGGATCGCGCGGGCGGTGGCGGGGTCGCCCTGGCCGTGGAAGGTGAGGGCGACGCGGGGGCGGTTCCGGGGGCCGTGGGCGAGTTGCACGGGGCGGCCGGGGAAGCGGCGGGGCTCGGGCGCGGTGCGGACGGTGGGCGCACGGGACGTGCGGGGCGGCGGGGACGGTGAGCCGGAGGGACGTGCGGCGGGGTGGGCGGCGGCGCCCTTCGTGCCGCATCCGGTGATCGGCGCGCCCGCGGCGACGATTCCGGCGCACGCGGTCAGTGCGGTTCGGCGGTCGGTCGTGGTCACCGCACCATTTAAGGGGCGTTATGCCCGAAACCTCGCGATTCGCCCGAACGGCGGCCGGTCTCCCGGGCGCCCCCTCGTCGAACGGCGGCGCACCGTGGGCTCAGCGGTCCGTGACCCGCATCTCGAACCAGGTGGTCTTGCCGCGCGGCAGCAGATCGACTCCCCAGCGATCGGACAGCTTGTCGACCAGGAAGAGTCCGCGTCCGCTGATGTCCGTCTCCTGGACCGGCATCAGACAGGGCAGTCCGCGGGAGGGGTCGCGGACCTCGACGCGGATCCGGCCGGGGCGGCGGCGCATGTGGAGGCCGAAGGCACGGGCCCCGGTGTGGCGCACGGCGTTGCCGACCAGTTCGGAGACGAGCAGGACGGTGTCCTCGGTCACCTTGGGTGACAGATGCCACTGGCGCAGGGCCACCACCTGGGCCAGGCGGCGGGCGATGGCGGCGGACTCGGGGCGGGACGGTAACGGAACGTCACACTCCGTCGGGTTGCCGTACAGCTCCAGCGCCTTGAGCGCGTGTTCGTCCTCGACCGCCGGCGACCAGCGCGCCGCGGTCGCACGTCCGGCTCCCCGCGGCTGTTCCGTACCCTCCAGCCCCGCCATGCCCCCATCATGGCCGCCCTCGGCGGACTCCGGGGCCGTTCCCGGGGAATGCGCCGGCGCAGAGCCGGAGCCCCGGGGGAGGCGCGTGGCATGTGCCAGGGGCAGTTCGGGACCGCGGACAGCGTCGCTGACCTGCGCGGACCGCTCGGCCGGAGACAATCGACGGACTCCCTCGACAAGGCACGCTTAATGGTGCGTTAAGGCTGCCATGAACCGCTCCGCCGAGGGGCCCGTATCAGACATCACGTCAACTGCGAGGGGGTGGTGGTGCCGGCTCAGACGAACTTGGCCTTGCCGGGGCCCTCCTCCACGAAGCTGCGCATGCCGCGCTCGCGGTCCTCGGTGGCGAACAGGCCCGCGAACCAGTTGCGTTCGACGGCGAGACCGGTCTCGATGTCCGTCTCCAGACCGGTGTCGATCGCCTCCTTCGCCGCGCGCAGCGCGATCGCGGGGCCCTTGGCGAGGCGGGCGGCCCAGGCGTGCGCCTGCTCGTGGACCTCGGCGGCGGGCACCACGCGGTCGGCCAGGCCGATCGTCAGCGCCTCGTCGGCCTTCACCTGACGGCCGGTGAAGATCAGGTCCTTGGCCTTGGAGGGGCCGACCAGCCGGGACAGACGCTGGGTGCCGCCCGCGCCGGGGATCAGGCCGAGCAGGATCTCGGGCTGGCCGAACTTGGCGTTGTCCGCGGCGATGCGGAAGTCGGCGCAGAGGGCGAGTTCGCAGCCGCCGCCGAGCGCGTAGCCCGTCACGGCGGCGACGACCGGCTTGGGGATGCGGGCCACCGCGGTGAAGGAGTCCTGGAGGGCACGGGCCCGGGCGATCATCGCCGCGTGGTCCATCACCTGCATCTCCTTGATGTCCGCGCCCGCCGCGAACACCTTCTCGCCGCCGTAGATCACCACGGCGCGCACGTCGTCGCGCCGGGTGACCTCCTCGGCGAGCTCCTTCAGCCGGTCCTGCGTGGCGATGTCCAGCGCGTTCATGGGCGGACGGTCCAGGCGCAGCGTGCCGACGCCGTCCGCGACTTCGAGGTGTACGGTCATGCTCCGCAGGTTAGCGGGCGTTCACTGGTCGCGGCACTCGCGGGGCGTCGTCAGGCCTTCCACTGCTCCCAGGGCATGTTCCAGCCGTTGAGGCCGTTGTCGGGGGCGATGGTGTCGTCGTTCGAGTTCTTGACGACCACCACGTCGCCGATGAGCGAGTTGTCGAAGAACCAGGCGGCCGGCGTCTTGCCGTCCCAGCCGCCCTGCACGTCGCGCAGGCCGACGCAGCCGTGGCTGGCGTTGCGGTTGCCGAAGGCGTCTCCGCCCCAGTAGTTGCCGTGGATGAAGGTGCCGGAGGTGGACAGGCGCATGGCGTGCGGGACGTCCTTGATGTCGTACTCGCCGCCGTAGCCGACCGTCTCGCCGTTCATGCGGGTCACGGCGAGCTTCTCGGTGATGACCATCTGGCCGTTCCAGGTCTCGTACCCGGGGGCGCCGGTGGTGACGGGGACGGTCTTGAGGACCTTGTCGTCCCGCACGACCTGCATGGTGTGCTTCTTGGCGTCCACGACGGAGACCTGCTTGCGGCCGATGGTGAAGGAGACGGTCTTGGCCTGCTTGCCGTAGACGCCCTCGCGGCCCTCGACGCCGTCGAGGGCGAGGTCGACGGTGACCTTGGTGCCGGCCTGCCAGTACTTCTCCGGGCGGAAGTCCAGGCGGTCGTTGCCGAACCAGTGGCCCTCGACCTCGACGGCCGGCTCGGTCGTGATGCGGATGGCCTTCTCGACGTCCTCGGGGTGGGTGATGCCCCGGCTGAAGCGGATCGAGAACGGCATGCCGACGCCGACCTTCGAGCCGTCCTCGGGGGTGAAGGTGCCGGTGAAGGTGTTCTTCGGCGTCAGCGTGGTGAAGCGGGAGTCCTCCGCCGCGGTGCGGCCCTCGGCGTCCTTGGCGACCGCGTGCACGGAGTAGGCGGTGGCGGCGGCCAGGTGGGTGGACGGCGTCCAGGTGGCGCCGTCCCCGGATATCTTGCCCGCGACGGGGTCGCCCTCGGCGTCCTTGACGACGACCTCGGTGAGCCTGCCCTTGGCCGCGGCGACCTTGAGGGTGCCGCTGGTGTCGACGGCCTTCGCCCCGTTGGCCGGGGTGATGGTGACGACCGCCTCGGACTGCTTGCTCTGTGCGGCGGTGGAGTCCCTGGCGTCGCCGCCCTTGCCGTCCCCGGACCCCGGATCCGCGCCGCCCCCGCCGCACGCGCTCACCGCCAGAAGCACGCCGAGCATCAGCGCCGGCAGCCCCCTGCGTGTTCCCCTGCCGCTCCGCCCCCGGATGCCGGCCGACGACGTCCCCGATATCGGACGCACGCTCACCTTGTCTCCCCTCGCCGGGCCTGGTCCGGCCCGCGCCCCAGTGCGCGCACTCGCGCACCGGCGCATCGTAACCGCAGGCCAGGGGCGTTGCAGCCAGGGGAATTGTCACTGTTCCGTACCGAGTTGGCGCCGTGGGGCCCGGAACACGGGCCGGTCACCGCACGGCGCTGCCCGCCGTCCACGTCCTCCAGTTCATGTTCCATCCGCCGAGACCGTTGTCGGGGGCGACCGTCTTGTCCTTGCTGTGGACGACCTCGACGACGTCGCCGATCAGGCTGCGGTCGAAGAACCAGCCCGCCGGGGTGTCGGAGCCGCCGCCCTTGACGTCGCGCAGGCCGACGCAGCCGTGGCTGACGTTGGCCCGGCCGAAGGTGTCGGCCGGCGCCCAGTAGTTGCCGTGCAGGAAGGTTCCGGAGCTGGTCAGGCGGATGGCGTGGGGGACGTCGGGGATGTCGTACTCGCCGCCGAAGCCGACCGTGCGGCTGTTCATGCGGGTGACGTCGAGCAGCTCGGTGATCACCATCTTGCCGTTGTAGGTGGGCGTCGTCGGTGCCCCGGCGGTGATCGGCACGGTGGCCATCAGGGTGCCGTCCCGGCGCACCTCCATGGTCCGTTCGACCGCGTCGACCCGCGAGACCTGGCTGCGGCCGACGGTGAAGGAGAACGTCTTGTGCTGGAGCCCGTAGACCCGCGGGGCGCCCTCGACGTCCCGCAGCCTCAGGTCGACGGTGACTTCGGTGCCGGGCTTCCAGTACTCCTTGGGCCGGAAGTCGAGGCGGTCCTTGCCGAACCAGTGGGGGCGGACCTCGGTGGCGGGCTCCGCGGTCACGGAGACGGCGCGTTCCACGGCGGCGCGGTCGGTGATCTCGCGGTTGAACTCCAGTGAAACGATCATGCCGGTGCCGACGACCGAGCGGTTCTCGGGGGCGACGTACGCGATGAAGCGTTCCTCGGGGACGTACGTGGTGAAGGTGGTGTGCCGGGCGGAGCGGCGCCCGTGGCCGTCGAGGGCCACGGCGTCGACGGTGTACCGCGCGGCGAGCGCGAGCCGGTCGTCGGCGGGCTGCCAGCTGAGCCCGTCGGCGGAGATCCGGCCGGGCACCGGGGTCTCCTGCGCGTCCTGCGACTTGACGACCTTCACCGACTCCAGGCGCCCCTCGGGCACCCGCACCGACAGCTTCTTCTCCGGCCGGACGTCCTTGCTCGCGTCGGCCGGGGTGACGCGGATGACGTCCTCGGGGGCGGGCGGCTTGCCGAACACCTCCCCGATGCCGGAGCCGATGCCGCTGCCGCCCGAGGTGCATCCGGCGGCCCCGGCCAGCAGTACTGCCCATGTCATGACGGCGGCCAGCGCGGCCCCCGCGCGCCGTGCGCGCCCTTGTACGTGCCTCACATCCACCCGTAACGACCGGCCGGCCCTGGGGAAACGTGAGTGCGAGCCATGGGGTGGGCAGAACAGTGGGGAGGACGACGCGACGGGGAGCAGCGGCCGGGACGCCGCACGCCCTCCTGCCGGACGTCGTTCCATGAGCCGTGGGAGGCTGACAGGTGTCCAGCGCAGCCGAGCAGGAGGCGGTGGCCGGGAAGCGGGCCGCCGAGGACGGACGCCCCGCCGTCGTGGTGAACGGTGCGCGGCGTGCCGCTCCGCCGCCCGCCGAGCAGGCCTGGCCGGGGACGCCGGTGCCGCTGGGCGCCCGGTTCCGCACGGGTCCGGACGGGGTGGCCGGGACCAACTTCGCGCTGTGGGCGGGCGGGGCGGAGGCGGTCGAGCTGTGTCTGTTCGACGAGCCGGGTCCCGGCGGTGCGGAGCGGCGGGTGCGGCTGACCGAGCTGACGCACGAGATCTGGCACGGCTTCGTGCCGGGCGTGCTGCCCGGCCGGCGCTACGGGTACCGGGTGCACGGCCGCTGGGACCCGTGGACGGGCGCCCGCTGGAATCCGGCGAAGCTGCTGCTCGACCCGTACGCCCGGGCGGTGGACGGGGAGTTCGTGCTGCCGCCCGAGGTGTACGGGCACGTCCGCGACTGGCCGGAGCAGCATGTGGCGGACACCGTGCGCGACGACCGGGACTCGGCGCCGTACGTCCCCAAGGGCGTCGTCGTGCACGATGACGACGACTGGTCGGACGACCGCAGGCCCAAGACGCCGTGGGCGGACTCGGTCATCTACGAGCTGCACGTGCGCGGATTCACCAAGCGGCACCCCGGCATCCCCGAGGAGCTGCGCGGCACGTACGCGGGCCTCGCGCACCCGGCGGCGGTCGGTCACCTGGTGAAGCTGGGCGTGACGGCCGTCGAGCTGCTGCCGGTGCACCAGTTCGCGCACGAGGACCATCTGCTGAAGCGGGGCCTGCGGAACTACTGGGGCTACAACTCGATCGGCTACTTCGCCCCGCACGCCGCCTACGCGGCCTCCGGCACGACGGGGCAGCAGGTCGGCGAGTTCAAGCGGATGGTGCGCGCGCTGCACGCGGCCGGCATCGAGGTGATCCTCGACGTGGTCTACAACCACACGGCGGAGGCGGGCGAGCTGGGCCCGACGCTGTCCCTGAAGGGCATCGACAACCGCGGCTACTACCGCCTCCAGCACGACGCCCGCCGCTACGCCGACTACACCGGCTGCGGCAACACCCTGCACGTCGTCCAGCCGCACGTGCTGCGGCTGATCACCGACTCGCTGCGGTACTGGGTGACGGAGATGGGCGTGGACGGCTTCCGTTTCGACCTGGCGGCGGCGCTGGCCCGCTCGATGCACGACGTCGACATGCTCTCCCCGTTCCTCGCGGTGATCGCGCAGGACCCGGTGCTGCGCCGGGTGAAGCTGATCGCCGAGCCGTGGGACGTCGGCTCGGGCGGCTACCAGGTGGGCGCGTTCCCGCCGCTGTGGACGGAGTGGAACGACCGCTACCGGGGCGCCGTGCGGGACTTCTGGCGGCACGCCCTGCCGGACGTGCGGGAGATGGGCTACCGCCTGTCGGGCTCCAGCGATCTGTACGCCTGGGGCGGGCGGCGGCCGTACGCGTCGGTCAACTTCGTCACCGCGCACGACGGTTTCACCCTGCGCGACCTGGTGAGTTACGAGCGCAAGCACAACGAGGCCAACGGCGAGGGCAACCGGGACGGCGCGGACGACAACCGGTCCTGGAACTGCGGCGTGGAGGGCGAGACGGACGACGAGGACGTCCGGGCGCTCAGGCGGCGCCAGTTGCGCAACCTGCTGACCACGCTGCTGCTGTCGACCGGTGTGCCGATGCTGGTCGCGGGCGACGAGATGGGGCGCACCCAGCGGGGCAGCAACAACGCCTACTGTCAGGACAACGAGATCGGCTGGGTGGACTGGAGCCTGCTGGACGACCCGGACTGGCGTCCCCTGTTCGAGCTGACCTCCCGGCTGATCGCGCTGCGCCACCGGCATCCGGTGCTGCGCCGCCGCGCCTTCTTCTCCGGCCGGGCCCATTCGGCGGACGGCCTGCGCGACCTGGCCTGGTTCACCGCGCGGGGCACGGAGATGACGGAGGACGACTGGTACGCCCCCGCCGCCACCCTCGGCATGTATCTGTCCGGGCGGGACATCCCCGGCCGGGACGAGCGCGGGGCGCCGATCACCGACGACAGCTTTCTGGCCGTCCTGCACGCCGGCGACCGTCCGGTGGAGTTCACGCTGCCCGCGGCGCCGTGGGCGGAGCGGTACGAGGTCGTCGTGGACACCGGCCGGGAGGAGCAGGCCGAGGCGCCGGGCGTGGAGTACGCGGCGGGGGTGCCGGTCACGGTGCCGGCGCGGACGGTGCTGTTGCTCCGGGTCGCCGGCTGACGACCTCCACAACGACCAGGACGCCCTGAACCTGTGGCTTCTGCGATCCGGCCGAGTGCGCCCGGTGGCCGGTGGTTTCAACCGGTTCGAGGTCGGCCGATTCCTGGCACGCGGGAACTGGGTGCGCCGGGTCGTCACGCGGTCACCGAAGCCCGATCCGACTGCCGCCCTCGTGCACTTCGTCGGCCCTGAGAAGCCGTGGCAGGCCGACTGTCCCGTCACGGAGGAAGTCGTCGAACACCGGCGGCACCTGGAAGGGGCCATGCGTCACGTCCGGTGTCTGGGCGCTGTCGGCGTGGAACCGGCGGGTGTGCGGTGAGTGTGGGGGCACCGCCCGCTGTCTCGCGCGCCGGCCTCGCCCTGACCGGGGTACCGGCCCGCACCGCATGGCAGACGCACCTCGCCGGGCTCGCCGGCCTACGCCGACGGGCCAGTGGTCCACAGACCCCCGCAAGCGGAGACTACGTGGTGTGACCAGCAGGTATCGACGACGTTTGTGGGGCCACGCATAGGTTGTGTTGGCCGGCGTCCGGTATGCCTGCCTAGCCTCGTAAATGGAAGTGATCAAGCCGGTCACTGAGGCGGATATGAGGAGGTGCCGGACATGACCGAGCACACGCTGAAGGACAGGGTCGCGGTCATCGGCGGGGGCGAGAAGAACCTGGGCGGGCTGCTCAGCAGGACGTTCGCCGAGGCCGGGGCCAAGGTGGTGGTGCACTACCACACCTCGGAGAAGGAGGCCGAGGAGACCGTCCAGGCCATCAAGGACGCCGGCGGGCAGGCGGTGTCCGTGCAGGGGGACCTGACGGAGGTGGCGAGTGTGCGGCGGCTCTTCGACACCGCGGTGGACACCTTCGGCGGCGTCGACGTCGCGGTGAACACGACCGGGATGGTGCTGCGCAAGCCGATCCTGGAGACCAGCGAGGAAGAGTACGACCGCATGTTCGGCATCAACGCCAAGGCGGGGTACTTCTTCATCCAGGAGGCGGGGCGCCGCCTGAACGACCACGGCAAGATCATCAGCCTTGGCACGTCCCTGCTGGCCGCCTTCACCGACGGCTACTCCACCTACGCGGGCGGCAAGGCACCGCTGGAGCACTTCACCCGGGCGGCGGCCAAGGAGTTCGCCGACCGGTCGATCTCGGTGAACGTGGTGGCGCCGGGGCCGATGGACACGCCGTTCTTCTACGGTCAGGAGACGCCGGAGCGGGTGCAGTTCCACAAGTCGCAGGCCATGGGCAACCAGCTCACCCACATCGAGGACATCGTCCCGCTGATCAGGTTCCTGGCCACCGAGGGCTGGTGGATCACCGGTCAGACGCTGTTCGCCAACGGCGGCTACACCACCCGATAGGCCCGCGCCACCGGTGCCGACCGCGCCTGCGTTGGCGCGGCAGGCCCGGGGCGGGAGCGATTCGTATCCGACTCCGGCACACAGGAGACAAGAGATGGCTGCCGAGCTGACCGATCCAGCGGTCGCCGCGTTCATCGCCGCGGTCAACGCGGGCGACAAGGAGGCGTTTTTCGCGGCGCTCACCGATGACGCCACGATGTCCGACGACGGCACCGACCGGGACCTGCGGGCATGGGTGGAGAGCGAGATCTTCTCCTCGAATGGCCGTATGGACGTCGAGGACGTCTCGGCCGACGGCCGTACCCTTACGGCCACCTACACCAACTCGACCTGGGGCAGTATGCGCACCCGGTGGGTCTTCACCGTCACCGGGGGTCATATCGGCCGTTTCGAGACCGGTCAAGCCTGACCGCGCTGGTCTCTGGCAATTTACGGAGCTGCCATGTCACCGCTGACCGTACTGGTGACCGGTGCGTCCACCGGCATCGGCCGCCTGACCGCACAGACACTCGCAGGAGCCGGGCACACGGTGTACGCGAGCATGCGCGATGTCGCCGGCCACAACGCTGCGAACGCCGCCGCCGTACAGCAGTACGCACAAGACCGTGGGGGGATCTGCGGGTGACGGAGCCAGACGTCTGCGACCGAGCTCGCGGTGCCGGCGTGGGCGGAGTTCCGGGGGAGCGCCACCAGCTGGCATCCGGGGCACATCGCCGAACGCCACAGCTGCTTCACGATCACCGTGCTCGGCGAGGTCGTCCTCGCCTCACTGGTGGCCGTGCAGTCGGCGGTGACCGGCCACGGCCTGTCCGGGCCCGTCGTGCTGCTCGCGGTGGGCGGGCTGCTGCTCGTCTTCGCCCTGTGGTGGATCTGCTTCACCGGCAGCGAGGCCGCGCTGACCAGCCTGCGCACAGCCCTGGTGAGGGGATACGGGCACTACGGCGTCTTCGCGGCCCTGGCCGCCATCGGCGCCGGCCTGGAGACGGCACTGGACGCCACCGCCCACCACGCTCACCTGTCCAGTCGGGGCGCCGCGCTGAGCGTGGCGGTGCCCGTGGTGATCGCGCTGGTGCTGCTCGACGCTATGCACCGCATGACCGGCGCCGGCGCCGTCGGGCACAACATGCTCGTCGCGGCCGGCGCCCTTGTGGTGCTCGCCCTGGGCCTCGCCGCGCCCGCACTCGGTGTGGGACGGGCGGTGCTGGGCATGGGACCGTGACACTGACCGCGAACCTCGCCGTCTTCCGCCAGCGTTTGGGTGAGGTGAGCTGACCCGTGGGCCTGGATCTGAACAAGCTGGAGCACCTGATCGCGGTGGCCGAGGAGGGCAGCATCACTCGCGCCGCCGCCCGCCTGCACCTGTCCCAGCAGGCGCTGTCCACCTCCATCCGCGTCCTGGAACGCGAAGTGGGCGTCCCCCTGCTGGAGCGCACCGCCACCGGCGTGATGCTGCTGCCCGCCGGCACCGCCCTGGCCGAGGACGCCCGCGTACTGCGCGGCGCGGCGCGATCGGCCCTCCAGCGCGCCCGCCGCATCGGCCGCGGCGAGAAGGAGACGCTGCGCCTGGGCCACACCCCGGCCGTCACCGGCGAGGAGGTCATGCCCCTGCTGCGGCAGGTGGCCGCCTCCCACCCCCACCTGGCCACCGACGTCAACCAGCGCTACCCGCACGAACTGACCGAAGCCCTCCTGTCAGGAGACCTCGACATCGGACTGTGCCGCGCGCTGACCCCACCGCACGGACTGGCCCGCACCACCCTGAGTCACCAGCCCCTCAACATCGCGGTCGCCGCCAACCACCCCCTCGCCACACGCACCTGCGTGGCCCTGTCCGACCTCGCCGGCCAGCACTTCATCGTCTGGGGGCGGCCCGGCCACTCCGGCTACACCGACCTGCTCATCAGCTACTGCCGCGCAGCCGGCTTCGAACCCCGTACCGAACGCACACCGCTCCAGGGCACTCCACCTGCCACCGCTGTCATCGGCACCGACCGCCTCGCCTTCGTCACCACACCCCCGGGCCCCGCCGCCGGCGGCGCCGTACGCATCCTCGCCCTCGACCCACCCCTCTACGCGCCCCTGCACGCCCTGTACTCCCCACGGGCCACCAGCCCCGCGAGAGATGCCTTCCTCACCGCCGCCACTTGACGGATTTCGCCGTCGCCGTCAGCGATCAGGAGCAGGAGCCCGCCCGCCTTGGACACCTCGTCCAGTACCGGCGCAGCGGCCGGGGCCTGGTGAGAGCATGGCGTAGGCCGAGCAAGGTGGTTCTGGGCCGATGTCCTCGTACCTCTGCAACTTGTAGAGCGCGCTTGGGCTTCTCCGTCCCGGCGGTTGGCTTGACACCCGTAACGGAGGGTGCCTGTCGGTGTACGGGCAGCGGGCCGTCAGGGGTGCCGGCGAGTCGTCGGATTGAGGTGTGGGCGGCGTCTCGTCAGACCTTCTCGACTCGCACGGAGTGTCCGGCGAGTAGCTGTCCGGCGAGTAGCTGATTCATGTCGTCGGTGTCGGAGGTGAAGACGGTTGCCTCAGCTCCCCGCGCGGCTTCCTGCCCGGCCACGGCCGCCAGAATTGCGTCGATGGCGTACTTGTGCCCATGCAGGCCGGCTGTCTTCAGCATGTCGCGCGCCATGGCGATCACCTGTTCGTCCGTGTGCACGACGCGGATCCGGGACAGCGTCCAGTTCCACAGTTCCTGCCTCGACGCTTCGCGAGGGTCCCATGCCTCCAGGGTCGTGAGCGCCGAGGTGACGATCGGGATGTCGAGCCGTGGAGCCGTCTTGATCAGCGCTGTCATCTCCCGATCGCCCTGAACCGCCTTGGAGAGAGCCTCGGAGTCGAACACGAAGACGCGCTGTCGCGGCCGATGCAGCCTCGCCCGGGCGGTGCGGCTCACGCGGCCTCGTCCGAATGTGATCGCTGCTCGTCATGCCAGCCGTCAATGGCCGCGATGCGGTCCAGCGCTGCCTGCTGCTCGTCGTCCGTCACGGCGCCGTGCTCTTCCTCGAGGCGCCCTGCCAGCTCGCGCAGTCGGTCCATGGCGTCCTGATGAGCGGCGGCGGCCGCGATATAGCCGGACACTCCGCGTGCGTCGACGCGCTCCTTGATCGATTCCACCAGCTCTTCCGGCACGGTGATGGTGATCTTCCGGGTTGCCATACTTCAAGTATGCCATGTTCGCCCGGCTCGGAGGCCGTGGCGGATGATGCAGATCCTTTGGGGGATATTCGGGAGATCAACTCTCCGTCCGCTCACGCAAAACGGCACCGGACGAGGAGTCCGAGGCCGAGTGGGGGCCCTCCCTGGGGAAGTAACCCCAGTTCAGAGCGGTAACGCGTTGTGCCCCCGGCAGGATTCGAACCTGCGAAACCCGCTTTCAGGGAGGGCGATGCTGTCCCCTGCCCCGCGGCGGGGCGGGGTGGCGAGGGGCCCCGGGCCCGTGTGTTGCGGGCCCTTGTCGGCTTCGTGAAGCCGTCGGTGATCTTCTTGACCAGGGAACAGCCCGGCTGACAGCGTCCAGTTCATGAGGCCCGCCGCCGCTCCACGGTCCGTGAGCGCCGCGCTCGTCCGGCGCCGCCACGTCGACCTGTGCCGCCAGTCCAGCGCCGTCTGTCGCTGAGCCCGCGCCCTTGCTCCTTTCCCCTCCCTACTCTTCCCCCTGGATCACGCATGCCCGAGATATCCCGTCGTGTCTTCGGTGGCCTGGTCGGCGGCGGTGCGGTGACGGCCGTGGCCGGTGCGTCCGGCACCGCGTCGGCCGCTCCCGCCTCGGACGGTCCCGCCGAACGCCCGTTCCGGTCCCGCCCCGCCGCCGCGCGTCCGCGCCGGCGCCCGAACATCCTGTTCGTCCTCGGCGACGACCTCGGCTGGGCCGACCTGTCGTCGTACGGCGCCCCGCACATCCGGACGCCGAACCTGGACCGGCTCGCCGCGCAGGGCGTGCGGTTCACCCAGGCCTACTCCGGCTCCGCGACCTGCTCCCCCACCCGCTTCAGCCTCTACACGGGCCGTACCAAGGGCGGGCTGGCCGAGCCCATCGGCAACCGCACCCAGGGCCTGGACCCGAACCATCCGACCCTCGCCTCCCTGCTGAAGAAGGCCGGCTACGCGACCGCCCTGATCGGCAAGTGGCACTGCGGCTGGCTGCCGGACCACAGCCCCACCAAGTCGGGCTGGGACGAGTTCTTCGGCAACTTCGGCGGCGCCCTGGAGTACTTCTCCAAGCTGGGCCAGCTCGGCGACTACGACCTGTACGAGGGCGACGCCGAGTACAAGGACCTGCGCTACTACACCACGGTGCTGACCGAGCGTGCCGTGGAGTACGTCGGCCGCGACCACGACAGGCCGTGGCTGCTCAACCTCAACTTCACCACCCCGCACTGGCCGTGGCTGACCGAGGACGACGAGGAGACGGGCGCCGAGATCGCCGCCGAGGTCCGTTCCGGGAACGTGCTGGGCGCGCTGCTGCACAACGACGGCGGCTCGGTGGAGAAGTACAAGGAGATGGTCGAGAACCTGGACGCCTCGGTCGGCAGGGTGCTCGCCGCGCTGCGCCGTTCCGGCCAGGAGGAGAACACCCTCGTCGTCTTCGCCAGCGACAACGGCGGCGAGCGCTTCTCCTACCAGTGGCCGCTCAGCGGCGGGAAGTCCGAGCTGCTGGAGGGCGGCATCCGGGTGCCGACGATCCTGCGCTGGCCGGCCGGGATCGACGCCCGCCAGGTCAGCCACCTGCCCGTCTACTCCCCCGACTGGACGGCCACCCTGCTGGAGCTGGGCGGCGCCCGGCCGGACCCGGCGTACCCGCTCGACGGGCACAGCCTCGCCGGCTACCTGCTGCGCGGCGAGAAGGTGCCGGAGCGCGACCTGTTCTGGCGGGTTCGGGGCAACCGGGCACTCAGGCGCGGCGACTGGAAGTACTACCGCGACGCCGACGGCCGCGACCACCTGTTCGACCTGGCGGTGGACGCCCGCGAGCAGGCCGATCTCGCCGCGGACCGGCCCGCGCTGCTCGCGGAGCTGAAGGCGGCCTGGGAGAAGACCGACGCCGGACTGCTGCCGTACCCGACGGGCTGACACGGGGGTACGGCACTGCGGGCGGTGCGCCGGGCGGCGCACCGCCCGGGCCGCCGATGCCTCCGTACGACCCTCGGGGCGACGAAAACTCGGTGGGCAGTGTCAGTGGCGAACCGTAGGCTCGCTGCTGATGCCCACGACACCTGCCCCCGCCCCGGACTCCGCCGGAAGGCGGTCCTCCGTCCGTTCCCTGCTGCGGCTGTGGCCGTACGTCCGTCCCGTGCGGGCGCGGCTGTCCACCGCCGCGTTCGTGGCGATACTCGCCTCCTGCGTGGGGCTGGTGATCCCGCTCGTCCTGAAGTGGATGGTGGACGGGCCGGTCGCCGACCGCGACCCGGCGGGCGTGTGGCTGGGCGCGCTGTATCTGCTGCTCCTGGGGCTGGCGGAGGCGTTGCTGTTCGGGCTGCGGCGCTGGCTGGTGGCCCGGCCGCTGGCCGGCGTCGAGGCGGGGATGCGGGCGGATCTGTACCGGCATCTGCAAAGGCTGCCGGTCGCCTTCCACGACCGGTGGGCGTCGGGGCAGTTGCTGTCGCGCGGGACGACGGATCTGATGCTGCTGCGCATGTTCCTCGCCTTCCCGCTGACGTTCCTTCTGGTCAACGGCGTCACGATCCTGGTCGGCGTGGGCATCATGCTGGTGCAGGACTGGACGCTGGGGCTGGTGATCCTCGGACCGGCGATTCCGGTGATGCTGACCTGCGCGGTCTTCGAGAAGAAGTACTCCGAGGTGGCGCGGCGCGCGCAGGACCAGGTCGGGGATCTGACGACCGTGGTCGAGGAGAGCGTGCTCGGCATCCGGGTCATCAAGGGCTTCGGGCGGCACCGCAGTCAGGCCCGCGCCTTCCACGAGCTGTCGCACACGCTGCGCGGCACGGAGCTGCGCAAGGCGCGGCTGCTGGCGGCGATCTGGGCGGTCATCGTCACGCTGCCGGAGCTGGCGATCGGTGCGGCGCTGGTGGTGGGGGCGGTGCAGGTGGCGGACGGGGCGTTGTCGGCGGGGACGCTGGTGGCGTTCCTGTCGACGGCGCTGGCCCTGCGGTGGCCGGTGGAGTCGATCGGGTTCCTGCTGGCGATGAGTCAGGAGGCGGCGACGGCTACGGACCGGTACTTCGAGGTGATGGACGCGGAGCCGGAAACCGGCATAGCTGCGGGCAGCCGTGCCGCTGGGGCGGCACGGGTGGGCGATGGGGGTACCTCCCAGGCCGTTCAGGCACTGGGGGAGGCACCTCGCAGCGCCGAGCAGCGCGACCAGCCCCCGGCCGACAGCAGCACCGGGCGCGTCGAAGGCCTTCGGTTCGAGAACGTCCGCTTCCGTTACCCCGACGCACCCCCCGGTTCCCCGCCCCTCCTCGACGGGCTCGACCTGCATGTCCGGCCCGGGGAGTCCATGGCCCTCGTCGGTGCCACCGGGAGCGGGAAGACCACGCTGACCGCGTTGATCCCCCGGCTGCACGAGGTGACCGAGGGGCGGATCACGCTGGACGGCGAGGACATCGCCGCCCTGCCCCGCGAGGAGCTGCGCGCTCTGGTCGCCGTGGCCTTCGAGGAGCCCACGCTCTTCTCGGCCACCGTCGGCGAGAACGTGCTGATGGGCGCCGGCGAGGGCACCGGTCCCGACGCCCTGGAGCGGGCGCTCTCCGTCGCGCAGGCCGACTTCGTGCACGCCCTCCCGCAGGGCACCGGGACCCAGGTCGGCGAGCAGGGCCTCAGTCTCTCCGGCGGCCAGCGGCAACGTCTCGCGCTCGCGCGGGCCGTGGTCGGCGGGCCGAGGTTCCTCGTCCTCGACGACCCGCTGTCCGCGCTGGACGTGCACACGGAGGCCGCCGTCGAGGCCGCCCTGCGCCGGGTGCTCGCGGACACCACCGCGCTGATCGTCGCCCACCGGCCCTCCACCGTGCTGCTCGCCGACCGGGTGGCCCTGCTGTCCGGCGGCCGGATCGCCGCCGTCGGCACCCATCACGAACTGCTGCGCACGAACGCCGAGTACGCCCATCTGATGTCCGGCGCCGAGGAACAGGAGGACGACCGGCGATGACGGCCCCCATCACCTCCCCGCCCGCTCCCGGCGAGGCGGAGGATCCGCCCCGGCCCGGGGACGGGGAGCACACCGGCGACGACTTCGACCGCGACGTCCTGCCCAGCCCGCCGGGCGCCACGGCTGCCCTGCTGCGCTCGCTGCTGGCGCCGATGCGGGCCCGCGTCGCGATCACGGTGCTGATCCTGCTGCTCCAGCAGGCGGCCGTGCAGGCGGGGCCCCTGCTGGTGGCGTACGCCATCGACCGTGCCGTGCCGGCCTTCCGCGACGGCGACCACGGTCCGCTGGTCGCGGTCGGCGCCGGATACCTGCTGTGCTCGCTGACCGCCGGTGCCCTCCAGTACGCGTTCATCGCCGCGTCCGCCCGCGTCAACCAGGACGTGCTGCTGGACCTGCGGGGCCGGATCTTCCGGCACGCTCAGGCGCTCAGCGTCGACTTCCACGAGCGCTACACGTCGGGGCGGCTCATCTCCCGATCCACCACCGACGTCGAGTCGCTGCGGGAGCTGCTCAGCGAGGGGCTGCAGGAGCTGGTCACGGTCGTCCTGTCCTTCGTCTACATCTCGGCGATGCTGCTGTGGCTGGACCTGGGCCTCGGCGCGGTCGCGGTCGCCTCGTTCGGACCGCTGTACGCGCTGGTGCGGATGTACCAGCGCCGCGCGGGCCGGGTGTACCGGAAGCGGTCCACGGCGATCGCGGCGGTGATCGTGAAGTTCGTGGAGACGATGAACGGCATCCGGCCGGTGCGCGCCTTCCGCCGGGAGGCCGCCAACGACGCGGACTTCACCGTCCTGAACCGGCGGCACGAGGTGACCAACGGCGACGCGCTGCTGGAGATGGCCCGATATGTCGTGGGCTCCCGGCTGGTCGCCAACACGGCCGTCGCGGGGATCGTGCTGTGGGGCGCCTACCGGGTCGCCGAGGGCACGCTGGCGCTCGGTGTGCTGGCGGCGGCGGTGCTGTACCTGCGCCGGCTGTACGACCCGATCGACCGGCTCGGCATGTTCCTCAACTCCTACCAGTCGGCGGCTGCCTCGCTGGAGAAGATCGCGGGGCTGCTGGCGCAGACGCCGTCCGTGCCCGAGCCGGCCGCGCCGAAGGAGCTGCCGCCGCCGGTGTCGGAGCACCCGGGGCGCGAGGTGGTCTTCGACGCGGTCCGCTTCGGCTACCGCACCGGCGGCGAGGTGCTGCCCCGCTTCGACCTGACGATCCCGGCCGGCCAGACCGTCGCCGTGGTCGGCTCGACGGGCGCGGGCAAGTCGACGCTGGCCAAGCTGCTCGCCCGGTTCTACGACCCCTCCGAAGGGCGGGTCCTGCTCGACGGCACCGACCTGCGCGACCTCGCCGTGCCCGAGCTGCGGCGCGGGGTGGTGATGGTGACGCAGGAGGCGTTCCTTTTCTCCGGGACGGTCGCCGAGAACATCGCCATCGGGCGTCCGGAGGCCACGCGGGAGGAGATCGAGCGGGCCGCGAAGGCGATCGGCGCCCACGACTTCATCGCCGCGCTGCCCGACGGCTACGACACGGACGTCCGCAAGCGGGGCGGCCGGATCTCCGCCGGTCAGCGGCAGCTGGTGGCGTTCGCGCGGGCGTTGCTCGCCGATCCGGCGGTGCTGATCCTGGACGAGGCGACCAGCTCGCTGGACGTTCCGGGTGAGCGCGCGGTGCAGCGGGCCATGGCGACGGTGCTGAAGGGCCGTACGGCGGTGGTGATCGCGCACCGGCTGTCGACCGTGGGGATCGCGGACCGGGTGCTGGTGATGGAGCACGGCCGGATCGTGGAGGACGGCGCCCCGGCCGAACTGGTCGCGGGGACGGGCCGGTTCGCGGACCTGCACAAGGCGTGGCGGGACAGTCTCGCGTGAGCGGCACCGGAGGGTGGCGCACGGGCGGCACCTCGGTCGACGCGTACGAGGATCCCGGCACGCCCGACCTGCGGGGCGGCTGGCGGTACCTGTGGTGGCTGGTGGGGCGGCAGTGGCGGCGCTGTGCGGCGGGGGCGGTGCTGGCCAGCGCGTGGATGGTGCTGCTGGCGGCGACGCCGTACCTGATGGCGCGGGCGGTCGACCACGGGCTGGAGCCGGGTGACCTGGGCGCGCTGGCCGGCTGGACGGGGGCCCTGGCCGCGGCCGGGGTGGTCAACGCCTGGCTGGGCATCATGCGGCACCGCACGATGACGCGGGTCCGGATGGACGCCAACTTCCGCACGGTCAAGGTCGTCGTCGGGCATGCCACACGGCTCGGCGCGGCGCTGCGGCGGCAGGTGGGGACCGGCGAGGTCGTCACCATCGGGGTGGGCGACGTGCAGACGATCAGCCAGTCGCTCACCGCGGTGGGGCCCGGCATCGGGGCGGTCGTCGCCTACGCGGCCGTAGGCGGGCTGATGCTGTCGGTGTCGGCGCGGCTGGCCCTGGTGGTACTGCTCGGCGTACCGGTCCTCGGAGTGCTGCTGGGGCCGCTGATGGGCCGGTTGCAGGGCCGGGAGGCCGAGTACCGGGAGCGGCAGAGCGTGCTCACCGCGCGGATCGGCGACCTGGCGGGCGGGCTGCGGGTGCTGAACGGGCTGGGCGGCAAGTCGCTGGTCGCGGACGCCTTCCGGCGGGACTCGGCGCGGCTGCGCGAGCAGGGGTACCGGGTGGGGGCGGTGACCAGCTGGATCCAGGCCATCGGGGTGGGACTGCCGATGCTGTTCCTGGGGCTGGTGACCTGGCTGGGCGCCCGGCTGGCCGCACGCGGCGAGATCAGCGTGGGCGAGCTGGTGTCGGTGTACGGCTATGTCGTGGCGCTGGGCTGGCCGGTGGCATTCCTGATCGAGATGAGCCATCAGCTGAGCCGGGGTGTGGTGGCCGCCCGCCGTGTGGTCGCGTTCCTGCGGCTGGAGCCCGAGCCGGACGAGGGCACGCGCGAGGCCCCGGCGGAGCCGTCGGCGCTGTACGACCCGGCGTCCGGGGTGCGGGTGGCGCCGGGGCGGCTGACCGTGCTGGCCGGCGCCCGGCCGGCCGACGCGGCCGACGTGATCGACCGCCTCGGCCGGTACGCACCCTCCGACGTCACCTGGGGCGATGTCCCGCTGACCGAGATCCCGCTGGGGCGGGTGCGGGAGCGCATTCTGGTGGCGGAGGCGGAGGCCGACCTGTTCGCCGGCACCCTGCGCGAGGTCATCGGCGCCGGCGGACCGCGTCCCAGGGACATGCCCTCGGAGGACCGGCTCTCCCGGGCCCTCGACGCGGCCGCCGCCGACGACATCGTGCGGGGTCTGCCCGAGGGGCTGGACACCGTCGTGGCCGCGCAGGGCCGCGATCTGTCGGGCGGTCAGCGGCAGCGGGTGCGGCTGGCCCGGGCCGTGGCGGCGGATCCCGAGGTGCTGCTGGCCGTGGAGCCGACGTCGGCCCTGGACGCGCACACGGAGGCGGCGGTGGCGGAGCGGCTGCGGGCGGAGCGCGCGGGCCGGACGACCGTGCTGGCCTGCACGTCGCCGCTGGTGCTCGACCGGGCGGACGTCGTGCACTACCTCGTCGACGGCAAGGTCGCGGCCGTCGGGAGCCACCGGGACCTGCTCGACGCCGAGCCGGGCTACCGGGCGCTGGTCGCGCGGGAGGCCGAGGAAGAGGGCCGCGAGAAGGAAGACGCCGAGGAAGAGGAGCCCGTGCGATGACCTCGCGGGAGCAGGGCGGGCCGGGCGGGCTCCCGGTCGCCGGGCGTGCCGCCGTACGGCGGGCGATGGCCGGACTGGTGCGGGCCGACGGGCGGGCGTTCGCCGCGCTCCTCGGGCTGAACGCGCTGGCGGCGCTGGCCGGGCTCGCCGGTCCGTGGCTGCTGGGCCGCATCGTCGACGAGGTGCGGGCCGGGGGCGGGGTGGACGCCGTGGACCGGATGGCGGTCGCCATCCTGGCGTGCTCGGCGGCCCAGTTGCTGCTGGCCCGCTGGGCCCGGTACGTGGGTCACCGCTTCGGTGAGCGGACGCTGGCCCGGGTGCGGGAGCGGTTCGTGGACCGGGCGCTGGCGCTGCCCGCGTCCGTGGTGGAGCGGGCGGGTACCGGGGACCTGACGACCCGGGGCACGGCCGATGTGACCACCGTCGGCACCACCCTGCGCGACGCCGGCCCGGACCTGCTGGTCAACGCCGTGCAGACGCTGTTCCTCAGCGCCGCCCTGTTCGTGCTCTCCCCGCCGCTGGGCGCGGTGGCGCTGGTGCTGCTGCTGCCGATCCGGTGGGCGCTGCGCTGGTATCTGCGGCATGCGCGGGACGGCTATCTCGCCGAGGGGGCGGCCAATTCGGACGTCGCGGAGATCGTCGCCTCGACGGTGGCGGGCGCCCGCACGATCGAGGCGTTCGGGCTGGCCGGGCGGCGGGTCGGGGCGAGCCGCCGGGCGCTGGAGGTCTCGCGGCGCGCCCGGTTCCACACGCTGTACCTGCGCAGTGTGCTGTTCCCGGTGATCGAGGTGTCGTACGTGGTGCCGGTGGCGGGCGTGCTGCTGGCCGGCGGGGTCCTGCACGCGCACGGCATGGTGAGCGTGGGCGCGGTGGTGGCCTGTGCGCTGTACCTCCAGCAGCTGACCGTGCCGCTCGACGAGGTGCTGATGCGCTTCGAGGAACTCCAGCGCAGCGGCGCCTCCTTCGCCCGGGTGGAAGGGCTCGCGCTGGCCCCGCGGGCCGCGGCGGACGACACGGCGGTCCCGGCGGACGACCGCTTCGACGTGTCCGGGGTGCGCTACGCGTACGAGCGGGGCGGCGAGGTGCTGCGCGGGGTGGACCTGACCGTGCGGCCGGGTGAACGGCTGGCGGTCGTCGGTCCGTCCGGGGCGGGCAAGACCACGCTGAGCCGGCTGCTCGCGGGGGTCGACGCCCCGGACGAGGGCTCGGTGACGGTGGGCGGGGTGCCCGTGGTCGCGCTGGCGCCGGAGCGGCTGCGCCGCCAGGTCGTGCTGGTCACCCAGGAGCACCATGTCTTCCTGGGTACGGTTCGGGACAATCTGCTCATCGCCGAACCGGACGCCACGGACGACGCGCTGTGGGCCGCGCTCGCCGCGGTCGGCGCCGCGGAGTGGGTGCGGGAGCTGCCGGGCGGACTGGACACCGAGCTGGGCGGCGACGCCGGCCGCGCCGACGGCTCGCGGGCCCAGCAGCTCGCCCTGGCCCGGGTGGTGCTGGCCGATCCGCACACCCTGATCCTGGACGAGGCCACCGCCCTGCTGGACCCGACGACGGCCCGGCACACCGAGCGGGCGCTCGCCGCCGTGCTGGAGGGCCGTACGGTCATCGCCATCGCGCACCGGCTGCACACCGCGCACGACGCCGACCGTGTGGCCGTGATGGAGGAGGGCCGGCTGACCGAAATCGGTACGCACGACGAGCTGGTGGCGGCCGGCGGGGCGTACGCGGCGCTGTGGGCGTCGTGGCACGGTCAGGCCCGCGAAAGCACCTCCGCCGGTGATGCCGGGCGGCCAGCCGGCTGAGCGGGCAGTCAGTACGGGCCGCCAGGCAACGAATCCGTATATCGAACATGAACGCCCGGACAACGAACGATTTCCGGCCAACTTACTGACGCGGTCCTGACAAGCGCCCGGGTCTCCTGCCACTCTTCCCACGGCCGCTCCACAGCGCCCCCACAGCATCGTCATCAGCGCTGTGCCGTGGCCAGCTCCTTGCACGTGGTTTCTGCGTACCACCCCGTACTGCCCGGTCGGCTCACCCGCCGTCCGGTCTCCCCTGGCCGCGCGACCCGCGGCCACGCAGAAGGAGTCAGTGTTGAGCAGCAGCACTCCCCACAGACGCACCTCCCACACCACGCACCGCCGCGCGGCGGGCATCGCCCTCGCCGGTGTCGCCGCGCTGATCGCCACGGCCTTCCAGGCGGGCGGAGCCACCGCGGCCCCGCAGCCGGCCCCCGCGCCGGGCGCCGAGTCGGTCAAGCTCACCCCGTCCCAGCGCGCGGAGCTGATCCGGGACGCGGGCGCCGCCACGGCCGAGACGGCCGGCGACCTGGGCCTGGGCGCCAAGGAGAAGCTGGTCGTCCGGGACGTGGTCAAGGACCGCGACGGCACCCTGCACACCCGCTACGAGCGCACCTACGACGGGCTGCCCGTGCTCGGCGGCGACCTGGTCGTCACCACCGCCCCGTCGGGCGCCACGAAGCAGGTCGTGAAGGCCACGGCCAAGGCCATCAAGCCGGCCACCGTGACGCCGAAGATCACCGCCGCCAAGGCCGAGCAGCAGGCGGTCTCCGCCGCCAGGGCCGCCGGCGCCGCGCAGCCCGGGACCGACCGTGCCCCGCGCAAGGTGATCTGGGCGGGCAACGGCACGCCGGTCCTGGCGTACGAGACGGTCGTGGGCGGCCTCCAGGAGGACGGCACGCCGAACGAGCTGCACGTCGTCACCGACGCGGCCACCGGCGCCAAGCTGTACGAGTACCAGGCGATCCACGAGGGCACCGGCAACACGATGTACAGCGGCACCGTGACGCTGGGCACCGCGCAGTCCGGGTCGTCGTACACGCTGACCGACACGACGCGCGGCAACCACAAGACGTACAACCTGAACCGCGGCACCTCCGGCACCGGCACGCTCTACTCCGGCTCCGACGACACCTGGGGCAACGGCAGCGCGTCCAACACGGAGACCGCCGCCGCCGACGCCCACTACGGCGCCGCGCTGACCTGGGACTACTACAAGAACGTCCAGGGCCGCTCCGGCATCCGCGGCGACGGTGTGGGCGCGTACTCGCGGGTCCACTACGGCAACAACTACGTCAACGCCTTCTGGTCGGACAGCTGCTTCTGCATGACCTACGGCGACGGCTCGGGCAACACCCACCCGCTGACGTCCATCGACGTGGCCGCGCACGAGATGACGCACGGCGTCACCTCCAACACCGCGGGCCTCAACTACAGCGGCGAGTCCGGCGGCCTCAACGAGGCCACCTCGGACATCTTCGGCAGCGCGGTCGAGTTCTACGCGAACAACTCCTCGGACGTCGGTGACTACCTCATCGGCGAGGAGATCGACATCAACGGGGACGGCAGCCCGCTGCGCTACATGGACAAGCCGAGCAAGGACGGCGCGTCCAAGGACTCGTGGTACTCCGGTCTCGGCGGGATCGACGTCCACTACTCGTCCGGCCCGGCCAACCACTTCTTCTACCTGCTGAGCGAGGGCAGCGGCACCAAGACCATCAACGGTGTCACCTACAACTCGCCCACCTCGGACGGCCTTCCGGTCACCGGCATCGGCCGCGCGAAGGCGGAGAAGATCTGGTTCCGCGCGCTGACCACGAAGTTCACGTCGACCACCAACTACGCGGGCGCCCGCACCGGCACCCTCGCGGCCACCGGTGAGCTGTACGGCACCGACAGTGCCGAGTACAAGGCGGTCCAGGACGCGTGGGCGGCCATCAACGTCGGCTCGCGCTCGGGCGGCGGCGGCGGGGGCGGCACGACCGTCGAGAACACCGCCAACGTGAACATCCCCGACTACGGGTCCGCGGTGACCTCCTCGATCACGGTCTCCGGCCGCACCGGCAACGCGCCGAGCAACCTCCAGGTGGGCGTCGACATCGTGCACACCTGGCGCGGTGACCTCAAGATCGACCTGATCGCCCCGGACGGCTCGGTGTACGCGCTCAAGTCCAGCGGCTACGACCCGGCGGCGGACGTGCACGAGACCTACACGGTCAACGCCTCGTCCGAATCGGCCAACGGCACCTGGAAGCTGCGCGTCCAGGACCAGGGCCCGGCGGACACCGGCTACATCGACGCCTGGCGCCTGACCTTCCCGTAGGCCCGCACCGTCCCACCACAGTCAGGGCGCCGTCCCCGGAGGTTGACTCCCGGGGGCGGCGCCCTCCCCATGCCCGTCCGCTTTTTGCCAAGCCCATACGCGGGTGGGGTTGCGCTTTTGCCGAGGTCACGCGGGTTCATGTTCCCGCAACATTCACCCGTTCGTCGATTTTCGGCCAACATCATTCGACCCCACTGACATGTACGCGGCACTGGTGCCAGTCTTCCCTCACCCGCCGCACAACTTCGCAGTCAACGCCGGCCGGCCACCCGAAAAGCCGACCGGACTCCCCCACCGAAGGAGCTTGTGTGTCCTCCCTGTTCGCGCGCCACAAGCGCACCACGCTGGCCGTCGCCACCGCCGTCGCGTCCGGCGCCCTGCTCACCACCGGCCTGACCGCCGGCACCGCCGCCGCCGACTCCGCCGCGCCGCGCGCCCTGCCGGGCGCCCCGGTGCTGCTGTCGGACTCCGCCCGCACCGCGCTCATCCAGGAGCAGCAGCAGTCCGCCGCCGCGACGGCGCGGCAGATAGGCCTCGGCACCCAGGAGAAGCTGGTCGTCAAGGACGTCGTGCGGGACGTCGACGGCACCGTCCACACCCGCTACGAGCGCACCTACGCGGGCCTGCCGGTCCTCGGCGGCGACCTCATCGTGCACCAGGCGAAGTCCGGGGCGGCCCAGGGCGTGACCAGAGCGACGAACGCGGCCATCAAGGTGGCCACCGTGACGCCGAAGATCGCCGCGGCCGAGGCCGAGCAGCAGGCGCTGGGCGCCGCGAAGGACGCCGGGTCCTCGAAGACCGCGGCCGGCTCCGCGCCCCGCAAGGTGATCTGGGCGGCCGACGGCAAGCCGGTCCTCGCCTACGAGACCGTCGTCGGCGGCCTCCAGGACGACGGCACCCCCAACGAGCTGCACGTCATCACCGACGCCGCCACCGGCGCCAAGCTGCACGAGTACCAGGGCATCGAGACGGGCTCCGGCAAGAGCCTGTACTCGGGCACGGTCACCCTCGGCACCTACAAGTCGGGCTCGACGTACCAGCTGTACGACACGGCGCGCGGCGGCCACAAGACGTACAACCTGGCCCGCAAGACCTCCGGCACCGGCACGCTGTTCACCGACGCCGACGACGTGTGGGGCACCGGCACCGCCTCCAGCTCCTCCACCGACCAGACGGCCGCCGTGGACGCCGCCTACGGCGCCCAGGTCACCTGGGACTTCTACAAGAACACCTTCGGCCGCAACGGCATCAAGAACGACGGCAAGGCCGCCTACTCCCGGGTGCACTACGGCAACCAGTACGTCAACGCCTTCTGGTCCGACAGCTGCTTCTGCATGACCTACGGCGACGGCTACGGGAACACCAGCCCGCTGACCTCGCTCGACGTCGCCGGGCACGAGATGAGCCACGGCGTCACCTCCAACACCGCGGGCCTCAACTACAGCGGCGAGTCCGGCGGCCTCAACGAGGCGACCAGCGACATCTTCGGCACCGGCGTGGAGTACTACGCGGCCAACTCCGCCGACAAGGGCGACTACCTCATCGGCGAGAAGATCGACATCAACGGCGACGGCACCCCGCTGCGCTACATGGACAAGCCCAGCAAGGACGGGGCGTCCAAGGACTACTGGTCCTCCACGCTCGGCAGCGTCGACGTGCACTACTCGTCCGGCCCGGCCAACCACTTCTTCTTCCTGCTCGCCGAGGGCAGCGGGGCGAAGACCATCGACGGGGTCAGCTACAACTCCCCGACGTACAACGGCTCCACCGTCACCGGCATCGGCCGCGCCAAGGCGCTGCAGATCTGGTACAAGGCGCTGACCACGTACATGACGTCGACGACCAACTACAAGGCCGCCCGCACCGCGACCCTGAACGCGGCGTCGGCCCTGTACGGATCGACCAGCACCGAGTACAAGGCGGTGGCCGCGGCCTGGACCGCGATCAACGTGAGCTGACCGGCACCGGCAGCTGCGCCGGCACCGTGAGGGGCGGCACCCGGAACCTCCGGTTCCCGGGTGCCGCCCTACCCTTGGTGCCCATGTCCTTCACGTACGACGACGTCGGCGCCACCCGCGAGCAGGCCCCCTGCCCGCCCGGCTTCCGCCCCCTGCACGTACGCACGCGCCTCGGGGAGGGCGAGCCGGTCTTCCGGCGGGCGGCCGAGGCCGTGCTCACCTGGGAGATGCACCGGGCGACGGGCGTCGGCATCGACGCGAGCGCGGACCGTGCCGCGCCCGGCGTCGACGTCACCGTCACCCTCGCCGGGATGATCAAGGCGCCCTGCCGGGTGGTGTGGACATTGGAGGAGCACCGCCGGGCCGGCTGGGCGTACGGCACCCTGCCCGGGCACCCCGAGTCCGGCGAGGAGGCCTTCGTCGTCGACCGCACCGGCGACGGCACGGTCTGGCTGACGGTGACCGCCTTCAGCCGCCCGGCGAAGTGGTACGCGAAGGCCGGCGGACCGGCGAGCCGGGGCTTCCAGCACGCCTACGCCCGCCGCTGCGGGACCGTCCTGCGGCGGCTGAGCGGCGGCGAGGAGGAGGACTGAGCCCGGCCGCCCCCTCCCCCCCCTGCCCTCGCCCTCACCCGGGGCGCTCACCTCATCAGCATTCCCGCCGCCTCCCCCAGCTCGTCCGACGGCACCGCGACCAGACCGGCCTCCGCGCCGGACGCCAGCAGCCGGTGCGCGGGCAGGATGCGGACGGTGTAACCGAAGGGGCCGGTGCGGTCCAGGGCGAGCGGGCCCTCGTACAGCCAGCGGCCCTCCAGGTCGGGGCCGCCCACCGGTTTCAGCGGCACGGTGGCCGCGTCCGTGATGCGGTCCTCGGAGTCCACCCGGCCGGAGACCGCCTGGACCTCGACGTCGTCCGGGGCGAGCTCCCCGAGGTTCACCCGCACCCGCAGGCCGAGGGTCGTGCCGAGCTCCGCCGTGGCGGCGGGCGCGGACGTCTCGACGTGGTCGACGCTCACTCCGGGCCAGGCCGCCCGCAGCCGGGTCTTCCACTCGGCGAGCCCCCGGGCGGAGTCCGGGTCCATCGCGCGGTGTGCCTCGGCCGCCGGGGTGTACAGCCGCTCGACGTACTCCCGGACCATGCGGCCGGCCAGCACCTTGGGCCCGAGCAGGCTCAGCGTCCTGCGGACCATCTCGATCCACCGGTCGGGCAGCCCGCTCGCGCCCCGCTCGTAGAAGCGCGGGGTGATCCGCTGCTCCAGCAGGTCGTAGAGGGCGGCGGCCTCTATGGCGTCGCGCCGGTCGGCGTCGGTCCCGGCCCCGTCGGCGGTGGGGATCGCCCAGCCGAAGTCCGGCTGGTACCACTCGTCCCACCAGCCGTCCAGCACCGACAGGTTGAGGCACCCGTTGAGCGCCGCCTTCATGCCGGAGGTGCCGCACGCCTCCAGGGGCCGCAGCGGGTTGTTCAGCCAGATGTCACAGCCCGGGTAGAGCTTCTGCGCCATCGCCATGCCGTAGTCGGGCAGGAACACGATGCGGTGCCGGACCCGCGGGTCGTCCGCGAACCTGACCAGCTCCTGCACCAGCCGCTTGCCGCCGTCGTCCGCCGGGTGCGCCTTGCCGGCGACGACGATCTGGACCGGCCGCTCGGGGTGCAGCAGCAGTTCCGTCAGCCGGTCGCGGTCGCGCAGCATCAGCGTGAGCCGCTTGTACGACGGGACGCGTCGCGCGAACCCGATGGTGAGCACGTCCGGGTCGAGGACGTCGTCGATCCAGCCCAGCTCGGCCGTGCCCGCGCCGCGCTGCCGCCAGGAGGCCCGCAGCCGCTCGCGCACCTCGGTGACCAGCTGCTCGCGCAGGGTGCGGCGCAGCTCCCAGATGTCCTGGTCGGGGATGTCGGCGACGGAGTCCCAGCGGTCCGAGCCGCCGATGGTCAGGGCGTCCTCGGCGCGCTGGGCGCCGATCTGCCGGGCGCCGAGCCGGAACACCTCGGGGGCCACCCAGGTCGGGGCGTGCACACCGTTGGTGACGGAGGTGATCGGCACCTCCTCGGCGTCGAAGCCGGGCCACAGCCCGGAGAACATCTCCCGGCTGACGGCGCCGTGCAGCAGGGAGACGCCGTTGGCCCGCTGGGCCAGGCGCAGTCCCATCACGGCCATGTTGAACAGGCCCGGCTCGCCGCCGGGGTAGGTCTCCATGCCGAGCCGGAGGACACGCTCGGCGTCGATGCGCGGGAGTTCGGCGCCGGGGCCGAAGTGGCGGGCGACCAGTTCGCGGTCGAAGCGGTCGATGCCGGCCGGCACGGGCGTGTGCGTGGTGAAGACGGTGCCCGCCCGGACCGCCTCCAGCGCGGAGCCGAACTCCAGTCCCTGGTCGCAGAGTTCGGCGATGCGCTCCAGGCCCAGGAACCCGGCGTGGCCCTCGTTGGTGTGGAACACCTCCGGTGCGGCGTGGCCGGTGAGCCGGCAGTACGTGCGCACCGCCCGGACACCTCCTATGCCGAGGAGCATCTCCTGGAGGAGCCGGTGTTCGCTGCCGCCGCCGTAGAGCCGGTCGGTGACGCCGCGTTCGCCGAGGTCGTTGTCCTCGACGTCCGAGTCCAGGAGCAGCAGCGGCACCCGGCCGACCTGGGCCAGCCAGATCCGGGCCCGCAGCTCCCGGCCGCCGGGCAGGGCGAGGGCGACGCGGGCGGGCGTGCCGTCGGACTCCTTGAGGAGGGCCAGCGGCAGCTCGTGGGGGTCGAGGACGGGGTAGTGCTCCTGCTGCCAGCCGTCCCGGGACAGGGACTGCCGGAAGTAGCCGTGCCGGTAGAGCAGGCCGACCCCGATGAGCGGCACCCCGAGGTCGCTGGCCGCCTTCAGATGGTCGCCGGCCAGGATGCCGAGACCGCCGGAGTACTGGGGCAGGGCGGCGGTGATGCCGAACTCGGGGGAGAAGTAGGCGACGGCGGCGGGCAGTCGGCCCGGCTGGGTCTGGTACCAGCGGTCACCGGTCATGTAGTGGTCGAGGTCGCCGGCCACCGCGGTCAGCCGGCCCAGGAAGCCCTGGTCCCCGGCCAGCTCCGCCAGGCGCGCGGGCGGGACGGTGCCGAGGAGCCGCACCGGGTCGCGGCCGGACTCGGCCCAGCGTCCGGGGTCGACGGACTGGAAGAGGTCGCGGGTCTCCGCATGCCAGGACCAGCGCAGATTGCGGGCCAGATCGCTGAGTGGCCGGAGGGGGTCGGGGAGAACGGGACGGACGGTCAGTCGACGGATCGCCTTCACACTCCACCTCTGCGCATTCGCTCGATTGGACGGGGTGCGTGTTACCTCGTCGCATATGACGTTACCGGCGCCGGTCTGTCCCATGCTGGGCGCTTCGCCCCATGACCCCTCAATCGGCTTGAACGGCCCGCGTCCTCGTACGCCGGACGGGCCGGTGCGCACCGGCGTGTCGATATGGCCGGATCTTTCCCCATCGGCCTTCTTGTGGCATGTCGCCCCGCACGAAAAGCTGCACTTGTCGCGGAGGCACGGATTGCGGGAGCGGCGCGCGGGAAGGCGTTCGGTCGGGACCCGCCGCATGTGTCGACATACGCGCGAGTAGTTAACAAAGTGCCGGATTGCCCACCCGAACAGTGTGGGAAGGCTCCTGCGGTACACCCCACGCGGCACACCCCGCAGGACCCACCTCCCCAGAGTCATCCGCCCACCCTCGTTGACGCGGACAGGAGCGGTCATGCCCGCCACGCACCACTCGTCATCCCCCGCCGCACCCGGCACCGGAGCGTCCCCCGCGCGCCCGGCCGATGCCGGCCCGCCGGTCCCGGAACCACCCTCGGGCGGGGAGTCCACCGTCGTCGGACGCATCCCCGTCCTCGATGTACGCCCCGTCGTCCAGGCCGGCCGCCGGCCCGCCAAGGCCGTCACCGGCGAGGAGTTCCCGATATCGGCCACCGTGTTCCGGGAGGGGCACGACGCGGTGGCGGCCAACGTCGTCCTGAGAGATCCGCGGGGCCGCCCGGGGCCGTGGACGCCGATGCGGGAACTGGCCCCCGGCACCGACCGCTGGGGAGCCACGGTGACCGCCGGGGAGCCCGGACTGTGGTCGTACACCGTCGAGGCGTGGGGCGATCCGGTCACCACCTGGCGGCACCACGCGGGCATCAAGGTCCCGGCGGGCATCGACACGGAGCTCGTCCTGGAGGAAGGGGCGCGGCTGTACGAGCGTGCCGCCGCGGTCGTGCCGCGGGGGCGGGGGCGCGCCCTGCTCCTCGCCGCCGTCGACGCGCTGCGGGACGAGTCGCGTCCGGCTGCGTCACGGCTGGCGGCGGCGTTGACGCCGGAGGTGGACGCGGTGCTGGCCCGGTATCCGCTGCGCGAACTGGTCACCACCTCCGACCCGCTGCCCCTGCT